>NZ_DATMVN010000402.1:0-2767 GCF_035563135.1 Streptomyces sp.
TAGGAGCCCGGCCTCAGGACCGGCAGATGTCGGTCATCTCCGCCCGGTCCACGACCTTGACCCGGTCGCGGTCCCGGGCGGCGCCGAGGGCGATCTCGTGCGCGTCCATCCCGGAGAGGAGTGGCTGTACGTCCTCGACGGCCGGCTGCGGGTCGTGCTCGGGGAGACCGTGCACGACCTCGATCCGGGTGACAGCGCGCACTTCGACTCGCTCACCCCGCACCGGATCGCGGCGCTCGACGCCGCCGGGGCGCGCCTGCTCTTCGTCCACACGCTGCTGCAGAGCCCGGCCGCCGAGCTGTGCCTGGGCGGCGGGACGCACCGGTTCTGATCCCGCGGGCCCACCGGGCGCGTCTTTCGCCACCGCGCGCCCTGCGGGATCGCGCCCCCTTTCACCGCACCGGCCCGAGCGGCCGGAAGAGAGGACCGTCATGTCCGATCCGGAGTACTACGACCCGCTCGCCTCGCGCAGGCCGAAGAGCGCGGACACACAGGAGCGGCGCATGCCCCGGGGACTCGTGATCCGGCTCATCGCCTACCTGGTGGCCGGACACGTCGTCGCGGCCTTCCTCTTCCTTCTCTTCACCGTGGCCGGCAAGGGCTGACTTCCGGCGTCACGCGTCCTCGACGAGACGCTCACGCAGCTTCTCGCGGGTCTCGTGGCTGACCTTGAGCCCTTCGAGGAGGTAGCGGTCCGTGCTGCCCCAGATCTCCTCGATGGTGGCGAACGCCGCGTCGAGGTATTCGGCGTGGGCGCCGAAGAGCGGATTGAGCAGCTCCATCACCTCGTCGGACATCCCTACGGGCGAGGTGTCGCTGCGCTTCACCTTGTACCGGCGGTGCGCGTCGTTCGACTTGAGGTAGTCGGCCTCGATGGCCTCCTTCTCGACACCGACCGCGAGCAGCGAGACCGCGACCGACAGGCCGGCCCGGTCCTTGCCCGCCGCGCAGTGCATCAACGCCGGCACGCTGTCCTCGGCCAGCGCGTGCAGCACGCGGCTGTGTTCGGCGGTGCGGTCCTTGATGATCGAGCGGTACGAGGCGACCATCCGCTCCGTCCCCTTGCCGTCGGCCAGGATCGAGCGCAGCTGCTGGATGTTCCCGTCGCGCACCAGCCGCCAGAACTCCGCCCCGTCGGCGGGGTCGGAGAGAGGGATGCTGACATTCCGGACACCGGGCAGCTCGACGTCGAGGCCGTCCAGCTTGTGGTCGGCGGCGTTGCGGAAGTCGAAGATCGTGTGCAGGCCGAGCCCGGCGAGAAAGGCGGCGTCGGCCTCGGTGGCGTGGGCGAGGTGGCCGCTGCGGTAGAGGCGCCCGTACCGCACGGTGCGGCCGTCCACGGTCGGAAGCCCGCCGACGTCGCGGAAGTTGCGGACGCCGGTCAGGGCGACGTCCGTCGGCTCGGGGCGGACCTGCGGGACCTCTGGCAACTGCGTCACAAGGGCTCCTGGAGTGTCAGGTGTCGGCGCCGCTCGCCGACGGGGCACGCCCGCGACGATACGACATGGCTGCACCGGGCAACCGTCTCGGCCGTCCCGGTGCTGGGGACACGGGCGACAGCGGTCACAGCATGTCCGTATTGGCGCATTTAATGGAACATGCCCTATTTGCATGGGAGATGGTGTGAACCAGGTGAGCGGGATCATATCTGTGACGGTGCGTGGTGGAGGTGCCGAGGGCCTTTCCGGACGCCGAGCGGAAAGCCAAGATCCGTAATCCACGGAGTGTGACGGGAATGCGGTACCGGAAATGAGGAACGGATTCCGCTCCTCGGCCGGCGGCTTGTCCGTGGCGTCCCGGCTCGCTTACGGTCACGGTCAATCCGGACGGAACGCCTAATCCTGCCGCCGCCCGGAATCCGCACCGACTCACGTGTGGCAGGAGCGGGGGAACCAGGTAGGCCGCCGGCCGGAGGGATCCGGTACGGCTTGGGGTCAAGTCGCGCGCACCGCGCGGCCGGGCATCTCCAGTCCGAACCCGACAGCTCACCTCGCAGGCGCCGGAGAGGAAACCCCATGCCCGCAAAAGGCAAGCACCGTCGCACGAAGACCGGCCCGATCTCCCGTGGCGTCCTTGCCGCAGGGACCGGCGGCGCCGTTCTCGCCCTCCCGCTGATCGGCGCCACCGGCGCCCACGCCGCCGGGCAGGCCGCTCCGGCTGCCGAGTCCGCCGCCGCGCACAGCGCCCCCAGCTCCGCTTCCGCTTCCGCGGCGAAGGGCGCCCCGAAGACCTACTCCGTGGTCTCCGGTGACTACCTCGCGAAGATCGCTGCCGACAAGAAGGTCAAGGGCGGCTGGCAGAAGCTGTACCAGGACAACCGTGCCGTCGTCGGTGAGGACCCGAGCCTGATCCTCCCGGGCATGAAGCTGACTCTCGGCGCCAAGGCGTCCGGCTCCGCGGAGAAGTCCTCCGGGGCCGCCCCCTCGACGGCGAAGAAGGCTGCCGCCCCGGCTGCCCAGGCCGAGAAGGCTGCCGCCCCGGCCGCCCCGGCCGAGAAGGAGACCGCGGCGGCCACCGGCACCGGTGCGTCGGAGAGCAGCAGCTCCGGCTACGCCGCTCCGGTCGAGAACGCCAATGTCACCACCCAGTACCGGGCCTCCGGCGCCAGCTGGTCCAGCGGTTACCACACCGGCTCCGACTTCCAGGCCGCCTCCGGCACCAGCGTCCGGTCCATCGGTCCGGGCACCGTGGTCTCCGCGGGCTGGAGCGGCTCGTACGGCAACGAGGTCGTCATCCAGCACAGCGACGGCATGTACTCCCAGTACGC
>NZ_DATMVN010000403.1:0-10132 GCF_035563135.1 Streptomyces sp.
AGCCGTGACGCGAGCGGGCCGGCCGGCAGCAGCTCGGCCCCTGCGGATCCCTCACCGTCCGTCGTGGGGCGGGGTCGCGGCCGGCGCGCGCCCCCGGCTTCCTGCGGCTCGGCCGGCCGGGCGGTCCGGGGGTCAGGGCTCCGGCGTGTCGTCGCGGTACACCTGGCCGCCCTTCATGACGAACGACACCCACCCGGTGACGGAGACGTCCGCGAGCGGGTTCCCGGGCACGGCGATCACGTCCGCGAGCAGGCCGGGTTCCAGACGTCCCCGGTCGTCGGCGCCGATCAGGTCCGCGGCGACCGTGGTGGCTGCGCGCAGCGCCTGGAGGGGCGTCATGCCCCGGTCCACCAGGGCGCGCATCTCCAGGGATCCCCTGCCGTGCGGAATGGCGGGGGCGTCGGTGCCGAGGCAGATCCGGACGCCGCGCCGGATCGCGCGGGACGTGGACTCGCGGGCCCGTGGGAAGACGTCGGTCGCCTTGGCCTTGAGGACGGGATCGGCGTGCTCGGTGTTCATCCCCTCGGTCAGGTAGGTGGTGGCGACCAGGAACGTGCCGCGTTCCACCATCAGGTCCAGGGTGGCGTCGCTTGCCAGGAAGCCGTGCTCGACGCAGTCGACGCCGGCCTCGACAGCGGCCCGGATCGCCGAGTCGCCCATGCAGTGCGCGGCGACCATGAGGCCCGCCCGGTGCGCCTCGTCGACGATGGCGCGCAGCTCCTCGTCCGAGTACTGCTGTGCGCCCGTGGGGCCGGTGTGTGACATGACCCCGTTGGACGCGCACACCTTGATCACCTGCGCGCCGTACTTGATCTGGTGGCGGACCGCCTTGCGCACCTCCGCCACGCCGTCGGCGATGCCCTCTTCCACGGTGAGCGGCAGCACACCGGGGGCGAACGCCTGGAACATGGTCGGGTCGAGGTGGCCACCGGTCGGAGCGATGGCGTGCCCGGCAGGCACCACGCGTGGTCCTTCGACCCAGCCGAGGTCGATCGCCTTCTTCAACGCGACATCGAGGAGCACCCCGCCCGTCTGCACGAACAGACCGAGGTTGCGCACGGTGGTGTAGCCGCGGCGCAGGGTCCGGCCGGCGTTGGCCACCGCGCGCAGGGTGCGCACGGCCGGGTCCTCCTGCACCGGGATCAGCGGGCTGCGGTGGTCGGGGCCACCGAGGAAGAGGTTGACCTCCATGTCCATCAGACCGGGCATCAAAGTGACGTCCCCGAGGTCACGCACCACGGTGCCCTCAAGGAGCGTGTCCGGCCGGCCCACCTCGGTGATGTGCTCGCCGGTGACCAGCAGCGCGCCGGGCTCGACGAGTTCGCCCTTGTCGATGTCGAGCAGCCGTGCGGCGCGCAGCAGCACGGGCGGGCGCGGTCCCCTCTCCCGCGGCGCCATCACGCGGCAGTTCCGGCGCGTCGGCCGGGCGAGGGGGACGTGGCGGTGAGGACGTGGGCCATGAGGGACTCTCCATGTCTGCTCGCTGGACTTCACAGGACGCGGCGGCCGGCACTCCGGACGGCGTCTTCGCCGGCGCGCGGTGCCGTGCGCCGGGCGCACGGCACCGCGCGGTCGCCGACCGGCCCCCGTCTCCCCCTCCGCACGGTCGACCGCAACGACGATAACAGCGATCTCTTAATCGGAGAATAGCGTTATCAAATGCGGTGAGCGAACCCTGCCCCGCCTCCCGCCCCGGGCCATCAGTCACCGTCGACGGGCAGCAGTTCCCCCAGAGCCCGTACCGCGGGCTCCATGGCGCCGAGTGACAGCCCCAGCTCTCCGGCCAGACGGGTGACCACCCGGAGGTCCTTACGGAGGAAGGCTCCGGCGCTGACGGCCAGCCCGCCCACCCCGCCCCGCGCAGCGGACGCCGTCGAGGCGTTGCTCGACGCGCTGCCGTGCGACAGCGCGTCGAGCAGCACGCCCTCTTCGACGCCCAGCCGCCCCGCAAGCCGTGACGCCTGCGCGAGCAGACCCAACTGGGCGGCGAACAGCGCGTTGTTGAGCAGCTTCACACTCTGGCCCGCACCGGGCCCGCCGACGTGCAGAACCGGGTCGGCGTAGGCGTTCAGCGCGGGCAGTACCCGCTCCACGGCATGCCGTTCCCCCCCGGCGAAGACCGTCAGGCGGCCGGCCTCGATGTCGTGGGGACCACCGCTGACAGGCGCGTCCACCACGTCGACGCCCCGGTCGGCCAGCGCTCGGACCGTACGCGGGTCACCGGTGGTGTGCACGGCGAGCACCGGGCCGCCGAGGAGCACCGGAAGCAACTCCTCGTCGAAACAGAGCTCTCGCACCTGGGCATCTGTGAGTACGCAGACGAAGAGGGCCTCCGCGCCGCGTACCGCGGCGGCGAGCGAGGCGACGGGCTCCGCACCGTCGCGGGCGAGAGCCCGGCGCGCCTCAGCGCCGCGCGCGTACACCCGCACCCGGTGCCCGGCCTCGACGAGCCGCCGCACCATGGGGCGCCCCATCCGACCCGAACCGACGAAACCGAGCTCCACGGCGGCCTCCCTCTCCGGTGCATTCACAGCGCACCGACCTCTTCCGGAAATGACATTCTTCGTTATCGTTAGCACAACTCTCACATATGGAGGCAGGCCTTGACGGCTCTCACGATCACTGGATCGACGGACGGCGCACGCCTCCGGAGGGGTGCGCCTGGCTGCCGACGCTCAAGCTCGCCAACAACTTCCTGTCCGCGGTCTCACTGGCGGCTACCAGCGAGGCCGTCGCCTTCGGGCGGGCGGCGGGGCTGGACATGGCCGTGATGCTGGAGGTCCTCAACGCCTCCAGCGGACGCAGCGGGGCCACCGCCGACAAGTTCCCCGACGAGGTGCTGACCGGCCGCTACGCCTCCGGGTTCAGCAACACGCTGATGAGCAAGGATGTGGGCCTGTACCTGCGGGAGACCGGAACCCTGGGCGGCGTGGCCGCACTGGCCGCGGTCACCCACGCCGTGCGGGAGGCGTTCGCCGCCGCCGAACCGGGTGCTGACTTCACCCGTGTCTACCCGTTCACGACGGGGGCGTGACGGGGGCCGCCGCCGTCCTCGCTCCCAGGCCCGTCCTCCGTCAAGCCGAACAGGACCGACAGCGTGTCCCGCACGATCCCGGGATAGTGGTCCTCGTCCGGTTCCGGATCCATCAGCCACCACTGGTGGATGCCCTCCACCAGGGCGAGGACGGCGGTGGCGGCGGTCGACGGGCTCAGGCCGCTGGGCAGCCGCTCGCCGTAGCGCTCGGTCAGGCGGGCGGTGAGGTGAGCCTGGAGGGAGTGCAGGCGGTCTCCCACGTAACCGCGGGCGGGTTCCTGGCCGGTGACCGCCTCGGCCATCACCACGCTGTACACGGTGGCGAACGAGGGGTGGCTCTGTTCGAAGGCGACTGCCGCCGCGAAATCGGCGGGCAGGTCCTCACCGACCGGATGGTCCGCCAGGTGCTCGCGGTCGAGGTGCTCGCGGTTGAGCTGCTCCCGGAAGGCCAGCATCTCCAGGAGCAGCCGCTTCTTGCTGGGGAAGTAGTGCATCACACCCTGCCGGGTCAGCCCGGCGCGCTCGGCCACCGCGTCGATCGAGGCATTCTTGAAGCCGCGCTCGGCGAACACCTCCAGTGCCGCCTCCAGGATGTCCTGACGCCTCGCAGAACCCACGTCATGCCTTTCCGCCGTTGGCCGGTGCCCGCACACAGTACGCATCCCGCCGGGCCGGAGCGAGGGAGCCGGGCATGACCGCCCCCGCCCCCGGTTTCACCGTCCCATGGCCTTCAGGGCCGAGAGAGCCGCTTCCCGCACCGGGTCCCGTCGCGCCTCGCCGTCGGCGTCGGCGGTCTCCACGATGTCAGCGAACAGCCGTACGTCCTTGGCCAGCAGCCCACCCGCGTGCGAGGCGATGCGCTGGAGAGTGCCGCCGGCGTCGACGACCCGTTCGAGGGCGAAACTCGCGGCGCTGCCGCGTGACAGCAGCCGGCCCAGCCCCTCGGTGTCCAGTCCCAGTCGGCCTCCCAGCTGGAGAGCATCAGCAGCGATCCCCAATTGAGCGGTGAACAGAACGTTGTTGAGCAGCTTCGCCACCTGTCCGGAGCCGGTCGGACCGAGGTGGACAACAGGATCGCCGTAGGTGGCGAACAGCGGTCTGCAGAAGGCGAAGACCTGGGGGTCACCGCCCGCCATGACAAGCAGAGTGCCCTTCTCCGCGGCCCGTCCGCCGCCGCTCACCGGTGCGTCCAGCACCGAGACCCGCTGAACACGGGCGCGTTCCTCAAGACGACGGCAGGTCTCCGGATGGATGGTGGAGTGCACCACCAGCACGCCTCCCCGGCGCATTCCGGCCAAGACGCTGTCGCCCCCGGTGGTCAGCTGTTCTATGTCGGCGTCGTCGACGACGCAGAGGCACACCACGTCGCTGGCGGCCGCCAGCTCGGCAGGTGAACCAGCGGTCCCGGCCCCGGTGTCCGCGAAGGGTTCGAGCGTGGCGATGCGGCGTGCCCACAGCGTCGTCTCGTAACCCGCTTCGACGATCCGCCGTGCCATCGGCGCGCCTTGACTGCCCAGTCCGATGAAACCGACCCGCATGTCATGTCGTCCTCTCATGTCGTCTCCCGAGGCCGCCAGAAGGCGGCGAGCAACCCGCCCGTCGCCACCCCCGCCACGGCGAGCACCACACCCGCACCCGCCCATCCGGTCACCGCGAGGTCCGCCGCCGTGTCGACGGCGTACTCCCCCGGCCCCCACGCCCCGAGTGCCACCGCGAGCACACCCAGCACGAGGACGTACTCGTAGCCTTCCTTGAAGACGAAGAAGCCGTGCGGGCGGTGCGCGAGCAGCCCGGCGACCAGCATCACCGACAGGACGGCGGCACAGGCCAGTGAGGTGAACAGCCCCACGGCCAGCAGCGCGCCCGCTCCGATCTCCGTCACCACGCTGCACCACGCCTGCAGACGCGGGCGGCGCAGCCCGAGGCCGGCGAACCAGCCCGCCGTGCCGGCGATGCCTCCTCCACCGCGCCAGTGGTTCCAGCCGTGCGCCGCCATCACCGCGCCCAGGACGACCCGGACGAGCAGCAGGGCGGCGTCCGTGGGCTCACCCATCGTCCCGCCCCTCCTCCGTCGGCAGGGCCGGTACGCCGAGGGCACACTCCTCGACGAACGCCAGAACGTGCAGGTGGTAGGCGAGGGCGGTGCGGCTGACACTGGTGTTGTGACCGGCGCCCGCCTGCTCGTGCAGCACCAAGCGGGACGTCCCGGTGAACATCGACGCCAGGTCGGCCAGTCCCTGCGGCCCGTTCATCCACACCTGCTCGTACTCGGCGAGCGTGATGTGGACCGGTACCGGCACACGGGCGGCGAGCCGTTCGAACTCGTCCTGCCACCCCTCCCGGCGGCCCTCGTACGACGGCGAGGTGGCTCCGATGCCACGTCCGCCGTAGACGTCGGGCGGGTAGGCGTGCGGCGGGTCCCACAGAGCGTGGCGCAGATCGGGCCGGGTGCGGGCGGGGTCACGCCGCCACTCCTCCATCGCGGCGAGGGCCCTGGGGTGGTGGGTCCGGCCCATGCCGGCGAGTTCCACGCCGAGCAGATCACCGCCGCGCGGGTCGCTCGCCATCCGGACGGTCAGCTCGCAGCCCGCCGAGTGCGCCCAGAGGAAGACACCGAGGCCGCCGTCCCGGCCCTCCATGAACGCGTCGACGGCGGCGAACGCGAAGTCCGTGCGCCGTTCGGGTGCCTCCAAGCGCTCCTCGTGTCCGGCCGAACTGCCGTAGCCGGGGCGGTCGAGAGCGATGACGGTGAAGCCGGCCGCAGCAGCGGTGCGCAGCAGTGAGAGCCTCGGGTGGCCGGGATGGTCGAAGTAGGTGGAGGTGGTGGCGCCGCCGTGCAGAGCCACGATCACGGCTCGCGGGCGGGTCACCTCTGTGACCAGGGCGGAGGCGGGCACCCCGTACACGTCCGCCACCTCCCGGTGGACGCCGGTGGCGAGTTCGGGTTCGGTGGAGGTCATCCGTCCGTCCTGAGCAGGAGTACGCCGCTGGGGGTGAGCCCGCCGCTGGAAACCGCAGCCGTCCGCGCGTCCCTCACCTGGCGGGCGCCGGCCTCACCGCGCAACTGGACAACGGCCTCGTGGAGCAGGCCCATGCCATGGGTGCGGCCGTGGGAGAGCTGTCCGCCGTGCGGATTGAGCGGGAGGGTCCCGTCGCGGGCGATGTTCTGGCCGCCGTCCAGGAAGTCGCGGGCCTCGCCGATGCCGCAGAAGCCGAGCGCCTCGATCCAGGACAGGCAGTTGAAGGTGAAGCCGTCGTACAGCAGGGCCACGTCCACGTCGGCGGGGCGCAGTTCGGTGCGGGTCCACAGGTGGGCGGCCTGGCCCAGTACCTGGGGTTCGTGGGTGAGCGTGGCCTGGTCCCACTCGGGGCGCTCCACGATCTGCGTCCCCACGGCCTCGATACGGATCGGGGCCTTCGGCAGATCGGGAGCGGTCTCGGCGGCGGAGACGACGACCGCGGTGGCCGCGTCGCACGGGACGTCGCAGTCGTAGAGGCCGAAAGGTGTGGTGATGGTACGCGCCGACAGGTAGTCGTCCATGGTGAGCGGATCGCGGTAGACGGCGTCGGGGTGGAGGGTGGCACCGGCACGCTGGTTGAGGGCGATCCAGCCGAGCGTCTCACGGGTGGTGCCGTAGCGGTGCATGTGCCGCTGGGCGTTCATCGCCAGCATGATCGCGGGCGAGACGGCGCCGAACGGCTTGAACCAGCCGTCGGCCGCTCCTGCGCGGGGGAGCTGGATCCTTCCCTGACGGACGAGTTCGGCGTGGGTCGCCTCCCACACGGTACGGAAGCAGAGCACGTGCCGGGCGAGCCCGCCGGCCACCGCGAGCATGGCGGCGATCACGGAGCCGCCGGGACCGAAGGTCTCCCCGGCACCGTTGTGCCAGACGGGTCGGATGCCCAGGGCCGACTCCAGCGCGGTGACGCCTCCCTCGGCGAAGCCGCCGTACGCGCCGCCACCGGGGTAGGTGGACAGGCCGTCGATGTCGTCGAGGGCGAGCCCGGCGTCGGCGACTGCCTTCTCACACGCCTCCAGGGTGAGGTGGAGGGGCGGGGCCATGAGGCGACGGCCGATCCGGGAGGCGCCGGCGCCACTGATGACGGCACGGTCCTCGAACTTCCGGGTGGCCGGCGTGCGGCGGACGTGAGCCCGCATGCGTTCGGGCGCCGGGTCGTCGGGCGGGAGAGGGGCCGGGGCCGGCTG
Organism: Streptomyces sp.; assembly: GCF_035563135.1. Taxonomy (GTDB): domain Bacteria; phylum Actinomycetota; class Actinomycetes; order Streptomycetales; family Streptomycetaceae; genus Streptomyces. The sequence goes on from NZ_DATMVN010000403.1 coordinate 7,242, forward strand.
GTCGGCGGCCGGCCGGAACAACGGCAGCCAGACGTCGTCGACCTGCTCGAACACGACTTCCATGAACATGCCGAGGCGCAGGTCCTGAGGCGCGCAGTCGACGAGGTTGGTGGTCAGACGGACCCGGGGGTCCTCCTCGATGGCGACCTGGGCGACGACGAACGGGGTGGGCAGGCCCGGAAAGGGGAAGCGGTGGTTGACGGTGAAACCGATCAAGGTGGCCCGGCCGGAGACCTCGCGGACCGCGGTGTCCTGGCCGCGGCACCGGCGGCAGACCGGCTGGGGAGGGTGGATCAGGGCCGAGCAGGCGGTGCAGGAGCGGAAGCGGAGCCGCCCGTCACGGCCGGAGGCCCAGAAGAACTCGGTCTCCTGGTCCGCCTGCGGCCGCGGACGGGCGGTGTGCGCAGGTGACACGCTCAACGGACTTTCGCCTCCGCCTTGCGCACCGTCACCGGCTCGGCCAGCCCCTGCTCCTCACATGCCTGCTGGAGGGTCACCAGTGTCTCGTCGAGACCGGGGCCGAGGCGCCTGCCCGGCGTGAAGGTGGCGGGCAGGTGACGCATGCCCTGAATGACTCCGACGGTGTCGTAGTGAACGGTGCCGTCGGGGTCGCAGACGAAGTCGGGGATGCGGTCGAGGACCTGGATCATCATCCGCTTGAAGACCGTGCGGGCCACGTTGGAGCCGATGCAGCGGTGGATACCGAGACCGAAGGCGGTGTGCCGGTTGCCACCGCGTTCGAGGTCGACACGGTCCGGGTCGGGGAAGACGGCCGGGTCGCGGTTGGCCATCGCCCACGACAGCCAGAGTCGGTCGCCCTCCTTGAACTCCTTGCCGGCGATCTCGCAGTCCTCCGCGACCGTCCGGGCGTCGCCCGGGGCCGGTGTGAAGTACCGGAGGAACTCCTCCGTCGCAGTGTCGAGCAGGGTGTCGCGCTCCTGGATGAGGCGGCTGCGCTCGTCGGGGTGCTGGGAAAGCCACTCCAGGGCGTGTGCGGTGAGCGCGGTGGTGGTGTCGAAGCCGCCGCCGATGAGGAGCGCCATGGCACCGACCAGATCGGTGTCGGACGGGGCCTCGCCATCCGTCTCCAGCCGGACGAGGGCATCGGCGAGTCCCGGCCGCGGCCGGGCGCGGACCTCGTGGAGGGTGGCGGCGATATCCCTGAGCATGGCCATGTGGGCCTCGGCCACCCGGGCCATGTCCGGGGAGTTCGGCGGGGTGTAGACACCGGCGTGGGCCGGTTCGTTGTAGAGCTGCCACTTCTCCAGCGGAATGCCCATCATGGCCAGGGTGAAGACGGCCGGGACGATGTTGGCGAGGTCGTCGACGAAGTCGATCCGCCCGGATTCGATCTTCTCGTCGATGCAGGCGCGGGCGACGTCGTCGATGAAGGGGATCCAACGGGCGATGGCCGCCGGGGAGAGGTACGGGTTGAGGGCTTGGCGATAGGCGCGCTGTTCGGGCGGGTCCATCTCCAGGAAGCCTCCGCGGAAGCCCCTGCCCCGGGCCGGTGCCGGGATGCTGATGCCCTGGTAGCCGCGACGCTCGCCGTTCACGTCGTGGTCGTTGGAGAGTTTGTCCCCGGCGCGGGCGAAGGCCAGCAGTTCACGGTTGCCGGCGGCCACCCAGTGGCCGTCGTAGGTGTCGGACCAGGCGAGCGGGCATCCTGCGTGGAAAGCGCGGGTCTGTTCCTCGAACTGGTCGCGGTACTCGGGTGCGTGCCGGTCGAAGTGGACGCGGGGCTGCCTGCGGGTGTCGTCGTGCGGCTCGGATGCGCTCATGTGTGCCTTCTCCTCGTGACGGCTGCCGTTCCCCTCAGAAGACGCTGACCGCTCGCTCGGGGCAGGACCGGACGGCCTCCACCACCTGGTCCTGCTGGTCTTCGGGGACCTCCTCGCTGATCGGGGAGGAATGGCCGTCGATCTCGCTCAGTTCGAATACTTTCGGGGCGCGCATGGCACACAGGGTGTGCCCCTGGCAGCGCTCGGGGTCGACGCGTACCTTCACGTCACTCAGCTCCCGTTCTCAGGTCAGGTCGGGTCGGGTCAGGTCAGGTCGGACATGGACTTGCCGACCGAGGCGAGGGTGGCGGGCTTGCCGTAGTCGTTCTTGTACTTGTAGACGGCTCCGTCACAGCGGAAGGCGCCCTTGTCGGGCTTGAAGTCCGCCGACTGCCAGCCCTTCTCGGTGGCTTCCACGACCCAGAAGCAGGTGCCGGGTTCCTTCGAGGTCAGGTCGAAGGGGGCTTGCAGTCCGCCCGCGGTCCAGTCGGTGTGCTTCCGGGCGTTCTCGTACACGCAGGCGCGGGTGAGGGTGGCGCAGTCGCGGGCGGAGGTGGCGAACAGCAGCCAGGCGGAGAAGGCACGCAGCACGGGGTAGGTGACTTCCTTGTCGGGCGCGTACTTCTCGAACAGGTCGATGGTCTTCTGGGTGGCGGGGTTGTCGGCCGCGCTCTCCAGCGGTGCCGTGGCGAACAGTTCGGCGTAGTTGTGCTGCTCGGCCAGAGCCGTGCCCGCGAGTTGGGGGAAGGCCGGGCCGTAGGCGTTGGAGTTGGCGTCGATCCAGTCGGGTGCGTAGTCGATGCCGGTGAGGGCTTGTTCCAGTTTGGCGAGGCTCGCGAAGTCCCCGAGGAAGACCAGGCCCCGGACGCCTTCCTTCTTGATCGCCTGGGCGTACGGGGTCCAGTCCGAGACGCCGGACGCCGGGTACAGGTCGGTGTAGGTGACTTTGCCCCCGAGGCCTGTCACCGCCTCCTCGAACTGGGCCGACATCACCTTGGTGACGGGCGTGTCACCCGCGATGACACCGACCTTCTGAGCGGAGCCGGGGTGCTTCTCCTTCAACAGCCAGTTGTAGTAGCCGGAGTACTGGAAGTACCCGGCGGCCGGCTG
>NZ_DATMVN010000404.1:0-14760 GCF_035563135.1 Streptomyces sp.
ACGGCCCGTGCCGCCGCGGCCGAGGGCGCCGTCCTGGTGACGGGGACGGCCGCGACCACCGCGGTCCTCGACGTCGTCGCCGCGGCGCGCGAAGCGGCCCCGGACCCGGCCGTGTGGTTCCAGCTGTATCTGCACCCCCGCAGAGAGGTCACCGGAGCACTCGTCCGGCGCGCCGAGGAAGCGGGCTGCACGGCACTGGTGGTCACCGTCGACTCGCCGGTGTTCGGCCGGCACACCAGGGACCTGCGCAACGGATTCACCGACCTGCCGCCCGGCTACGCCGCGGAGAACATGCGCGGCCTGCCCGGCGCCGGACCGGGCGCGCTCACCGCCATCCCCATGTCCCCGGCGGCCCGCTGGCCGGACTTCGCCGAAGTCCTGCGCGACACCTCACTTCCCGTGCTGGTCAAGGGAGTGCTGCATCCGGACGACGCACGGCTGGCCGTCGAGCACGGTGCGGCCGGGGTGATCGTCTCCAACCACGGAGGCCGCCAGTGCGACGCGGTCCCGCCGGCCGTGGACTGTCTGCCCGCGATCACCGACGCGGTCGCGGGCCGGGTGCCGGTCCTGCTCGACGGCGGGGTGCGCCGGGGCAGCGATGTCGCGGTGGCGCTCGCGCTGGGCGCGAGTGCGGTCGGCGTCGGACGCCCCGTGGTGTGGGGCCTGGCCGCCGAGGGAGAGGCGGGAGTGCGGCGGGTCCTCGCGACACTGCGCGACGAGTACGACCACACCCTCGCCCTGTGCGGAGGGCGGCAGAACGCCGATCTGACGAAGGACATGGCCGTCCGGAGAGGCGGGACGTGGTGAGGAGGAGCGGGCCGGAAGCGGCCGCAGCGGCCACCTGGTGGCTGCCGCGCGGTGTGGTGGCACTGCGGGTGCGCATCTTCGAGAAGGTCAACGGGGACCGGGCGGTGACCCTGCCCAGCTCCACGCACGGACCGGAGGTCTTCGAGCGGGTCTATGCCCATCCGGCCGCCGACGGCCGGAGCGCGGGCGCGGGCCTGTCCGATCTGTTCTGGTACTGGCTGGCGCCGGGCCCGGAGGTGCACCAGGAGCACCTCGAACCCGGTGAGCGCTACGAGGACGTGGCCGCCACGACACGGCGCATCCTCGCCGGCAGCACGGCCGACCTCACGGCGGCGGCCGCCCGAGCCGTCGCCAGGGTGCTGGACACGGTGCCGGACACCCGGATCAGCGCCGTGCGGCTGCGGGACCTGGTGATGCCCGCGTGGGCCGAGTTCTGCTATCGGCTGGTGTTCCAGGAGCCGTGCCCGTCGCACGCCCGGGACCTGATCACCGCGCACGCCCACGACGTGATCACCTCTCTGAAGTGCACCGGACTGCGCCACCCGCGGCGCCGGGCCCGGCTGACCGCCTATCTGCACGACAGGATCACGGCCGGCGACGTACCGCACCGGCTGCCCGGGACGCTGTCGCGGCAGGAACAGGTGCACTATCTGCAGGGAACGTTCTTCAACACGGCCGTCGTGCAACTGTCCGAGGCGACGGCGCACGTCCTGCTCGCCCTGGCACGCCACCCCCAGGTGCAGCACCGCCTGGTGGCGGACCCGGAGGACGACCGGTACCTCACGCACATCCTCGACGAGACGATGCGGCTGTACCCGCTCTTCGGCATCGCGCACCGCATCACCACGGGCGAGGTCCCGCTCGACGAGGACACGGTGCTGCCGGCCGGAACCGTCGTGTGCTTCAACTACCCGGCTTACCACGCCACGGGATACGACCGGCCCGGGGAGTTCGACCCGGACCGCTGGACCGACCTGGCCTCCAAGGACGTCCACCACATCCCCTTCGGAACGGCGGCGAACCGGCCCTGTCCGGCGTGGCGGCTCTCACCTCTCGTGCTGCGCGCCGCGGTACGCGAGGTGATGAGCCGGTTCCGGCTGGACTCGACGGCCTCACACACCCGGTCCATCCCGCACGGCGCCCCCTGTCTGCTGATTCCCCGCGGCCTGCCCCCCGCCTCCCGCCGCCTCATGGTGTTACGGAGATTCGTCCGGCTGCGGGACAAGGTCGAGGACATCACCCGGGGGGTGCGCCAGCTGGTGCTCGGCACGGTCATGGTGCTGCACGCCCGCCGGCTGCGGCCGGCGACACGTTACTTCGAGGAGCGACCGGCAGGACACTGCCCGGTCGCCCGCCCGGAAGGGGAGAACAACAGATGACTGCCACGGAGCTCGGATCCGCGTTCTTCCTCGCCGTCGTGGTGATCCTGGTGGTCTGCCGGATCGTGAGCCGACTGCTGCAGCTGGTCGGTCAGCCGCCCGTCGTCGGCGAGATGCTCGCGGGCGTCGTCCTGGGCCCCTCGGTGCTCGGCGCTCTGCTCCCGGGCGTCGAGTCGGGCCTCTTCCCCCAGGAACTGCGCCCGGTCCTCTATGTGGTGGGGCAGATCGGCCTCGTCGCGTTCATGTTCTACGTGGGTTGGGAGTTCCGGGTCGACCGGTTGCGTGGTGTGGCCCGGACCGCCGGCCTGGTGTCCGCCGCCGGTGTGGTGGTACCGGTGGTGCTCGGTGTGGTGCTGATCATCACGGTCGGCGAACGGACCGGTGCCCTGGCCCCGGATGTACCACTGATGGTGTCGGCCCTGTTCGTCGGCGTCGCACTGGCGGTGACGGCGTTCCCGATGCTGGCCCGGATCATCGCCGAGCGCGGCCTGACCGGGACGAGGTTCGGACAGCTGTCGCTCGGCGCCGGCGCCGTCGACGACGCGGTCGCGTGGGTGCTGCTCGCCGGGGTGTTCAGCATCGCCGGCGGAAGCGCCGGGCTGGTGTCGGCTGCCGTCGCGGGCGGGCTCGGCCTCATCGCGGTGCTGGCGGTGGTGATACGCCTGCGGGGCCGCTCCGTGCTGCTCGCCGAACGGGCGGCGCCGGAGAACCTGTTGCTGGTGCTGGTAGGTGTGCTGTTCCTGATCGCCTGGTACACCGATGTGGTCGGGCTGTACGCGGTCTTCGGGGCGTTCAGCCTCGGCGTGGTGTTCCCCCGCTCGGTGCAACTGGACCGCACGGTGGAAACACTCAAGCCGGTGGGCACGGTGTTCCTGCCGCTCTTCTTCACCTACTCGGGACTGAACACCGACTTCACCCTGCTGGGTTCCGGGTCGGTACTGCTGTTCACGGCGGCGTGCGTGGCGGTCGCGGTCGCCGGGAAGTTCGGTGCCTGCTGGCTCGCCGCCCGCGCCGCCGGTGAGCCGCAGCAGGTCGCCCTGCGGGTCGGTGCGCTGATGAACGCCCGGGGCCTGATGCAGTTGATCGCGCTCAATCTGGGGCTGGCGGCGGGCATCGTGACGCAGGCGATGTTCAGTGCCCTGGTCGTGGTCGCCATCACCACCACCGTGATGGCGACGCCGCTGCTCGCGGTGCTCGACCGGCGGGAGCGGCCGGCACGAGCCGGTCACCCGGAGGAGACCGTCGCGGCCGGGACCCCCTGAACGGGGCCGGCCCCGCCCTCGCGTCGCGAACGAGGACGGGGCCGGCCCGGGTGCGTGAGGCCGCCGGGGAACTGCGTGGCTGTCGTGGCCGCCAGGGGTGGCGCGCGGGCTGAGGACTCACCGGTCCGGGCCGTCCGCCGCCAGCCGTCGTTTGTCCGGCTTCCCCGCCGCGGTGAGCGGCACCTGCTCGATGAGCGTCAGGCCGGTCGGTGCGCACGCCTCCCCCAGCTCCGCGGCCACCAGCGCGCGCAGGTCACCGAGGACCGGTGTGCGGCCGGTGACGGGTACGACGAAGGCGTGGACGGCCTCCCCCGTGGTGTCGTCGGGGACAGCGACGACGTGGGCCTCGGCCACCGCGGGATGGGTGGCCAGCAGTCGCTCGACAGGACCGGCGTAGTACACATCGGCGTTGACGATGACCACGTCACGCATGCGTCCCGTGAGCCACAGCCGGCCGAAGGCGTCGAGACGTCCCAGGTCGCGGGTGCGCACCCAGCCGTCGGTGAACACCTCGGCGGTGAGGGCGGGTTCCCGCCAGTAGCCGGTGCTCTGGGACGGTGTCCGGACGAAGAGTTCCCCGTCGGTCCCGGGCGGAACGGGGCGGCCCGCGGCATCCCGGATCTCCAGGGTCACGGGCGGCACTCCGAGCGAACCGGGCACGTCCTCGGGCGTGGCCATGGAGATCATGCCGGTCTCGGTCTGGCCGTACCCGTGGAAGACGACCGGGCCGAGTACGTCGGCGGCCTCCCGCAGCCGCGCCGGCGCCGGCGGCGACCCGGACACCATCAGTGCGCGCAGGCTGCTCAGGTCCACGGGCGACTCGCGCTGGCTCGCCACGAGTTTAGTCAGGCGGGCCACGGTGATGACGGAGGCGGTCGCCCGGTGACGCACGAGGGCATCGGGAAAGGCTGGAGAATCGGCGGCCACCAAGGTGCCGCCGGCGGCGAGTGCGAGCAGCCCGTACTCCATCATCACCTGGCTCGCCAGGGTGCCGAACACGAGGAACCGGTCCATTCGGCCGGCGAGTTCGCGGATGGCGGGCGGCCAGTCGTCCGGCCGCAGCACCCAGGCCGCGGTCATCGCCGCATAGGTCTGGGCACATGCCTTGGGTACGCCGGTGCTGCCGCTGGTGTGGATGAGCCGGGCGATGTCCCCCGGCCGTGCCGAGACCCGCGGCCGGGCACCGTCGTCCGCCGTCGACAGCAGCCCGTCGAGAGTGAGGACGAGCCCGGGCCGCCGGGCGCCCGGACTGCCGGCCCGGTCGGTGACGCGGACACCGACGTCCTGGAGCAGATGCTCTTGCTGCCGCTCGGTCAGGCCCGGCCGTACTCCGACGACGCGGGCACCGACCACATGGGCCGCGATGATGGCGGCGAACGCCTCCGGGCCGACGCTCAGCAGCATGGCGACGCCGTGCCCCGGTCCGACTCCGTGCTGCCGCAGGCCGTTCGCCGCCCTCCGTACCAGGCCGAGGAGCTGCGCTCCGGAAACCACCCGGCCGGCGTGCTCGAACACCGGGCGGTCGCCCGCCGCGTCGAGGAGATCGAGCAGGCCGCCGGGGAACTGCTCAGCCAAGACAGGCCCTCACGAACGCGGTGAGTGGCTGCTGGTGGACCGCCGGGATGTCCCAGTCGTTCTCCAGGTTCTCCGCCAGATGGTGGGTACCGGCCAGCACTCCGTCGCGGTAGTGGCGGACGACGGGATGGAGGTAGACGGAATCCATGGCGTGGTCGACGTCGTTCTCCACGACACGCGGGACAGTGACGTCGAACGGGTCGACGTGGTCGTGGTTCGGCCCGTACTCCAGATCGACGACGAACCGGTGTGCGGCGGGGCCGAGGCCACCGTCGGTGACGTAGTCGAGCGGTACCTCCTCCTGGTAGAGGGCCTGGCCGCCGTCCACACCGACCACATCGCCGAGGAATCCGAACTGCTGCCAGAGAGCGGACGAGCGGTTGACGCGGGCGACGACGGCGTCGGCGATCGCTTCCGGCGCCGCGGTCAGCGGCTGGGCCGGCCAGGGTGTGCCGTGGTAGCGGGAGCCGAGTATGCGGTGCAGGGCACGCACCCCGTAGCGGTAGCCGTGGATGAACCCGTTGGTGCATTTCTTGAAGTCCCGCTGCTGGGTCAGCGTCCCGGCGAAGTAGAGGTCAGGTACGTTCACCGACTCGAAGGCAGAGGTCTGTTCGGGGAACCGGTCGTCGATGGCGAGCGCGGGGCGGCACGTCTCGTCGAAGACGGTGGCGTCGAAGCGGAAGCCGGTGCACACGATGATCCGGTCGTAGTGGAGTTCGCGGAGCCGTTCCGTGGTCCGGGCGTATCGGAACATCACCCGGAACCCTCCGGCGGTGCTCTTCTCGACGCTCTCCACCGTGCCGTCGATGACCGCGTTCTGCGACTTGAGCTGGTAACTGTCCAGAAAGTTGTTGTTGACCGCGCGCAGATGCCCGACGAAGTGGGTCTTCCAGGCCATCTTGACCGAGTGCGGGCCGGCTACGTGGATGACCGCGGCCTTCTCCATGAGGGCGTCGGCCGTCTCGAACGCGGAATTGCCCTTGCCGATGACCAGGACCCGCTGATTGGTGAAGGACGCCGGGTCGGGGTCGAAGGTGTCGTAGCGTTCGGCGAGTTCGATGCCGGGGACGGGTGGCACATTGAGCCGGGAGACACCGGTCGCCACGACGAGCCGCCGGGCCCGCCATGTCCGTCCGGTGCGGTCCAGGACGGTGAAGACTCCGTCCGCGCGGGAGATCCGGACAGCCTCCGTGCCGTATTCGACGCGGACGCCGGTGCGCTCCGCGAAGTCGGCCAGATAGCGCACGAAGTCGTCCGCGTGCGGAAAATAGCGCTCGCTGTACTGAGGGAAGAGGAGCTTCGGGTCGTCGCTGAGCAGCGAGTTCCAGTCCATGCGGAGATTGAGTTCCGGGTCGGTGTAGCCGGTGTTCACCTTGTTGACCGATATCAGCTTCCGGTGCCGGGGATACGTGGTGAAGAACGCCCCCGGTACGCTCCCCCGCTCCAGGACGACGTAGTCGCGTCCCTCGCGTTCCAGCGAAGCAGCAAGCTGAAGTCCGGCCGGACCGGCCCCGATGATCAAGTATTCGCGCACCATGGGCGGGACGCTAGCGGCGCGAAATCAGAGGGCTCTGAGATTGGAGGCTGCCGCTGCCGAGGACGCGGGGACGTCCGGGGCCGGCCGGGGGCCCAAGGCCGCGCGGCCGGCGCTCTCCGGCGCGACCTTCATGCGTTGCGGGGAAGGTGAACCCTTTTGCCCATGGCGCAAAAGCGCAGATGTCGTGGCCCCTGGTCACCGGGCACCCACCCGCAGAGGTGAGGCCGGCTCCCGTTCCGGTGCATCCCTCGGATACGAGAACCGTCTTCCGTGGCACGGGGCGCGCCTCGGAGCATGGGCATTGCCGGTAGCGTGATCGCCTGCCGCATGGAGTGTCCATGCGGCAGGCCGGCCCGTGCAGGGGTGCCCGGTGGCGAGCGAGGGGACCGTGATGAGCGAACTGACGAAGCCCGGAATCGAGCTTCCGGAGGGTGACGCGCCCACCGAGCTGACGATCCGGGACCTCGTGGTCGGGGACGGACCCGAGGCGCAGCCGGGCAGGGTCGTCCAGGTTCACTACGTAGGGGTCACGTTCGCGTCCGGAAGGGAGTCCGACTCCTCCTGGGAGCGGGGCCGGCCGTTCAAGTTCGCCGTGGGCGGTGGCAGGGTCATCAAGGGCTGGGACCGGGGAGTGAGGGGGATGAAGGTCGGCGGCCGGCGCGAGATCATCGTTCCCCCACGTCTCGGTTACGGCAAGCAGTCACCCTCTCCGTTGATCCCGGCGGGCTCGACACTGGTCTTCGTCGTGGACCTGCTCACGGTCGTGGGCGGGCCCGCCGGAACGAGTCCCGGGCCGACCGGCTCGGGCTGAATCCGGCACTCCAGGAGGGGCCTCTGAGCGACGTCACAGCCGAGGGACACTCCCTGCTTGCCGGCGCGAGCGGCAATCCGGTCCGGCTGCCGGACCCGGAGGCCGGCCGAATCGCCATCACCCTCCGAGAGCACTCCGGCTCCGTGGACCGAACTGCTCCGGGAACCGTCTCAGCGGCACCGGTGCCCGGTTCCGCGACGTCCGCCTTCATCGCAGCCCACCTGGCAGGTCAGCGCGGCGCAGGTCGGTTCGCAGCCAGCGGGCGTCGAACCTGCCGTCAGGTGCCGCACAGCCATGTGGCGACCGTCCCCCTCACTTGGTGCGGCCGGGCTCCCCCTTTGCAGTCCCACCGAAGCGACGCACTGTCCGAAGAAGCTCAACCGCACCTGCCGGTCCGCATTGTCGACGTTCGTGTCCACCGGACTCCGTCAAGGCGTCCTCGGACTACTGAGGTTGAACTCGGGATGTCGTGCTGCTGGTCAGGCGGGTCGGATGGTCAGGCCGGTCCCGGTGAGACAGCCGTCTATGAGGTGGCTGCGGTACTGGATGTGCCGCAGGCCGCGCCGGACGGTCCGGACGAGGTGTTCCGGGGTGCTGAAGGCTACGTTCGAGAGCCAGCCGCGCCGTAGGAGTGACCAGATGCCTTCGAGGAGGTTGAGGTCGGGTGCGTAGGGCGGCAGGTAGTGGATGGTCAGCCCGTCACGGGATTCGACAAACTCCCGCGGACCTGCGGCTTTGTGGACGTTGAGGTTGCCCCGGATGAGAACGATGGGGCCGTCGAAACCGGTGTCCGTGGCCGGCGCCGTACCCGGAGATGCCGACGGCACGGCAGCCGTGGCCGCTCCGTCCGGGCAGGCGTCGGCGCCCGTCGGACGGTGGGCCGGATGCCGGGGTGGGCGAGTACGCGAAGGGCCCCGGCGCTTTCGCGCCGGGGTCCTGATGAGCGGGGTGCGCCGATCCGGAACGGCGCACCGCCGGCTGGGTTTCGGCGGTCCGCCGTCCTTCTCTAGACGAGCGTCATAGCGTAGATCTCGACGCGGGAGTCGTCCGGCAGCGAGACCGAACGGACCGTCTTGCCCCCATCGAGCTCGGCGGCCGTACCGAAGAGCCGGATGGACGGCCCGTCGACACCGCTGCCCCGCTTGATGCGGTGCGGCATGTCGAGGAGGACCGTGCTGCCGTTCGGCGCGGAGCCCGCCCAGTCGCCGAAGGTCACCGGTGCCTCCGTGCTGCTGCCGTCCGTGTAGTGCACGGTCAGTGTGGTGGTCACAGGACCGTTGTGCGCCGATCCGACCAGCCGCAGCGCACTGTGCTGTCCGGCGGGCAGCAGGAGGGCCTGCCCGCTTGCTTCGAGGAAGTTGCTCGCCGTGCCGGTGGGGTCCGGCGCGTCGTACGTCACCCCGTCCCAGGTGACCGGCCCCGCCTTGGGCAGCAGGTCGCCGTCATAGCTCCAGCCATGCCCGTCGAAGTCGCCCTCGTCGGAGTTCGCCACCGTGGCCGTGCCGTCGTGGCCGAGGTCTGCGCGCAGGTCCACTGCGCACTGTCCGTTCGCCTCACTCGCGCAGGTCGTGGCGGCTCCCACCGTGACGGTGGCCTTGCGGGTGACCGAGTTCGTCCCTCGGCCCGCGACCTTCACCTCCACCGGGTAGGACCCGGCCGCGACGCCCGGGGGCACGGTGATGTCGAGCGACACCTTCTTCTGGACCGGGAGGTGACCGGAATCGATCACCAGTGGTGAACGCTGTGCCGTCGTGGCCTTCCAGCCGCTGGGCACCTTCGCCGTGACCGACACGTTCAGCTTGCCGGGAGCCTGCCCGAGGACGTCCAGCGTGAACTTCGCGGTCTGTGCGGCGTCACCCGTGGGGACGACCGCCGAGGCGGGACGCAGCGACGCGTCGACGTGCTTGCGGCTGTCGGGGGATGCCTGGTTGACGGAAGGCGGCTGGGCGCCCTCGCCCGTGCCCCAGGAGGAGGGGGAGGTCCCGAGCCGGTGGGCAAGGGTTCCGCCGTGCGCGAGCTTGTTCCAGCTCAGCCAGGTCCGGGGTACGTCCCGGCCGTTCAGGGCCACGCTCTGCACGTACCGCTTCGTGTCGCTCGCTCCGGGTGCTTCGATCGTCAGCGTGCCGCCCTGGCCCTTGGTGCCGGACGCCTTGGGATAGCTGCCGATCCGGACGGTCACCGATTCGAACTGCGGGCTGGACACGGCCAGGAAGTCGCCGCCGCTCATCGTCGGGTAGAGGCCGAGGGAGGAGAAGACGTACCAGGCCGACATGGTGCCCAGGTCGTCGTTGCCCGTCATCCCGTCCGGCCCGTTGGTGAACAGCGTCATCGCCGCACGCACCACGGTCGCGGTCTTCGCCGGGGCGCCGACCCAGTTGTACATGTACGGGGCGTGCAGGTCCGGCTCGTTGTTCGGGTTGTACGTCGGCTTGCCGTAGTAGTCGTACGGCTGCGAGATCCAGTCGTTCCGGGCGGTGCCCGCCGGGTCGGTGAGCAGCTTGTCGTGGACGAAGAAGGAGTCGAGCCGCTTCTCGGTGGCGCTCCGGCCGCCCATCAGGCTGACGAGACCGGCCGGGTCCTGCGGTACCAGCCACTGGTACTGGTACGCGCCGCCCTCGTGGAACTGGTGCGCCGCCTCGACCGGGTCGTAGGGCGTGAGCCAGGTGCCGTCAGCCGTCCGCGGCCGGAACTGCTGGATCGAGGAGTCCCACAGGTTGCGGTACCACTGGCCGCGCGCGGCGAACATCCTGGCGTCCGACTTGTGTCCGAGCCGGTCGGCCATCAGCGCGAGCGACGCATCGGCGGCGGAGTACTCCATCGTCGCCGACGCCGGGTGCTTGCAGTCGTTGTCGCCGCCCTTGTCCGCGCAGTCCTTGCCGAGCTCGAGACCTGACGGGATGTAGCCGCGCTCGGTGTAGTGGTCCGATCCCGAGCGTCCGTTGTACGGCGAGTCGGCGGGCGGGGTGCTGGTCGCGTTCTTCTTCAGCAACGCGTAGGTCTCTGCCTCGTGTCCGGCGAGCAGACCCTTCGACCAGGCCTCTACGAGGAAGGGCGTGACCGGGTCACCGGTCATGATGTTGGTCTCGCTGTTGGCGAGCGCCCAGCGGGGCAGCCAGCCGCCGTCCCGGCCGGCCGCGACGACCGACAGCGCGACGTCCCGGGCGACCTTCGGCTCCAGCATCTGCAGAAGCTGGTTCTGCGGCCGGTAGGTGTCCCAGAGCGAGAAGTTCTGATATGGCGTGTAGTCCTTCGCCGTGTGCGTCTTGTTGTCGAACCCCTGGTACATGCCGTCGACGTCACCGGCGAGGTTCGGGTGCAACTGGCTGTGGTAGAGCGCGGTGTAGAAGGCCTTCTGCCGGTCCGCCGCGCCTCCGCCGACCCGGATGGAATCCAGCTGCTTCTTCCAGGTGTCCTGCAACGCCGCACGCGTGGCGTCGAAGTCGAAGGATTCCTCGGTCTCCGCGGCCAGGTTCTTACGGGCGCCCTCCACACCGGTGTAGGACAGCCCCACCTTCAGGACGGCGTCCCGGTCGGTGGTCGCGTCGAAGGTCACCCAGGCGCCGTTCCGGCCGTCTCCCTCCGCGTCGCGGGTGCCGGGTTCGGGGTCCGCGCCGTCCCACGTGCCGTAGGCCTTGAAGGGCCGGTCGAAGGTGGCGCTGAAATACACCGTGTGCTCGTCGTGGCCGGCACAGAAGCCCCCGGCGTGCACCCGGCCCTCGATGGTGCGGTCACCGACGACGTGCACCTCGGAGTCCAGCACGGACTGGTTGGCCTTGCCCGTGTTGAACAGGACGTTGGCCGAACCGGTGGAGGGGAAGGTGTAGCGCTGCCACCCGGTGCGCTCGGTGGCGGTGAGTTCCGCGTCGACGTCGTACTTCTTCAGCCCCACCCGGTAGTAGCCGGGACCGGCCTGCTCGTCGTCGTGGCTGTACGGGGAGCGGTAGGTGTTCGGGTCCACGGAGTCGACCGCACCCGTGGTCGGCATGATGGGCAGCTCGCCCATGACGCCGCAGCCGACACCGGACAGGTGCGTCTGGCTGAATCCGTAGATCGAGTCCTGCTTGTAGTCGTAGCCGCCCTGGCCGCCGGTGTCCGGGCTGACCTGGACCATGCCGAACGGCGCGCTCGCCCCGGGGAAGGTGTTGCCGAAGTTCTGGGTTCCGACGAACGGATTGACCAGATCGATCGGTTCCGCGCCCGCGGCGGCGGCGGCGGGCTCGGCAATGCCGGCCACTCCACCACTCACGAGTACGGCGGCCATCAGACCGGCTGTCATACCGGAAGCACGGGGACGGAACGGTCTGAAAGCAAACCGCATGGGGTATTTCCCTTCGAGTCCTGCTTAACTGACAACGTTGTCACTCTGTTCGTTCGCACCATAATCCCCGGCCGCCCTGGATGTCACTGGGTGAGCGGGGCAAATTCTGACGCGCTGCATCGATTCTCCGGAGTGGGGCGTCGACAAGCGACCTGCCTGCCCTGGCGCGCGGCCTGCGGGGCGGATGCGCCACCCAACGGCACACGGAGAGGGGCCCAAGCCCTCGCGGCCGGAGAGGAACCGCGCGACGGCTTGGGCCGAGACCTCGTCGGGTACGTCGAGGTACAGGGTGGGATGGAATCCCCAGGCCCGGAGCGCCAACCGGTAGCCGCTGGCGAGCGGAACAATCATGTGACACCCGAGATCCGGCTCCGCCGCCTGCTGAACGCGCATCCGAGCCAGGTCGGCGGAAAACGGAGTGGGGTTGAGCAGCTGCCGCTGCCAGGTCCGTCTGATCAGGTGCGCCGTACAGCCGGATGTGGCACTGCCCGCACAGGGCGGTCTTCGTCAGGAGATACTCACGATTCGAGTTGCGTGTCCAAGGCACCGTTCGGTGGAGTATCACCTTCTCCAACGCTTCGTGGGTCGCTCGGTCCCACAGCCCCTCACAGGGCCTTACGGGATTCCCCTCCCTGCCGAGCACCGGCTTGTACTGGTGCATCAGGTAGCCATGTGGCTTCCCGCAGGTCGACCCGATCTTCGTTCAGGACGAAGAGGTCGTGGGTTCGAATCTTCCGCGTGGACCGTCAGTGCACGGTGTCGGGCCGGGCTCGCTGATCGGCTGTCAGCTCCAGGTCCAGGGCGGCCAGGTTCTCCTCCAGTTGCGCCAGGGACGACGCCCCGGCCAGCGGGATGACCGGCAGCTCGCCGCCGATCTGCCAGGAGAGGACGACCTGGTTGACGGTGGCGCCGGTCTCCCGGGCGACGGAACGCAGCTCCTCGAGCCGGGCCGGGGTGCCCGGGTGGTCGTAGTCCGGCGGCAGCGGCTTGTCCTCGCGTACGTACGCACCGGGGAGCAGCGGGGAGTAGGCGACGAGGGTCAGGGTGGGATCTGCCCGCAGGTAGCCGAACGATTCGGGGCCGGCGTGGCCGAGGCTGCCGTCCGGGAAGAGGTCGCTCGGCACGTCGAACCGGGGGGCGCAGGTGGCTGTGCTGGTACTGGAGCACCTCGTATCCGGGCAGCCCGGCCGCGGCGGCCGGCGCCCGGGCCCGTTCCACCCGCCACATCGCCTGGTTGCTGGCCCCGAGGAGTCCGGCCGTACCCTCCACGGCCGAGGCGCCGAAACCCTCGACGGTCTCCTGCTGCGGTACGCAATGGTCGTCGATATGTGCGTACAGCAGGGCCAGCTTGTCGACACCCAGCCGTTCCCGGCCGGCCTCGGACGCTTCGCGGATCACCTTGGCCGACAGACCCTCCGGGTTGTCGACGAAGCCGGTACCGGGAGCCAGGGGACGGGCACCGAGCCTGGTGGCGATGACGATCTCGTCACCGACGCCCCGGCTGCGCCGCCACCGGCCCAGGACGTTCTCGCTGTGACCGCCCTGTCTCCCGTCGGTCCAGAAGGCGTGGTTGTCGGACGTGTCGATGAAGTTCCCGCCCGCTTCGACGTAGCGGTCGAGAAGGGCGAAAGAGGTCTTCTCGTCGGTGAGCGAACCGAACAGCATCGCGCCGAGCGCGAGCACGCTCACCTCACGCCGGTGGGCGGGGTCGGTGCCTATGGTGCGGTATTCCATGGTTGTCCTCCCCTTCGGTCCGGTGGTCCGGGCTCGATGGGGAGTCTGCGTGGTGAAGTGCGCTCCAGGTCAAGCGTTCCGGGGCTTTCCGGGGGCGAAGTCCCCGGGCGCCCCGGCGGCGGACGTCAGCCCGCTGCCGGCAATGGCCTGACCAAGGTCAGGCCCAGGCATCGCCGGTCGGCACGCGTTCGATGCGGATGATGCCGAGTTCCTCGCGGATGACATCCTCCCCAGGCGCACATCGCCGCGCAGCACTGCTCATCCAGCCCCGCCCGGAGCCGGGCCTCTCTCACTTGGTGCGGCCGGACATCACTCCTCCAGTGACGGCAGACGCAGCCCTACCCGAAAAATGACAGGCGGACCTGACGGTTTGCATTGTCGCGATTCGTGTCCACCAGGCAGACGGACTGCCAGGTCCCCAGTTCCAGCCTCCCTCCGATCACCGGCAAGGTGGCGTGCGGGGGGACCAGGGCCGGGAGTACGTGGTCGCGGCCGTGGCCCGGGGTCCCGTGGCGGTGGCGCCAGCGGTCGTCGGCGGGGAGCAGGGTCTGCAGGGCGGTGAGGAGGTCGTCGTCGCTGCCGGCTCCGGTTTCCAGGACGGCGATCCCGGCGGTCGCGTGAGGGACGAAGACATTGAGCAGGCCGTCTCCGCCGGGAGCGACCCGGCCGAGGAACTGTTCACAGTCCGCTGTCAGGTCCGTGACCGTCTCGGTCCGTCCGGTGGTGACGCTCAGCAGATGCGTGGTGAAGGAGGACATGAGCCCATTCTGTCGCGGGCAGGAGAGATCGCGCGTCCGGGAAGACGCAGGAGCTGGATCCGGTTGGTAGAAACGTGAACAACTTCGGGATCCGTGAGCTGGACGTGGTCGTCATCGGTGCCGGACAGGCCGGGCTGTCCGCCGCCTATCACCTGCGGCGGGCCGGCCTCGAGCCCCACCGGGACTTCGTCGTGCTCGATCACGCACCCCGGCCCGGCGGCGCGTGGCAGTTCCGCTGGCCGTCGCTCACCTACGGCAAGGTGCACGGCATGCACTCCCTGCCCGGCATGGAGCTGACGGACGCCGACGACAGCCGCCCGTCGTCCGAGGTGATCGGTGCGTACTTCGACGCGTACGAGCACCGCCTCGGTCTGCGGGTGCACCGTCCGGTCGAGGTGAGCACCGTGCGCGAGGGCGAGAGCGGCCGGCTGCTCGTCGAGTCCTCCGAGGGTACGTACGCCACGCGTGCGTTGATCAACGCCACCGGCACCTGGGACCGGCCGTTCTGGCCGCGCTGTCCGGGTCAGGAGACGTTCCGGGGGCGGCAGTTGCACACCGTGGACTATCCGGGGCCGGCGG
>NZ_DATMVN010000405.1:0-2140 GCF_035563135.1 Streptomyces sp.
CTTGCCGGAGGCGGAGGGGTCCGCGCCGCTGAGTCCGGCGAAGGCCTCGCGCAGGGCGGCCATCCGGGTGCCGCGCATCGAGCCGGAGAAGTCGAGCAGGAAGACCACCTGGCTCGTGGTGCGACGGCCGGGGTCACCGTAGTCCGCCAACAGGGCTCCGAGGACGCCGGGCCGGTCGGGGTAGAAGAGCGCGTTGCCGACCGGTTCGCGCAGCGGTGCGTCCCGGGTGACCGTCGTGTTCACGGGGCGGCGCAGCGTGTGCCGCATGATCCGCCGCTGCACCGAGTCGCGCAGCAGCCACTGCGTGACCTTGTCGTACGCGGTGCGGTGGGCCGGGTCGAGCAGGAGCAGCGGGAAGTCCGCCAGAACCATGCCGTCTTCGGGGCGGACGACCTCCAGGCGGTCGTGGAGGCGGTCGGTGGCGTTGAGGGCGAGCAGATCGGACTCGTAGGTGATCAGGGCGTCGGTCCCGTCCTGGTGGTCGGTGTAGGAGTCGACGAGGGCGGGCCCGGTGCCGGCGGTGAGGGTCTGGCCGGAGCGGAAGCCGCGCAGCCGGTCGCAGGAGACGTCCTCGGGGCGCAGCGCGGCTCCGGTGCCGGCCGCGGCGGTGGCGACACCGACGAGGGCGGCGAGCCCGCTGCCGGCGTGCCGCGGGTCGGCCATGCCGAAGCGGAGGGTGCCGGTGGCGGCGGCGTCCGCGATGTCCGCCCAGGTGAGCCGGCCGCCGGGCACCTGGGTGCGAAGCTTCCGTGCCACGTCCGGCTTCAGGCCGATGACGACGGGGGAGGTCATGGTGGGGGTGCGCTGCAGTCCCCGGACCGCGGTCTTGCCGGTGAGCCGCAGATAGCTGTCGGAGGACAGCCATGCGAGGTCGTACCTGTCGCGGTCCAGGGTCTTCGTCTCGGCGTCGGTCCGGTGATCCAGGCGCAGGTCGACGCCGGTCTCGTCCTTCAGGTCGCCCAGCAACGGGGCCAGTACGGCGAGATCGGGACTGGCGAGCACGCGCAGCCGGACCGTTTCGCCGCCGTCGCCCGAGCAGGCGGTGAGCAAGGTGGTGACGAGGGCCAGGCAGAGCGCGAGCGAGCCCGCACCGCGCCTCACGGGCTGCCCGTCCGGCCCGGGCAGTCGCCGACGATCTCGATCATCTTCTCCAGCAGGGGCAGGCTGGGCAGGACCGCCCGGGTGTCGTCGGAGGAGGTGGTGGGCACCGGGATATGCCGCTCGGTGAGGAAACGGGTGAGCTCGTCGCTGGTCGCGCCGCTGGTGGCGTTGCGCGCCCGAAAGCCCAGCTCCATGGCGCGGTGCTGGAGTTCGCGGTCCTCACTGACCAGTTCGCCGAGCCGGGCGCCGTCGCCGTTCAGCGCGACGAGCTGGGGTTCGGTGACGAAGCGTGTGGACGGGTAGAGCAGGACGCGCTCGTTGTCGATCGTGTCCTTCTCGGCCTCGTACCGGATCTGGTGGGCGAGGAACTGGTGCTCGTAGATCACCGAGACGGGGGCGATGCTCTGCCCGTCGGGGGACAGATACGTTTCGGCCCGTTCGGAGGACGGCAGGCCCTGCTCGACGAGGAGCGGCTTGATCTTCCGGGCGAGCTGCTCGGCCTCGGCCGCGCTGTCCGGCGCGTCGTTCCCGTGCTCGACGAAGGCCACGAGCCCGAGGTAGGTGCCGGCGGAGTTGGACTCGCAGATGTCCGAGGTCTGGGCAAGGATCTTGTTGCCGTTGCGGACGTGGTCGTTGTGGTCGATCTCGTCCCAGCGGTAGCCGTTCTCGGGGTCGCGCTGGAGGCCCTTCCTCCTGCCGTGCGCGAGATCGAGGAACTGCCGCATGTCGAGGGTGTAGTACATCGGCCGGCCATCCGGGCCCGGCAGGCGTTTCGCGACGCCTTCCGCCGTGAGCACCTCGGCGTAGTCCCGGTAGGTGGCCAGCACGATGGGGCTGACGAACGGGCGGTACAGCAGCACCGGACGGTTCGCCCGGGCGCGCTCCCGGCTGATCAGGTCGGCGGCCGGCTGGCCGGAGGGGAAGACGACGTCGTATCCCTCGTAGTCCTGCTTGGCGATCTCACGCGAGCCCATGTTGGTGATGTGCACGCGAAAGCCGTGCTTCATCAGCAGCCGCTCGACCACAGGGTCCTGGAAGA
>NZ_DATMVN010000406.1:0-12066 GCF_035563135.1 Streptomyces sp.
GGAACACCTCGCCTCCCGGCCGGTCTCCACCCTGCTGGGACCCAGGTTCGCCGCACAGGACGCGTACGAACTGCAGACCAGGATGCCCGGGCCGCCGATGCTGCTCGCCGACCGGGTCACCGGCATCGACGCGGTCCCCGCAGCCCTGGCCGAACTCGGCGCGGAACACGCCACCGGCACGATCCGGACCGAGACCGACGTCCGCCTCGACAGCTGGTACCTCGACCCGGCCGGGCGCATGCCGGCCGGCCTCATGATCGAGGCGGGCCAGGCGGACCTGCTGCTGATCAGCTGGCTCGGGATCGATCTGCTCAACCGGGGCGAACGGGCCTACCGGCTGCTCGGCTGCGAACTGACCTATCACGGCAGTCCGCCCCGGGCGGGGGAGACGCTGCGGTACGAGATCCACATCGACAGGCACGCCCGGCACGACGGCATCCGTCTGTTCTTCTTCCACTACGACTGCTACGTCGGCGACGAACTCCGGCTGAGTGTCCGGGACGGGCAGGCGGGCTTCTTCACGAAGGCCGAACTCGACGACACCGACGGTGTGCGCTGGGACCCTGCCTCCTGCTCACCGGCCGTCGGCCTCCCGCACGACGCCCCGGCCGTGCACTGTCCCCGCTCGTCCTTCACCGCTGAACAGGTCCTGGCCTTCGCGGCCGGCCGCCCGGCGGACTGCTTCGGCCCCGACTGGGACATCACCCGGTCACACGTACGCTCTCCCCGCCCGGACGGCGGCCGGCTGCTGCTCCTGCGCGAGATCACCGGCTTCGACCCGGCCGGAGGGCCGTGGGGCCGTGGCTACCTCCGCGCGGAGACACCCGTCTCACCGGACGACTGGTTCTTCGAGGGGCACTTCAGGAACGACCCGTGCATGCCGGGAACACTGATGCTCCAGGCCGGTCTGCAGGCGATGGCCTTCTACCTGGCTGCCCTGGGTTTCACCGTGGCCAGGGACGGATGGCGTTTCGAGCCGGCCGCCGAGCAGCCCTGTACCGCCCGGTGCCGCGGACAGGCCACCCCCGGCAGCCGGCGGATCGTGTACGAGGTGTTCGTGCGCGGCGTCTCGGCCGGCCCCGAGCCGACGCTGTACGCCGACATCCTGGGCACCGTCGACGGGGTCAAGGCCTTCCACGGCCGGAACGCCGTGCTCCGGCTGGTGCCGGACTGGCCCCTGGAGCACTGGCGGCAGCTCGGCGGGCGCACGGAGCAGACCAGCGGGAGTCCGGTGCCCCTGGCCCGTCTCGGCGGCCTCGTCGGTCATGGCGAGTCCGCACCGGTGGCACAGTCCGACGGGTTCGTGTTCGACTACCCGTCGCTGCTGGCGTGCGCGTGGGGAAGGCCCAGTGCGGCGTTCGGTGCCCAGGCGCAGGACTTCGACGGCACGCGCAGGATCGCACGGCTGCCCGGGCCGCCGTACCACTTCATGACCCGCATCGTCTCCGTGGACGGTCCGCGGCGCGGCATGCGGGAGGGCAGCCGGGTGGTCGCCGAGTACGACGTACCCGGCCAGGTCTGGTACTTCGAGCAGAACGGCGGCAAGTCCATGCCGTTCGCCGTGCTCATGGAGATCGCGCTGCAGCCGTGCGGGTGGCTGGCCGTCCACGTCGGCTGCCCGTCGGCCACCGACGTCGATCTGCTCTTCCGCAACCTCGACGGGAGCGGAACGGTCACCGGCGAGATCACACCGGCCACCCGGACCGTGCGTACCGAGGCCGAACTGACCTCGATCTCGCGCACCGGCGAGATGATCATCGTGTCGTTCTCGATCAGGTGCTCGGCCGACGGTGAAGAGGTCTTCGTCCTGTCCACGGTCTTCGGCTTCTTCCCGCCCTCGGCCTTCGAGCACCAGGCCGGGCTGCCCGTCCAGGAGAGTGACAGGGCCGCGCTGGAGGCACCCGGTGAGCGTGCGGTCGACCTGAAGGCGAGGCCCGCCCGGTACTTCACCGGCCCGGCCGCTCTGCCCGGTCCGATGCTGCTGATGATCGACAGGATCACCGGCTACTGGCCGGACGGCGGCAGCGCGGGACTGGGGCGGCTCCGGTCGGAGAAGGACGTCGACGCGGGGGAGTGGTTCTTCAAGGCCCACTTCTTCCAGGACCCGGTGCAGCCGGGCTCACTCGGCATCGAGGCCATGTGCCAGCTGGTCCAGTTCTACCTGATCGAGCGAGGCCTCACCGCGGGGATCTCCCACCCCGGGTTCGAGCCCGTCATGCCCGGCCACGAGATCATCTGGAAGTACCGAGGCCAGATCACCCCCCGCAACCGCCTCATCAGGATCGACCTGGAGATCCTGGAGGTCACGGAGGACACGCGTGGGACCTGTGCGGTTGCCGAAGCCCGTCTCTGGGGCGATGACACCTGCCTCTACCACGTCCGTGGACTCGGTGTCCGCGTGGTGCCCGGAGACGGTCCGTCCGGGGTGACGGAGAAGACGCTCGATCCCGCTGTCGACACCTGGACGGGTGACCACTGCCCGACCTTCACGGTTCCCGCGCTGCCCATGATGTCGGTCGTCGACCAGCTCGCCCGGGCCGCCGCGGATCACACCGGCAGCCAGGTGGCCGCCGTGCGCGATGTCGACCTCCGGCACTGGATTCCGCTCGCCGAACCGGTCCGGCTGCGGACGGAGGTGGCCTCCACGGAGGCAGGACTGGAAGTGAAGCTGCTGACGTGGCGTGAGGCGACGACGCCCGCGCTGTCCCGGTTCGAGGTGGCAGCCAGTGGCACCGTGCTGGTGGGTGACCGGCCCCTCCACCGCCCGGAGCGGTTCGCCCCGCTGCCGGACGCCGTGGCGCAACCGGATCCGTACGCTTCGGGCGAGCTGTTCCACGGACCGGCGTTCCAGTACCTGACGTCGCTGGCCATCGGGGCGGCCGGATCCTCCGGAGTGGCAGATCTCGCCCGCGGCACGGTGCCGAAGGGATGCCTCAACCAGGGACTCATGGACACGCTCCTCCATGTGATCCCGTCCCACAGCCCGTGGCGGTGGTCCCACGAGATCGGCCGCGGCGTGGTCGGCTACCCCGTCAAGGTGGAACGGCTGGAGTTGTTCGAAGCGCCGCCGGAGACCGGTGAGGCCGAGATCGAAGCCCGCTTCGGCGGCTTCGTGGCCCAGGGGACGAGTCCGTGGCCCATGTCGGCCATCGATGTCCAGCTGTGCGTGGACGGGCGGGTCGCTGCGGAGCTGCGGATGATCAACGTCCTGCTACCCGTCGGCCCGCTCTCCCCAGCCTCGCCGGCCGAGCGCCGGGACTTCCTCATCGGGCGTCGTGCGGTCCCGGGGGTGGGGCTGGGCAGGGACGTCGGGGGGACGACGGAACTGCTCGCCGAGGAGATCGACGAGGTGGACTGGCTCAAGGGGACCATCGCGGGAGCCGTGGGTCTGCCGCCAGGCTCCAGGGGGAGGGACCACCTGGAGGTCATCGCGGTGAAGGACCATGTCGGCCGGCTGGCGGGCGTGCACCCGTGCACCGTGGAGGTGAGCGAGGACTTGCGGTCCGCCCGTACCGCTCCGGGCAGGGTCCACGCCGTCCAGGTCGCCCGCAGCGGAGGCAAGGTCACCGTCCGGTCCGTCGGCGGGCAGTGACCGGAGGCGGCCCGGCCCTCCCGCGCGTATGGCTGCGAACCAGGCCGGGGCCGGCCCGTGGCGTGAGTCAGCCCATAGGCCGCAGGTCACATACGAGGCGCGGCAGTAGGGGACGGGGCGAGGGCTCGCGCCGGTGGAGCGCACTGTCCGGCTTCTCGGCGGCGTACTACGTAGGCATGTAGTAATGCGGGTCGTTGCCCTCCTCCTGGTGTGCCGCTAACCATGGTCGAAGTCCACGGGAGCCGCGGCTCCGGGCCGGTCGAGCGCCGTGTTCCGCACTGCGGACCTCATCGCGTGCTTCCGCCCCGCAGCCGGCCTCGTGGCGTACCTGTCATCACCGCAAGGAGAGTGCCTCATCCGTACGTCCACCCAGTCCCCGTCCCCCGTCGCCCGTACCGCCCGGATCCGCAGGTTCTCGGTTTCCGGACTGTGCGCCGTCGGAGCCGCAGCAGCGGCCCTGACCCTCGCCCCGTCCCCCGCGCAGGCCGCCGAGCCGGCCTCGCACAGCGCTTCGCCGACGGCCGGCGTCTCGGCAGCCGGAGTCTCCGCGCAGGTGGACGCCCTCGCGAAGAAGGCCGGCAAGGCAGCGGCCGACCCGGACAATCTGGACGGCTGGATCCGTGAGTCCCTCAAGATCATGGAGGCCGAGGGGATCCCGGGCACCTATGAGGGCCTGCACCGCAACATCATGCGTGAGTCCGGCGGCGACCCCGACGCGGCCAACGGCTGGGACGTCAACGCGCAGAACGGCACGCCCTCCAAGGGCCTCCTGCAGGTGATCCAGCCGACGTTCGACGCCTACCACGTCTCCGGCACCCCGCAGGACCTGACCGACCCGGTCGCCAACATCACCGCGGCGGCCAACTACGCCGCCGACAAGTACGGCTCCATCGACAACGTCGACTCCGCCTACTGAGTACCGGCGACACCGCGGCGCGGCCGCACCCCCGGAGGGGGGTGCGGCCGCGCCGTACCGCGTGGGCGGCCTCCGCGGAGGGGCACTGTGCCGTCGTGGGCGCCACGCGGCGGAGACCCTGTCCGCGTTCCCCTCAGGGAACGCGGACAGGGTCTCTTCGGTGTCACGCCGTGCGTGCCTCTTCCACGGTCCCTTTGACGGTCAGGACCCGGTCGGCGCCCGTGATCTGCATCAGCTGCAGCAGGGCGGGGCCCGGGGCCGCGATTCTGAACGTGGTGGACCGGTCCATACGGAGGAGGAGGGTCAGGGCGGTGGAGTCCGCGAAGGTGATCGCACCGGCATCCAGAACCACCGAAGAGTGCGAAGCGGCACCCGCTTCCAGGGCTTCCTGAAGCGCGGGCACCGTATCCATGTCGAGCTCACCGGCTGCCACGACGACCCAGGCACCATCGAGCGGGTACTGGTCCACTGCTACGGGGCGGTCCGAGGCCTCGGACCGGGTGGATATCGCGTGATCATCGTGTGCGGACATCCCTGTAGTATGCACCTTTTGGGGGTGCTTCCTTCACGGGGTGCTCACATGTCCGCTCCGCGGCACAGGGCCCGTAGCGGCACGCCGTGGGCGCGGGCTGTGCGGTACGGCGGATGAGCTTCAGGGGGCATCACCAGGGTGTGGGGCCGGCCGGATCCCCATGAGGGCCTTCGAGCAGCGAGACCTGCACGCGGACGCGTTTCCCCACCGGCTCGCGTCGTACCTCGAAGCTCTGGCAGACCGCGAGAACGATCTCCAGGCCGTGCTGTCCGGCGCGAGTGGGGTCGGCCTGCAGGGCGGTGGGGAGCACGGAGCCCGAGTCCCACATGGTGATGCCCAGCATGTCGCCGTCCACTTCGAGATCCAGCAGGCACGGGCCCGGGGCGTACTTGCAGACGTTCGTCGCCAGCTCACTCACCACCAGCTGTGCGATGTCCAGCGTCCGCGACGGCACGTCCAAGCCGTGCGTGGAGCGGGCATCGGACAGAAACTGCCGTACGAAGCCGCGAGCGCGGGCGATCTCACCCGAAGTCATGTCGTAGGCGGCACTGTCCGCCAGGACGCCCGGGCCGGATGCCTGCCTGTCCCGTTTCGTTCCGCAGCCGGTCGTCAGCTGTTCCATGACACATCCCCCCGTCCGGTCGGCCGCACCGCGCAGCTGACACATCGCCCCGTCTGCCCGCCTCCACGCGTTTCAGACTCGGAAGAAGCAGGAAATCGAGTCCGGCGCGTCCGTCCTCGATCCGGAGTTCCGCCGCCGAGGGGGAGGGCCGGGACCGCGGACCTCCCTGGGGCCCCCGGCCGGCGGCGGGCGCCTTCAGCCGTTCACCGGGCGGGCCGGTTCCACAGGTCGCACTTGTGGTCCTGGGGGAAGCTGGTCGTCGCCGTGATCGCGCCGGGGGCGAGAACCTGCACCTCGGGGAAGAGGTGCCAGCGCGGAGCTCCGGCCGCATACGGGACGCCGGTCCTGGCGAAGTTGCTCCAGTAGTCGAGCATCCGGGCCGACAGGGTGTTCTGGGCGGGGGTGCCCGAGACGCCGCCGAACACGTACCGGATCTCCGAACCGTGGGGAGCGCCGATGGGGAAGCTGATCGGCATGTTCAGGTAGTCCATCGCGTGCCGGTCGGCGAACTCGTACTGGAAGGACAGCGTGTGCGCGGCCATGAGGGCCGCGGTGCGCGATTGCATGCAGGAGAACTGGGAGTCGGTGAGTATCGCACCGAGAGCCTCCGCCGGTGTGCCGTGGTCCGACAGCGGATACCGGGCCAGGATCTCGTCCGCGCGCTCCTTGTGGATCGTCCGGACCGCCACCGGGTAACCCGACGCGGTCAGCTGCCTGCCGGCCAGGTCGTAGGCGCTCGCCACGGTGAGGCGGCCCTCGTCGGCGGTGGTGCCCTGAAGGACGGGGACCCGGTGGAACCGTCCGTCCTCCAGTGCGTCCGTCACCTGGAGAGGCAGGAGCGCACCGTCGACGGTGGGGGTCCAGCGGGCCGGGGGCGTGGCGGAGGCGGTGAGCAGGCGGTCGGCGGGCGCGGCGCGCAGGCAGGCGACGTCGGCGCAGCCCAGGGTGGCGGCCCAGGCCGTGCCGTTGCTCTGCTGCGACTCGAGGGTGGGCAGGGTGAATCCGCAGCCCGACTGGGCGATGGCCCGGTCGAACAGGCCGATCGCCCGGGGGGAGACCAGGTGGTGGCAGACACTGCCGCCTCCTGCCGACTCGCCGAAGACCGTCACGTTGCCGGGGTCCCCGCCGAACGCCGCGATGTTGTCCCGCACCCAGCGCAGAGCGGCCTGCTGGTCGAGCAGTCCGTAATTGCCGGACACCTCCTGCGGCGATTCCTCGGCCAGCCCGGGGTGGGCGAGGTAACCGAACGCTCCGAGGCGGTAGTTGAGGGTGACGGTGACCACATCACCCCTGGCCGCCAGATCACTGCCGTCGTAGAACGTCCCGGAGCCCATGGTGAAGGCGCCGCCGTGGAGCCACACCATCACCGGCCGCTCGGGGAACGACCGTTGCGCGGGTGCGTGGACGTTCAGGTACAGGCAGTCCTCGCTGGGTGTGCCGGGGCCCGCGAGATCGCCCCAGGGACTGGGCTGGATCTGCTGCATGCAGGGGTTTCCGGGAGTGGTGGCGTCACGGACGCCGGCCCATCGTGCGGGCGGAGAGGGCGGCTTCCACCGCTGGGCCCCCACGGGCGGCGCGGCGTACGGGATTCCGGCGAAGGAGTCGACCGCCTCCCCGGCCTCCCCTCGCACCTGTCCGTATCTGGTCGTGACGGTGGGCCCCTCCGCCGCCGCGGCGGGCACGAAAGCACCGGTGACGGCCGACAGGAGGAGAGCGGCCGACAGCACACCAGCGCGTCGCGTGCATGACAATTCTTGACGTATGCTCGCCAGTCGTCTCTTGAGCAGACCGGACATGACACCTCCGTACGGAAGGGTGGCGGGTGCTGTCGACGAAGTCTCGCCGCGTGCCGGGTGCCTGGCATCCGGTGAATCACCGGCCTCCACCGGCCTTCCGGCGGGGCGGGCGGGTCCGTTCCGGTGGGTCCGCACGGACGGGCGGCACCATACGGCAGCCACCGGGGCGGGCATCGCGGAGTGACGTACCGGACAGGTGTCCCGCACAGCGCCCGACGGGCAGGCGTCACAGGGGCAGGGCCTGCCCGCCCGCACCGTTCACGTGAGCCGGTGCAGCGCGCGCACCAGTGCCTCGACCCCTGCCTCCGCCTTGGACCGGGGGCATCCCACGTTGAGCCGCACCCACCCCGGAGAGCCGTAAGCCGCACCCGGCATGATGGCCACCTTCTCCACCTCGACGAGCTCGCGTTGCAGCACGTCGTCGTCGGTGCCGAGCGGCCGCAGGTCGATCCAGGCGAGATACCCCGCCTGCGGGGGTGCCCATCCGAGCTGCGGGAATTCCTCGTGGAGGCGGTCTGCCACCCTCGCGAGGTTGGCCGCGAGATACGCGCGCAAGGAATCCAGCCAGCGCGCTCCCTCCCTGTACGCGGCGATGTGCCCGACGAGCGACAGTACCGCGGGGGAGGAGAGGCCGTCCGCCTCCTTGAGCTGACGCAGATAGGCGGCGCGCGATCCGGGATCGCCGATGATCCCGTAACTCCCGGTCAGAGCCGGGATGTTGAACGACTTGGATGCCGAGGTGATCACAGCCCACCTCCCCTCGCCGCCGAGTCCGGCCCACGGGCGGTGGACATGCGGGTCGTGTGCCAGGTCGGAGTGGATCTCGTCGCTGATGACGGCAACGCCGTGCCGTGCGCACAGCCGTGCCATCCGGTCCAGGTCATCCGCGGACCAGACCCTGCCCGTCGGATTGTGCGGCGAGCACAGCAGCAGTACCGCTGTGTCGGGCAGCGCCAGGAGCCGTTCCAGCTCCGCCCAGTCGTCGAGCGGACACGCGCGGAGCTGCCGTCCGTGTGCCGCCACGGTCTTCGGGAACGCGTCGTACATGGGGGTATGGGCGACCACGCCGTCACCGGGACGCGACCACAGCCGGAGCAGCTGCGACAGCTGGTAGACGACGGAGGGTGCGTAGACGACCGATTCGGGGTCGACGGCCGTCGCGTGCCGCGTCGCGTACCAGTGGACGATCGCGGAGAGGAAGTCGTCCTGCCGCCAGCGCGAGTACCCGAGCACACCGTGGTCCAGGCGGTCGTGGAGCGCGGCCATGATCTCCGGCGCGGTCTCGAAGTCCATGTCGGAAATCGTGAAGGGCAGCAGGCCGGACACGCCGAACCGGTCCTCGACGTAGTCCCACTGCGTGCACCAGGTGCCGTGCCGGTCCACCGGGACGTCGAAGCCGTACGGGTCCTGCGCGGTCCCACGGGACCGGCCGCAGGACGCGGAGGAAGGGGGGGTCACGATCAGCCCACCGGGATCATGAGAGCGATGGCGTCCTTCACCGACTGTACCTGGGGCCCGATGATGACCTGCACGTTGTGGCCGTCGAGCTTGATCACCCCTACGGCGCCGAGCTTCTTCAGCCGTGCCTCGTCGACCTGTCCGGCGTCCTGCACCGTCATGCGCAGGCGAGTGATGCAGTTGTCGAGGGAGCGGATGTTGCCGGCGCCGCCGATCGCGTCGAGGATGGCGACGGCGTCGTACTTCCCCGCCACCAGCTCACGCGCAGGCTTCTCCGCTCCGCCCGGAGCGGCGTCCTCACCGTGGTCACCGCTCTCGCCGTCCGGCTCCGGATCCTTCTCACGGCCGGGAGTCCCGAGGTCGAAGCGAGTGATCGCCCAGCGGAACAGGAAGTAGTACACGGCGAACCACACAGCCGCGATCACCGGCACCAGGTACCACTTGGTCG
Organism: Streptomyces sp.; assembly: GCF_035563135.1. Classification (GTDB taxonomy): domain Bacteria; phylum Actinomycetota; class Actinomycetes; order Streptomycetales; family Streptomycetaceae; genus Streptomyces. Next base: position 9,365 of record NZ_DATMVN010000406.1, read on the forward strand.
CCGGTCCCTGCAGGACGCCGAAGACCAGCCAGTCGATGACGTTGCCGTCGGTGTTCCCGATGAAGACCCCGAGGACGGCCGCGGCGAGGAAGCCGAGACCCACCAGGACCGCGTGGATGGCGTAGAGCCATGGCGCGACGAACAGGAACAGGAACTCCAGCGGCTCCGTGATGCCGCCGACGACGCAGGCCACCACGCCGGACACGAGCAGGGCCTTGATCTCCGGGCGCATCTTCTTCTTCGCGCAGTGGTACATCGCGAGTGCCGCGCCCGGCAGGCCGCCCAGATAGGCCGCCATCTTGCCCTGGGAGAGGAAGTGCGTCGCATCCGTGACGGCGGCATTCGGCGCGCCCGCGCAGTCCAGGTGCGCGTAGAACATGTTCAGGGCCCCGGAGACGCTGTCCCCGCACACGGTCCCCGCACCGCCGACGTCGGTGAACCGGAACATCGCGACGAGGATGTGATGCAGTCCGACCGGTCGCAGCAGCACCTCTCCCATGCCGAAGAAGAACGGCCCGAAGACACCCGCGTGTCCGATTCCGCGGCCCACGGCGGTGATCCAGCCGTTGAAGGCCGGCCACACCAGGGGGATGAGCAGGCCGAGGACGCTGAGGACGAGAGCGGAGATGATCGGGACGAAGCGCAGACCGCCGAAGAAGGCCAGTGCGTCAGGCATCCGCTGGGTACGGAAGCGCTGGTGGAGGAGGCCGACAACGATGCCAACGGCCACGGCTCCCAGCAACCCCGTATCGATGGACTGCACCCCGAGCACCTCGGCTGTGCCGTAGTGCTTGATCGCTTCCTCGTCCTCGAAGTCGACCCCCTTCGCGGTGAGGTAGAAGTTCACCGCGAGATTCATGGCGGCGAAGCCGACGAAACCCGAGAAGGCGGCCACTCCCTTGTCCTCGCGGGCGAGACCGAGCGGAATCGCCATCGCGAAGAGGACGGGCAGGAAGGTGAAGGCGACCAGACCCGTGTTGGCCATCCAGGTGAAGACGAGGTGGAAGCCCTCGGCCTTCAGGAAGGGAAGGTTGTCGCTGACGGCCTCGCTGGAGAGTGAGGAGCCGATGCCCAGCATGATGCCGCAGAATGCGAGCAGAGCCACCGGGAGCATGAACGTCTTGCCGAGCCCCTGGAGGAATTCCCAGAGTGCGGCCTTGGTCTTCTGCATGTGTACGGAACTTTCGAGCCTGGGGGGACGGACCCGGGCGCTCGCCGTGGCGATGCGGGGAGTCACGGGTGACCGAGCGGCGTAAGGCGTGATGCGGGGTTCGGTCCACCCGTGCGCCACGCACCTGGGATCGCCCGGTGAGCAGCGCCGGACAAGGCCGTTCCGCCGCACGGATCACATCACAGCAGGTCGGCGACTGTCCATGGAGGCCGGAGCGCCGGTGCGGTCCGGTACGGGACAGGCGACGCGCGGAGTGAACGGACCGTCGCACTCCGTGACGCACGTCACTCGTTCATGTTCTCGCCGTGTGTTTGCCGGGGCGTCGGTGGGTAAGGGGCTCTGTGATCTCCGGGCCGACAATCCGGTTGATAGTCCGTAAAAGCTATTGAATGAGGAGGCTCGATGTCCTCGAAGCGACGTCGCAAGAAGAGGGCCCGCCGCAAGAACGGCGCGAACCACGGCAGCCGTCCCCAGAGCTGAGCGTGGCGGCACTTACGGGAGGGGGCGCAGGCCCCCTCCCGTAAGCGTTGCCGGGTGCATCCGCGTGATCGGACCGGCTCAGGCGAGCAGCTGGTTGCGGTGGGAAGCGCGACGGGCGGCGGACAGCAGGGCGTGGATCTGAGGGCCGGCCTGGTCGAGGTGTGCCACGGTCTTCGGGAACGGCAGGCGCACGTCGCGGTGGGCGCCGGGGTACTCCAGGCGCAGGGTCACGCCGTAACGGTCCATCGCGAGCGGGAGGACGCGCACCACACCCTTGTCCGGCTGCGGTTGCGCGAGGCGCAGGAGCAGGGGGACCAGCTCACTGTGCTCGTCCATCAGATGGGTCAGCATCGCCGCCTCGTTGGTGGCGATCGGATCGGGGTCCGTCTCCAGCAGGGCGTCCAGCGTGACGAAGGCGCGCCCCCCGTGGTCCTCGAAGACCGCCTGGCCGAACTCCATGCAGGTGCTTTCCGTGGCTTCCGTGCTGTACGGGGCCGACAGCAGGCCGGTCACCGTGACGCGGGCGCGCATGCGGTCCCGCACGGGCGTGGGTGCGATGTCGGTGAACTCCAGCCGGACGGGGATGCGTGGTCCTGGCGTCGTGGAAACGGCCTCGGACGGCTCGTGCAGGTGGATGTGGCCCATCGCGGCCGTGCCGTCGAGGCGGTGCACCTCTATGGGGTGGAGCCCATCGCTCACCACCGTCATCGAATGCGCTGCGGTCAGGACCGACAGCACGCGTTCGGCGGAAGTGGGCCGTGTAGCGCGGGAGTTGAAAGGACGCATCCAGGTTCTCCAGAGGAGCGGGCGAGGGCCTCGGCATAATTACTTAGGTATGCCTAACCTAACTCATGATTCAGGAAACGGATAGAACGGCTCCCTGCCCGCCGGCACTCGGCGTTCCGCGGCTCCCTCGAACTGCCCTCCTGTTACTTCGGGTCGCGGTTGAACTGGGCCTTCGACCAGAAGTAGCCGAGTGCCGCGAGGCCCAGGCACCAGGCGATGGTGAGCCACCCGTTGTGGCCGATCCCGGTGCCGAGGAGGAGTCCGC
>NZ_DATMVN010000407.1:0-5351 GCF_035563135.1 Streptomyces sp.
CGGCGCCCGCACGGAGGCCGACTGCGCGGCGGTCGCCGCCGCGGTCGCCGACGCCGCCTCCCTGCGCCTGGTGGGCGTCGCCGGATACGAGGGCGAGGTGCCGGACGCCTCTCCCGAGCGGGTGCGGGAGTGGCTGCGCCGACTCGTGGCGCTGGCCGTGGACCTCGACGCGGCCGGCCGCTTCGACGCGCTGGCCGACGGCGAGGAGATCCTGGTCAGCGCGGGTGGCAGCGCGTGGTTCGACGCCGTCGCCGATGTGTTCGCCGAGATCCCGGCGCTGAGCCGGCCCGTCCTCAAGCTGCTGCGCTCCGGCGCGTACGTCAGCCATGACGACGGCCACTACCGCCACCTCACCCCCTTCAACCGCATCCCCGAGGAGGGCGCGCTGCAGCCCGCCTTCCGCCTCTGGGCCCAGGTCGTCTCCCGCCCCACCCCCGAGCAGGCGTTCGTCAACGCCGGCAAGCGCGACGCGGCCTACGACCTGGACCTCCCGGAGGCACAGGTCGTCCGCTCCGCACGCGACGGCTCCGTGCGGCCGGCCACCGGCGTCACCGTGAGCGGGCTGTCCGACCAGCACGGCTGGGTGCGCACCGAGGCGGGCGCCGAGCTGGAGGTCGGCGACTGGATCGGGATGGGGCTCTCGCACCCCTGCACCTCCTTCGACAAGTGGCAGCTGATCCCGCTGGTGGAGGCGGACGGCACCGTCACCGACTACATCCGCACCTTCTTCTGATCCCGGCGGAGCCACTCCTCCCTCCCGAAAGGCGACATCCCATGGACCTGGTCATCCGCGACGCCCGCGTCGTCGACGGCACCGGTGCCCCCTCCTACCGCGCCGACGTGGGCATCACGGACGGCCGGATCACCGAGATCCGCAGTGAGGGCGACGGCCCCCGCCCCACCGCCGCCCGCACCCTGGACGCGGACGGCCTCGCGCTCTCGCCGGGCTTCATCGACATGCACGCGCACAGCGACCTCGCTCTGCTGCGCGACCCCGACCACAGCGCGAAGGCCGCCCAGGGCGTCACCCTGGAAGTCCTCGGCCAGGACGGCCTGTCGTACGCCCCCGCCGACGACCGCACCCTCGCGGAGGTCCGCCGCTCCATCGCCGGCTGGAACGGCGACGGCAGCGACATCGACTTCGACTGGCGCACCGTCGGCGGCTACCTGGACCGGCTCGACCGCAACTTCGGCGGCCAGGGCATCGCCGTGAACGCCGCCTACCTCGTCCCGCAGGGCACCGTCCGGATGCTCGCGGTCGGCTGGGACGACCGCCCCGCCACCGACGCGGAGCTGGACCGCATGAAGGAGCTCGTCGCCCAGGGCATGGCGGAGGGTGCGGTCGGCATGTCCTCGGGCCTGACGTACACCCCCGGGATGTACGCGAAGGACGCCGAACTCACCGAGCTGTGCCGGGTGGTGGCGGAGCACGACGGTTACTACTGCCCGCACCACCGCTCCTACGGCGCGGGAGCGCTCGCCGCGTACGAGGAGATGGTGCAGCTCACCCGCGACGCCGGCTGCGCCCTGCATCTCGCCCACGCCACCATGAACTTCGGCGTGAACAAGGGGAAGGCCCCCGAGCTCCTGTCCCTCCTGGACGACGCGCTGGCGACCGGCGCCGACATCTCCCTCGACACCTATCCGTACACCCCCGGCTGCACGACCCTCGTGGCGATGCTGCCCAGCTGGGCGAGCGAGGGCGGGCCCGAGTCGATCCTGACCCGGCTCGCGGACGAGGCGACGGCGGAACGCATCCGCCACCACATGGAGGTCCTGGGCTCCGACGGCTGCCACGGCGTCCCGATCGAGTGGGACACGATCGAGATCTCCGGCGTCGGCTCCCCCGGACTGTCCGGCCACGTCGGCCTCACGGTGGCCGAGTCCGCCCGGCGGCGCGGCGAGGAGCCCTGGGTGACGGCCCGTCGGGTACTCGTCGAGGACCGGCTGGGCACGACGATCCTCCAGCACGTCGGCCACGAGGAGAACGTCCAGCAGATCATGCGCCACCGGGTGCACACCGGCGGCAGCGACGGCATCCTCCAGGGCGACAAGCCCCACCCCCGCGCGTACGGCACGTTCCCCCAGTACCTCGGCCGGTACGTACGGGAGCTGGGCATCCTCTCGCTGGAGGAGTGCGTCGCCCACCTCACCTCCCGGCCGGCCGCCCGGCTGCGCCTGCCGGACCGCGGGTACGTCCGCGAGGGTTACCGCGCCGACCTGGTCCTCTTCGATCCGGCCACCGTGGCGGCCGGATCGACCTTCGACGAGCCGCGCACCCTGCCGGTGGGCGTCCCGCACGTCCTGATCGACGGCCGTTTCGTCATCGAGGACGGCAGGCGGACCTCCACCCTGGCGGGCCGGGCGGTCCGGGGCGGCGGACGCGCCGCCAGGGACTGACGGACTGGTCCGGACCGAAGTGCGTCAGCCGGTCCGGGGTGGGCGCGGCCGCGCGGGGGCCCTCACCTGCGGGAGCGGGGGTGGTTCTGGTCGCGCCAGGTCCGAGGCGATATCCCGAACGCCCGTTTGAACACCTTGCTGAAGTGGGTCGCGTCCACGAAGCCCCAGCTCCGGCCTATCGCCGCGATGGTCCGGAGCCGCCCGTTCGGGCCGGCCAGCTCCCGCCTGCACTCGGCCAGGCGGCGTGTACGGATCCAGTCTCCGAGGCTGATCCCCGACCGCGACAGCACCACGTAGAGATGACGTACGGAGATGCCGTGCGCGGCGGCGATCTGTGCCGCCGAAAGGCCGGGATCAGCCAGGTGGGACCGGATGTACTGGGTGATCCGCAGGCTGAGTGTGGTTTCCGACGGACCCCTGGCCAGGCCGGAGTCGCCGTACTGGGACGTCAGGACGGCACGGAGGAGGCCGACGCTGGGTTCCACGACGGTCTCGGCGTGCGCACCCTGGTGCAGTTCGTCGCTGACGGCCAGTTGGGAGAAGTAGGTGAAGGCGAGGCGCGCGATGGGGTTGCCGGATCCCAGGGGGACCGCGGTGATGTCTCTCAGCAACCGGTCGGGGAGCGCGAGCGCCGCGCGGGGAAACAGGATGAAGCGGTGGTCGACTCCCTGGTCGAAGAGAAGTGTGTAGGGAGCTGTCGATTCGTACACGACGCAGTCCCCCGGCCCCAGCAGGCACTCGCGGCCGTTCTGCACCACCATGCTGCTGCCCGTCATCTGAACACCGAGAGAGACGGCCGGCTCCTCGTCCTCACGGGCGAGCCGCTCCGTCCGGCGCATCCTGACCGCGGTCGCCCGCGCCGAGCAGATCTTGAGGGGCCCCACGGTACCGAGACCCAGGCGGACGTCGATGTCCTCGGCCGCAGGACCGTGGTCGATGTCGATGGCCACCATGGACTTCCACACCGCGTTCCGGATCACTTCCTCCCGGTCCCGCGACGGTATGAACGCGGTGTCCAGGGCCGGGCTCATGCGGCAGACCTCCGTCTGCTCCGATCGCTGAGCCGGCCCGGCAGTACTTCGGTCCGTTGCCCCACACGTTCCCCCTAGGCGCGTCGGTTCCTGACGTCAGTGTGTCGGGAGCCCCTCGCGCCGTGCAACGGCTTCGACGGCGACACGCGGGGCCGGTCCCCGCTGATGCGGCGCCGCATCGAGGCGGTGCACCACTGACAAACTTCCCTGCACGGACGACACATTCCGAAGCCCACGATGTCCCTAAGGTCCACGGAGGGCCGGAGAACGGGACGGCACACACCCGCTTCACGAGCCTTGTCCACGCCCTCTCCCGTCCGCATCACGCCAAGACCGGACCGAGGGCGGAAAAGGGCTCGTCGAACGTGGCTCGGACGCCGCGTCAGCCGTAGGGAGAGCGCATCACATGAGGCGGACATTCTCCGCATCCGTTGCCGTCGCGGCGGCCGCCTGCATCACGGCGGGCTGTGGTGCCGGGACGGGTGCCACGGCGAACTCGGCAAAGCCGTCGACGAGGGACACGGTCGCGATTTCGGACAGCGAACTCCGCGACCTGACCGTTCCCGAGGAGATGGAAATCGAGTACGCCGAGTACGCACTCGTCAAGGAGTGCATGCAGAACAAGGGATTCTCGTACTGGGTGGGGCCGGTGGCGAGCGCGGAGGCCCGCAAAGCGGGCCGTTATGTGAACGACGACGTCGCGTGGGCGAAGAAGTACGGCTACGGCCGGCCCTTCGACGAGGCGGCCGGGAAGGAGCGCAGCGAGCACCCCAACGTCCGGTACCCCAACGCGCTCCCGCGAGAGGACCGCATCCGCTACAACACGGCTCTCAACGGCGACTACGACGACGTACTGAGTGTGGACCTGCCGGCCGGAGGCACCGTCGAGACCCCCCGGACGGGCTGCTGGGCCGGGGCCCGGACGCACCTCTACGGAGACCTCGAGGCCTGGTTCAAGGCAAAGAAGACCGTCACAAGCCTGACCCCGCTCTATGTCCCGCGCATTCTCGCGGACGAGCAGATGAAGAAGACGGTCAGCGCCTGGTCGCACTGCATGAAGGAAGCCGGCCGTCCGTTCTCCTCGCCGGACGAGATCCGCGAGAAGCGCACCGCGGACACCGCGGACATGAGCGCGCAGGAGGCCCGGTCCTACGAGGTCGAGTTGGCGGTGGCCGAGGCCACGTGTGCCGTGAGGACGAATCTCGGAAAGACCGCGCGCCGGCTCGAACGGGAACACCGGTCCGCCCTGTTGAAGAAGTACGGCAAGGAGAACGCCGCCTACCGGCGCATGGGACTGGTCGCGCTCTCCCGGGCCCGGGATCTCACGGGCGAGTGACTCACAGATTTCCGCGGCCCAGCGGTCGCGGATGAATCCACACCCACACATGAAGGAGTACCACCTCATGCGTAAGGCTTTCGCTGCCCTCACGACCGTCGCCCTGGCCTCCCTCGGCGCCCTCGTCCCCGCCACCTCCGCCCAGGCGGCGGACTGCTCCGACGCCATGTCCGGCGCGCTCTCCGGCTACATGTACGCGTACGACAGCACCAACTGCGCCGGCCACCTCGGCCACGCGTCCGGCGACGACTCCAACTGGGGTGACTCCGCGCTGAGCTTCCAGGGCGGCGACGCCAACAAGGCGTCGTCGATCCTGAACAACGGCAACAGCTACGAGGTCAAGTTCTACAACGGCACCGGCCACAGCGGTGGACACATCTGTCTCAGCCGGTCCGAGGGCTGGGCGTCCAGCCTGTCCAACGACACCTACAGCACCGGCGTCTCGGCGAACAACAGCATCAGCAGTCACGCGTGGGCCAGCGCCTCCAACTGCTCCAAGTGGGCGGTCTGACCGCTCCCGCGCACGGGAACGCACCACGCCTCCCGCGCATCTGACCACCTCGGCTCGCCGGCCTCTTCCCGGC
>NZ_DATMVN010000408.1:0-14191 GCF_035563135.1 Streptomyces sp.
GATCCCGAGGGCGCCCTCGGCCGCCGTGCGGTGCGCCTCGGAGCCGGTGTGCGCGGCGTACGAGAGCAGCGCGCCCGCGGCGGCGGTCCAGCCGGCGGGGGTGGCGCTGTCGGTGGGGTCCTGGGGACGCCGGATCAGCCGCTCCGCGTCGTCGGCGGTGTCGAACAGCTGACCGTCCTCACCGGTGAAGCGCTCCAGCACGATGTCCAGCAGGAAGCCCGCGAATTCCAGCCAGGCACCCTCACCGGTGACCGAGGCGAGCGCCAGGAAACCCTCGGCGACATCGCCGTAGTCCTCCAGGACCCCGGAGTTGTCCCCGGCACGGCCGTCCTTCGACGTGCGGCAGAGCCGGGCGACGTCGCCCATGTGGACCCGCACCAGCAGGTCGGCGGCCTCGGTCGCCCGCTCGATCAGGTCCGGGCGGCCGAAATACGCCCCGGTCTCGGCGAGCGCGGCGATCGCCAGCCCGTTCCAGGCGGCGACGATCTTGTCGTCGCGCTCGGGACGCGCCCGCAGCTCGCGGGCCGCGAGCAGCCGGGCGCGTACGTCCGCGACCCGTGCGGTGTCGGCGGCCTGCGCCTCCCCGGTCCGCACGAGCCGCAGCACGGAGGAGCCCTCCTCGAAGGTGCCCTCCTCGGTCACCCCGAAGTGCCCGGCGGCGAAGGCGGCGTCCTCCTCGCCCAGCACCTCGCGCAGCTGCGCGGGCGTCCACACGTAGAACGCGCCCTCGACGTGGCGCCCCTGCGCGTCCTCGCTGTCGGCGTCCAGGGCGGAGGCGAAGCCGCCCTCGGCGGTCCGCAGCTCGCGCACCATGAAGTCGGCCGTCTCCAGGGCCACCCGGCGGGCCAGGTCCGATCCCGTGGCGCGCCACAGATGGGCGTACACACGGCACAGCAGGGCGTTGTCGTAGAGCATCTTCTCGAAGTGCGGGACGATCCACTCCCGGTCCACCGAATAGCGGGCGAAGCCGCCGCCGAGCTGGTCGTAGATCCCCCCGCGCGCCATCGCCGCACAGCTGTCGGCAGCCATCTGCAGGGCGCCCTCGGCACCCGTACGGGCGTGGTGGCGCAGCAGGAACTCGATGACCATGGACGGCGGGAACTTGGGCGCGCCGCCGAAACCGCCGTGCTTCTCGTCGTAGTCGCGGGTCAGCCGCAGCAGGGCCTGCGCCAGCTCCGCCTCGCCCGGCAGGCTCCCCTCCCCGGCGGTCAGGGAGCGGCCCGCCAGGTCACGGACGATGCGCCCGGCGACCTCGGCGACCTCCTCGCGCCGGTCGGACCAGGCGGCCACGACCCCTTCGAGGACCTGCTGGAAGGAGGGCATGCCGTGCCGGGGCTCGGGCGGGAAGTACGTGCCGAAGTAGAAGGGCTCGGCCTCGGCGGTCAGGAAGACGGTCATCGGCCAGCCGCCCTGACCGGTCGCGGCCTGCACGGCCTCCATGTACACGGCGTCGACGTCGGGCCGCTCCTCGCGGTCGACCTTCACCGGCACGAAGTGGGCGTTGAGGTAGCCGGCCGTGGCCGCGTCCTCGAACGACTCGTGGGCCATCACATGGCACCAGTGGCAGGAGGCGTAGCCGACGGACAGCAGAACGGGCACATCACGCCGCCTGGCCTCCTCGAACGCCTCGGGCGACCACGGCCACCAGTCGACGGGGTTGTCGGCGTGCTGGAGGAGGTACGGGGAGGTGGTCTGCGCAAGTCGATTGGCCATACACCCCATCCTCGCGCACCCGCCCTCACGAGACCCGTGCGCCACGGGGCGGGAGGCGAAGGGGCAGGCCGGGAGGGGAGCGCTTCAGAAGGCCGGGCGGTCCGGCGCAGGCGGACAGTGGGCTGACCCCAGCAGCAGTGCGACTGCCGGGGCTCCTCGAAGCCCGAAGGAGGTACACCATGTCCGCCGGGATGGCGGCGCCCGCGCGGATGCATACGCAGATCAGCGCGGAGCAGTACGACTCCTGGTCCGAGGAGCAGTGCGCCGGCATCGAGATCGTGGACGGGATGGCCGTCGTGAGTCCGGGCGCCTCCAAGCGCCACAACCGGCTGGCCCGCGTCCTGGCCAACGCCGCAGGCCCGGACTGGAACGCCGACACGGACTTCGGCGTCCGCCTGCAGGACGTTCCCCTCACCAACCGCCGCCCGGACGTCATCGTCTGCCGGGCGGAGACCATCGACCTCACGCCCACCCGCCCCGAGCGCATGCTCCTGGCCGTCGAGGTCGTGTCCCCCGGCTCGGAGACCACCGACCGGATCGTGAAGGTGGACCAGTACGCCAAGGTGGGCATCCCCTTCTACCGGCGGGTCGAGCAGGCGGCCACCGAGTTCCGATCGTCTCCACCTACGTCCTCGACCCCGCCACCAAGGCCTACAGGGACGGCGAGATGTTCACCGGCACGGTGAAGGCCACCGCGCCCTTCTCCCTCACGGTCGGTCTCGGGGTCGTGTAAGGACGGAGAGAGGACGCGCGGGGCGAGGCGTGGACGCGGTACTACCTCGGGCAGGCGCTGGAGGAGGACGGCGACACCGGCCAGGCGGTACGGGAGCTGGAGCGGGCCCGCACGATCTTCTCCCGGATGCGGGACGTGTACGGGCTGGCGTGTGCCCGCCACCACTCGGGGCGCGTCACCCGCGACCGGCGGGCCGCGCGGACGGGCAACCTGCGCGACTCCGGTTTCGCCCGGCAGCTCCTGGTGGGCGCCCGGGCGGACTTCCGGCGGATCGGGGTGCCCCACGGCGAGGCCTGGACCTGCCTGGAGCCGGCCCTGATCGACGGCGGGAACGACCGGGCGGCGCAGGCGCCGGAGCTCTGCGGCGAGGCCGTCGCCCTGTTCGCCTCGTACGGCGATGTGCGGGGCGGCGGACCGGGCGGCGTTCCTGCGCCGCACGCTGCTGCCGTACGCCTCGCCTGGCGGCAGCGAGGTGGGCACGGCGGTGGCCCAGCAGGAACTCACGGCCCCGCTGGAGGCCGCCCACCCGCTGCGGGACACCGGCCTGGAGGACTGCGCGGAGGCCTTCCGGGTGGTCCTGGACCGCGGGGTGGACCTGGACGACGGCTGGCAGGCCTGGCGGCTCGGCCTGACGCCGTCCCGGCGCGCCCGCGAGGTCATGGGGGTGCCGCTGGGCGTACGGCCCTGAGAGCGGCCCGTGGCGGGCCGGCTGCCCGGCCCCGCCGCGTCAGCTCCTGCCCGGAGCCTTCGCCGTGCCCGAGGCGGCCGTGCCCGAGGCGGCCGCTTCCGCCTTCCCGTCGGTGCCCGCGGGCTCCGCCGCCGGGTCGGGGGCCTCCTCGAAGTCGACCTTGCCCATGTGGCGGTTCATCGACTTCATCAGCAGCCACACCCCGACGGCGAGCGCCGCGAAGACGAGGAAGCCGAGGACGCCGGGAGTCACCTTGTTCTCGTCGAGCTCTTTGGCGGCGAGCGGAACGAACTGCGTCAGTGCCTGGGTCGCGTACATATCAGGCATTGTCGCGGATGCCCGCGAAGAGGTCGCTCTCGGGGAGGGAAGTAGCGACCAGGGACTTGGCCAGCTCGTACTCCTCGGTCGGCCAGACCTCCCGCTGGACGTCCATCGGGACCCGGAACCAGCCGCCGTCCGGATCGATCTGCGTGGCGTGCGCGATCAGCGCCTTGTCACGGATCTCGAAGAACTCGTCACACGGGATGTGCGTGGTCAGGGTGCGTTCGGCGCGCTCGAACTCCTTCCAGCGCTCCAGCCACTCGCCGTACGGGGACTCCAGCCCACGGGCGAGCAGCGCCTCGTGCAGGGCGACGGTGCGCGGCTTGTTGAAGCCCTGGTTGTAGTAGATCTTCTGCGGCTGCCAGGCCGGGCCGAACTCCGCCTCGGGGTACTTCTCGGTGTCCGCGGCTCCGTCGAACGCGATCATCGAGATCGTGTGGGTCTTGATGTGGTCGGGGTGCGGGTAGCCGCCGTTCTCGTCGTAGGTGGTGATCACCTGCGGCCGGAAGGCGCGGATCTTCGCGACGAGGCGCCCCGCCGCCGTCTCGTCGTCCTCCAGCGCGAAGCAGCCCTCGGGCAGCGGAGGCAGCGGGTCCCCCTCGGGCAGACCCGAGTCGACGAAGCCGAGCCACTCCTGCTTGACGCCCAGGATCTCGCGGGCCTCGTCCATCTCCTTCCGGCGCACCTCGTGGATGTTCGCCTCGATGTACGCGTCCCCCTGGAGCTTGGGATTGAGGATGGATCCCCGTTCGCCCCCTGTGCAGGTGACGACCAGGACGTCCACCCCCTCGGACACGTACTTGGCCATGGTGGCCGCGCCCTTGCTCGACTCGTCGTCGGGGTGGGCGTGGACGGCCATCAGTCGCAGCTGCTCGGTCAAGACTCGGTCCTCAGTGATTGGTCGCAATGGTCGGCTTCTATAGTGACTGAACCGGGGGGTGGAAAATTCCTCGATCTCCGTCACGGGAGGAACGATCATGGCAGCGGTTCGCGAGGCCTTGCCCGAGGGGCGCTACGGCCGGTCGCCGGATCAGCGCGCGGACCGCAAGCTGAAGATCATCGGCTCGGTGCTGGGTGTGGCCTTCCTCGCCATGATCGGCTGGTTCGGTTACGACTACGTGGCCGGCCAGGACCTCAGCGCCGAAGTCATCAAGTCGAAGGTCGTCTCGGACAGCCGCGCCGAGGCGCACCTGGAGGTCCGCAAGGAGCGGGACGCCGAGGGGCACTGCACGCTCCGCGCCCTGAGCGAGGACGGCGGGGAGGTCGGCCGGGCGGACTTCCGCTTCGACGAGCGCTCCGAGCGGATCGACGAGGTCGTCTCCCTGCGCACCACCTCCAGGGCGACGGCGGTCGAGCTCAAGGGCTGCGCCGCCGACAGCTGACCGCACCGGAGGGCGCGCGCCGGCTCCGGGGCCCGCGCCCCGCGCCGGCCTGCGCGGATGCGCGTGTGACGTTTTACCTTCTCCCCCTTTTCGCGCGGAATTGTTAGGCTCGTTGTTTCGCCCGCCCGTGGCAGCGCATGCTTGGGGCAGGGCGTTGCTTTGTATTCCCAGCACCGACGAGGAGCACCCTGTGACCCAGACCAGCGATAACGTCACCTGGCTCACGCCGGAGGCGTACAACCAGCTGAAGGCGGAGCTGGAGTACCTGTCTGGTCCCGCGCGCACGGAGATCTCCGTCAAGATCGCGGCGGCCCGCGAGGAGGGTGACCTCCGCGAGAACGGCGGGTACCACGCGGCCAAGGAGGAGCAGGGCAAGATGGAGCTCCGGGTCCGTCAGCTGACCCAGCTCCTGGAGCACGCGAAGGTCGGCGAGGCCCCCGCCGACGACGGCGTGGTCGAGCCCGGCATGGTCGTGACCATCGCCTTCGACGGCGACCCGGACGACACGGTGACCTTCCTGCTCGCCTCCCGCGAGTACGCGAGCACCGACATCGAGACGTACTCCCCCCAGTCCCCGCTCGGCACGGGCGTGAACGGCAAGCGGGTGGGCGAGGACGCGGAGTACGAGCTGCCGAACGGCAAGAAGGCCACGGTGAAGATCGTCTCGGCGAAGCCGTACCAGGGCTGATCCCCCGCAGCACGCATCACGGAGCCCCGGCCGCACGTGCGGCCGGGGCTCCGTCGTACCCGGACGCCAGGCCGGGCGGTGGTGCGCCGCGCGTCAGGACGGAAAGCCGGCCCTGGGCACGGCCCGTCCGGAAGGGGCTTCAGGACGTCGATGAGGTGCGAAGCGGGCGGCCTGGCCGTGCCGGACGCCGGGGGGGCGTGAGGCACGGCCAGTGATCACTCGCCGGCGCTCCGTCTGATCTCGTCGCGTACGGCGCGAACAGAACGAATGGCCGGGATCACCTTTCCGGACAGCGCCGCGATCTGGTCGAGGAGGAACCCCAGGAAAGTGACCCCTCCCGCGACCGCCCCTATGGCGACTGCCACCCAACCCGCGAGTTCCATGCAGCTCCTTCCGAGAGCGATCGGTCAGGCACCGGAGGCGCTTCCTCCAGTCCCCCCGAATCCGGAAAGAACGGCAACCGGGCACCTTGTCGGCACCGATCGGATCTCATCTGCGAACTGCACGACACGTGGGCCGAGTTCAGCGTACTTCGTCGGGCCCCGCCTGTCCGTTGCCCGGCGAACCGCGCCGGCCCGCAACGGCGGCCCACGGGGCGAGGGCCGGGCCGGCCGTCCGCGCCACCGCTCGCCGGGTCACGACCGGGCCCCCGGCCCGGCGTTCATCCACGTACGCCACGGGCGGGTGATCTCCTCGCGGTAGGTGTGGTGGGACGGGTTCCGCCCGGAGTGCGCGAGCGCCCACTCCTGCGGCTCCTCCCAGTCCTGGGAGCGCTCCGACTCCTCGGAGCAGACGACGCACCGGAGTGCGTACGTCACCGGCTCGGCGTCCGGCTCCCGGTCCGGGGCGAGGGTCCACGAGATGTGCCGGACGACGGCACGGACGGGCGTCACACCCGGCTCCTGGACCAGTGGTTGGCGATCGCCACGCGGGCGCTGAGCGCCTCCACCGGGGTCAGCTCCACGAGGGAGGCGGGATCGACCTCCCAGCGCTCGTCACCGGCCAGGGCGTGCAGGCGGTACGACCCCTCGGGGGCGCGCCGCACGATGCCGGTCCGGCCCGACTCCGTGTCCCGTATGACCGAGCCGGTCTTGATGCGAGGCTCCGCCCGCTCGTCACTCACCATGCCGAGGAAGCTACGCGGGGTAATCGTAGCGGGCCAGTCAGGCGCCGATGCAGTTTGGCCGACACGGCGTCAGAAGTGCATCACTGGCGTGCAGTTAGGTGAATACACCCAAGTGGGCTCCTACCTCACGCATCTCCGTCGTGAGGGTGCGGCGCCTCTTCGTGATCTCCTCGAAGGTGATCGCGGCAGACGACTGATGCCGGAACCACTCGGGCGCGATCTCATCGAGGTGTGACAGCTCCTCCATCGCGGCCGTGGGATCGCCCGTGCGGACGTAAGCACGAGCGAGATCAAGGCGATAGCGGTTACCGTCGTTCGTGCTCGGCCCTCCGAGCTGTTTCCACTGCTTCTCCTGGAGGTTCGGATCCTCCTTCGACTTCCGGATCACGGAACGCGCATCGCCCGTGATCATGTAGTCCTCGAGCTCCTTCATGGTGGCCGTGACGGGACCGAACATCGACCAGTGGCGCAGCAGGTTCCGGTGCGTCCTGCCCACCGCCTTCGCGGCGGTTCCGGCTGCTTTGCGTAGGGCCCTGGCTTCCTTCGGGCGGTTGTTCCGAGCCGCCGCAGCCGCCGCTTCCATCGCCAGACCGCCCCACGTCGCGTACTCGTCCGGAGTGGCCCCCATGATTTTCGGCTCGACGATGTCCATCGTCGCGACGGCGATGTCCTCGGCTTCGTCGAACCGCTCGGTACGCATGAGCAGCCAGCACATCCCGCCGACCCCGGAGGCGGCTACGAGGTCGTCTCCTGCCGCCTTGGCGTCTTCGATGGCGCCCCGCGCCGCCACATGAGCAAGGTCGAACTGTCTGATCTGTGTCAGGTAACGCCCGACCAGGCTCAGGACTTGCGAGCGGGCAACCAGCGCGTTCACGCGCTCCTCACCGGAGTCGTAATAGGTCACCGCGTCGTTCGCCGCCCTGATGAGCGTGGGCAATTCCGCAGCAATGCTCCGATAGGTGTCCCCGAAATACAGGACCGAGTTGTCATACGTCATACGGCTCAGGCGGCGCAGGTCCGGTTCATCACCCACGGGGGCCCCGGCGGGGGCAAGGCTGGGCGCAGGAGTGAGCGCAATGCGCAGCTCGCGCAGATTCTGACTGTTCGGGTCGTCATGCTTGACCGGTCGCGGAGGGCCGGCCGCCATCAGGTCCGAGGTCTTCACCTTGAGGGCTCGGGCAAGGGCGTGGAGCGTCTC
The DNA here is from genome assembly GCF_035563135.1 of Streptomyces sp. GTDB lineage: Bacteria > Actinomycetota > Actinomycetes > Streptomycetales > Streptomycetaceae > Streptomyces. The sequence goes on from NZ_DATMVN010000408.1 coordinate 7,850, forward strand.
CATACGGACGCCGTCACCGCCTTGCTCGATCCTGCGGACCGGTCCGACCGAGATGTCTGCCCGGTGAGCAAGCTGCTCCTGACTGAGCCCCGCAGCTCGGCGGTATTTTCGTAGGTTGTCTGCGAGTTCGTCGGACATGCGCCATCACCTCCCAGCCAGAGTAAGCCCTCCCGGGAAGCACAAACCCCCTTCAGGACTGGCCTGTCGGGGGTTCGGCGGTCGTGAGCTGTCGTCAACAAGCCGCAGCCGTCAGGCGGCTGCCTGGCGGTATTTGCGGACCGCCAGGGTCCGGAAGACCAGGATGATCAGGATCGACCAGATGATCGAGGCCCAGACCGGGTGCTCCATCGGCCACGCACCGGTGACCGACTTCGGCATGCCCGGCATCGTGTTCCCGAAGAGTTCACGGGCGCCCGCCACCGTGGCGCTGAAGGGGTTCCACTCGGCGACGTGCTGGAGGAACGTCGGCATGCCGGTGACCGGCACGAAGGCGTTCGAGATGAAGGTCAGGGGGAACAGCCAGATCAGCCCGCCGGAGGTGGCCGCTTCCGGGGTCCGCACGGACAGGCCGATCAGGGCGCCGATCCAGGAGAACGCGTAGCCGAGCAGGAGCAGGAGCAGGAAGCCGCAGAGCACCTTGCCGATGTTCTCGTGGGTCCGCCAGCCGACGATCAGGGCGACCCCCGCGAGCACGACGAGGGTGAGGGCGGTCTGGACGAGGTCGGCGAGCGTCCGTCCGGTGAGGACGGCACCCCGCGCCATGGGCAGCGACCTGAAGCGGTCGATCAGCCCCTTGTGCATGTCGTCCGCGATGCCCGCGCCGGCGCCCGCGGTGGCGAAGGTGACGGTCTGCGCGAAGATCCCGGCCATCAGGAACTCCTTGTACAGCTGCGGGTCGGTGGAGCCGCCGATGCTGATCGAGCCGCCGAAGACGTACGTGAACAGCACCACGAACATGACCGGCTGGATGATCCCGAAGAGCAGCATCTCCGGGATCCGGCTCATACGGATCAGGTTGCGGCGTGTGATCACCAGGGAGTCGGCCACCGATCGGCTGATCGCCCCGCGCGTTTTGAGCGGCCCCGGGTTCGCCGCGTCCGTGACGGCACTCACTGCCCGTCCTCCTTCCGGCCCTCTGCGGCCTCGGTCGATGCGTCCTCGCCGTTCCTCCCCAGCTCCGCGGCATGGCCGGTGAGCGAGATGAAGACGTCGTCGAGGGTGGGGCGGCGCAGGCCGATGTCGTCGATCTCCACGCCGTGGGTGTCGAGGTCGCGGATGACCTCGGCGAGCAGTTTGGCCCCGCCGGTGACCGGGACGGTCAGCTTGCGGGTGTGTTCGGCGACGGAGATCTCCCCCTTGCCGTACGAGGCGAGCACCGAGCGGGCGGGGCCGATCTGGTCGGGCTGGTGGACGACCACCTCGACGCGTTCGCCGCCGGTACGGGCCTTGAGCTGGTCGGAGGTGCCGCGGGCGATGACCTTGCCGTGGTCGATGACGCAGATGTCGTGGGCGAGGTGGTCGGCCTCCTCCAGGTACTGCGTGGTCAGCAGCAGCGTCGTGCCGCCCGCGACGAGGTCCTGGATGACCTCCCACAACTGCTGCCGGTTGCGCGGGTCGAGCCCGGTGGTGGGCTCGTCCATGAACATCACCGGCGGGGAGACGACGAGGGCCGCCGCCAGGTCGAGGCGGCGGCGCATGCCCCCGGAGTACGTCTTCGCGGTGCGGTCGGCGGCATCGGCGAGGTTGAACCTCTCCAGGAGGTCCCCCGCCCGCTTCTTCGCGTCGCGCGAGCTCATCTGGTAGAGCTGTCCGACCATCTGGAGGTTCTCACGGCCCGTGAGGTACTCGTCGACGGCGGCGAACTGGCCGGAGAGGCCGATCGAGCGGCGGACCGCGTCGGGGTCCTTCAGTACGTCGATGCCCGCCACGACGGCCCGTCCGCTGTCGGGCCGCAGCAGAGTGGTCAGGACCCGCACGACCGTGGTCTTGCCGGCGCCGTTGGGCCCCAGCAGGCCGAGGACCGTTCCTTCGGGCACGTCGAGATCGACACCGCCCAGTGCTCTTACGTCGCCGAAGGTCTTCACCAGACCTTCGGCGTAAATGGCGCCTGGCATACGGGATTCCCCCAGTTGCTCTCGCGTGCGTTCCTGTGCGGATCGTAGGGTTTCCGGCCCCGGGAGACCGGGAACACCGGGATGTCCGGCGATGCAAGGTAACGCGATACATCGTGTCCGGCAACCGGTTTACCGCCAGGGCTCCCGGTGCTCAGACCCTCACCAGGTAACCGGCCTCCCGCAGCGCCGCGGCGACCTCCTCGCAGTGCTCCGGCCCCTTGGTCTCCAGGTGGAGTTCCACTTCCGCCTCGGTGAGCCCGAGCCGGGGATCGGTCCGTACGTGGCTGATGTCGAGCACGTTGGCGTCGGCGACGGTCAGCGTGGCGAGCAGCGCGGCCAGCGCTCCGGGCCGGTCGGTGAGCCGCAGCCGCAGGCTCAGATAGCGGCCCGCCGCGACCATGCCGTGCGTCAGGATGCGCTGCATCAGCAGCGGGTCCACATTGCCGCCCGACAGCACGGCGACGACGGGCCCCCGGAACGCCTCCGGATCGCTCAGCAGCGCCGCGACCGGGCTCGCCCCGGCCGGCTCGACGACCATCTTCGCCCGCTCCAGGCACAGCAGCAGGGCACTGGAGAGCTCGTCCTCGGAGACCGTACGTACCTCGTCCACCAGCTCCTGGACCAGTGGGAACGTGAGGTCGCCGGGCCGCCCCACCTTGATCCCGTCGGCCATGGTCTGCACCGCGTCGAGCACCACCGGATGCCCGGCGGACAGCGAGGGCGGATAGGCGGCCGCGCCCGCCGCCTGGACGCCGACGATCCGGACGTCGGGGCGCAGCGCCTTCACCGCGACCGCGATGCCCGCGGCGAGACCGCCGCCGCCGATGCCGACGACGATCGTGCGGACCTCCGGGCACTGTTCGAGGATCTCCAGGCCCACGGTGCCCTGCCCCGCGATGATGTCCGGGTGGTCGAAGGGGTGGATGAAGACGGCGCCGGTCTCCTCGGCGTACTCCTGGGCGGCGGCCAGCGTCTCGTCCACCACATGCCCGTGCAGCCGGACCTCCGCCCCGTACTCCCGGGTCGCGGCGACCTTCGGCAGGGGCGCTCCGACGGGCATGAAGACCGTGGAGCGTACGCCGAGCAGCGAAGACGCGAGTGCGACGCCTTGCGCATGGTTTCCGGCACTGGCGGCCACGACTCCGGCCGCCCGCTCGACGGGGGTGAGGCCGGAGATCCGTACGTACGCGCCACGCAGTTTGAACGACCCGGTGCGCTGGAGGTTCTCGCACTTGAGGTGGACCGGCGCACCGACGAGGGAGCTGAGGTGGCGGCTGCCCTCCATCCCGGTCGTTCTGGCGACCCCGGACAGCATCTTCTGCGCTCCTCGGACGTCGTCGAGGATCAGCGGAGGAAAGGGGCCTGACGTACGGAAGGTCATGACCGTAAGTCTTGCAGCTCGGGACGGCCGGGGCCGTCGCATCTCAGGGTGGCCTGCGGGGGTGTCCACAGGTTTGTGCAGCGCTGGTACACGTTGCCCCGGGGCCGCGTACTCTGTCCCCCACCCATCCGACACCGTACGAAGAGAGCCCCCGGCCATGCCCCCTCAGGACATGACGACTGCTGCGTCTCCTTCCGGGGGCGCGGCCCCCGGACATCCGGGAACGGACCACCTGCTCGACGCCCTTCAGCACCAGGTGGCCGTTTTCGCCCGCCGTGCCGAGCAGACCCGCCTCGGCGGTGTCGGCCAGGTCCGCAACTCGATGGACCGGGCGGCCTATCTGCTGCTCAACCGGCTCGACGTGGAAGGCCCCATGGGCGTCAAGGCGCTGGCCGCGGGCATGGGGATCGACTCCTCGACCGTGACCCGGCAGGTCGCGCCGCTGGTCGACACCGGCCTGGTCAAGCGCACCTCGCACCCGGAGGACGGGCGCGCCGTCGTGCTGCAGTTGTCGCCGCGCGGCCAGTCCCGCCTGGAGGAGGTCCGCGCCTCGCGGCGCGAGCTGATGGCCCAGGTGACCGGCGAGTGGACCGAGGAGGAGCGCGACACGTTCTGCGCCCTGCTGACCCGGTTCAACGCGTCACTGGCGATCCGGCAGGCGGCGCACCAGCCGGCGCAGGAGAACTGAGCGGGGCCCTTTTCCTGCCTGTGCGTCGGGTTTCCTGCCTGTGCGTCGGGCTGATCGGATCTACGCTGGAGGGGCCTGCACGTGTGAGTGGAGGAGGCCGGCATGACACGGAAAACCGCCGACTGCCGTAGGTATCCGAGCGTCTCGAACTGCACCCTCACCCTTTCCGGTGAGGAGGACGAAGTCGTCCGGGCCGCCGCCGAGCACGCCGTCTCGGTGCACGCGCACACGGACGGCCCGGAACTGCGCGAGCAGATCCGGGCCTCGCTGGAGGACGAGAAGGCCGCTGTCTGACCGTCGTGCGCGCCGCCCGGCGGCTCGGGGCCCGTGTCCCCGGCCGCCGGGCGGAGCCGTGTCAGCCGAGGGCCTGCGTGAGGTCGGCCAGCAGGTCGTCGGCGTTCTCGATGCCGACGGACAGCCGGACGAGGTCGGACGGCACCTCCAGCAGGGAGCCGGCGGTGGACGCGTGCGTCATCCGGCCCGGGTGCTCGATCAACGACTCCACTCCGCCGAGCGATTCACCGAGCGTGAAGAGCTTCGTCCGGTTGCAGACCTCGACCGCCGCCTCCTCGCCGCCGGCGACGCGGAACGACACCATCCCGCCGAACGCCTTCATCTGCTTGGCGGCGATCTCGTGCCCGGGGTGCTCCGGGAGCCCCGGGTAGAGGACCTGGGTCACCTCGGGGTGCCGGGTCAGCAGGTCGGCGACCTTGGCCGCGTTCTCGTCGTGGCGGTCCATGCGGACCGCGAGGGTCTTGATGCCGCGCAGGACCAGCCAGGCGTCGAAGGGCCCGGCCACGGCGCCCATCGCGTTCTGGTGGTACGCCAGTTCCTCGGCCAGTTCCGGGTCGCTGACGACGAGCGCGCCGCCGACGACGTCCGAGTGGCCGCCCATGTACTTCGTGGTGGAGTGCACGACGACGTCGGCGCCGAGCGAGAGCGGCTGCTGGAGGTAGGGGCTGGCGAAGGTGTTGTCGACGACGAGCCGCACGCCCGCCTGCCGGGCCACTCCGGCGACGGCCGCGATGTCGGTGATGCCGAGCAGCGGGTTCGAGGGCGTCTCCACCCAGATCGCCTTGGTGCGCGGGGTGAGGGCCGCCCGGACCGCGCTCACGTCCGAGGTGTCGGCGACCGAGAACTCCACGCCCCAGCGCGAGGCGACCTTCGCGAACAGCCGGAACGTGCCGCCGTAGGCGTCGTTCGGGATGACCACGTGGTCCCCGGGCGTCAGCAGCGTACGCAGGAGGCAGTCCTCCGCGGCCAGTCCCGACGCGAAGGCGAGACCGCGGCGGCCGCCCTCCAGCGCCGCCAGGTTCTCCTCCAGGGCGGTGCGGGTGGGGTTGGCGCTGCGGCTGTACTCGTAGCCGCCGCGCAGTCCGCCGACGCCGTCCTGCTTGTATGTGGACACCTGGTAGATCGGCGGGACCACGGCGCCGGTGAGGGGATCCGCCGTGTTGCCGGCGTGGATCGCAAGGGTCTCGAAGCTGTGCTGGTCGCTCATGGGGCCCGAGCGTAGTTCGTCGGGCGGGGAGTTACGGGGCACTCGCCGCTCGGTTACCCGTCCGGGGACAATGGACCGCATGGAGATTCTGTGGTTCCTGCTCGCCCTGTGCATGCTCGTCGCCGTCGTGGGCCCGGTCATGCTGCGGCGCCGCGGCGGTATCCGCCAGGTCGCGCCCGGTTCGCCCGATGCCGCCGACCCGGACACCTACGGTTTCGCGCGTCAGGAGGAGCTGGACGTCCGGATGCCGGGTCCCGACCAGGACCTGCTCGACGTGCTCGACGTCGTCCAGGGCACCGGGAGCTGGCGGGCCGCCTCCCAGCTGCTCGCGGGCACGCCGAAGGAGAGCGAGGTCCGCTGGCAGCGGGTGCAGGCGTTCGCCGGCGCCGCTTCCCTGGAGCTGGCCCAGCGGCCGGGCGCCGGCGGGGCGTGGCTGCGGGCCTGGCGGGCGGAGAAGCCCAAGGACCCGGGTGGGGCGGCCGTGCACGCGGAGTTCCTGGTGCAGCAGGCGTGGCGTACGTCGGCACCGGGGACGGACGAGTTCCGGATCATCATGGAGGAGGCGCGGGCGGCCTGCGGTGACGCGGCGCTGCTGGCTCCGGGCGACCCGATCCCGTACATCATCGAGCTCTCGGTGGCCCGGGGGCTGGCGTACTCG
>NZ_DATMVN010000409.1:0-13297 GCF_035563135.1 Streptomyces sp.
CCCCGCCCCTCCCAGGACCACGTCGAGCTCCACCGGCCGTTCGCCGACCGTGACGCTGACGGCCTGCGGCTGGTGCCCGCCCGCCGCGGCGATCAGCACGTAGGGGCCGGCTGCGGGCGCGCTCAGCGCGTACCGCCCGTCGTCGCCGCTCGCTCCCCGCCCCACCTGCCGCCCCTGTACGTCGATGAGGGTGAGCGCCGCCCGCCCCACCGTCGTGCCGTCGGGGTGCTGGACACATCCGCACACCGGGACCCCGGAGGGAGGGCCGGACTGCGGCGGGCCGGGGACGGTGCGGGCCGCCGGGACCGTGGAGGGCGCCACGGCCGGGTCGGGGGCCGTCTGCGGGATGTGGTGGGACACCAGCGGTTTCTCCTTGAGGAAGAAGGCGAGGAACAGGCCGAGCAGAAGCACCGGCACCAGGTAGAGGAAGATCCGCGGCATCGCGTCGGCGTACGCCTGGATGTAGGCGTCACGCAGCGCGGGCTCCATGGCGTGGACCAGCTGTGGGGTGATCGACTCCGGGTCGGGCAGGTCGGCACCGGAGGGGAGCCTCACCCCGAGCGCGTCGACGAGCCTCCCCGCGAACAGGGTGCCGAAGATCGCGGCGCCGACACTGCCGCCGATCTGCCGGAAGTAGTTGTGCGCACTGGTGGCGGTGCCGAGGTCGGACGGGCGTACGGAGTTCTGCACGGCCAGCACCAGGATGGACATGACGAGGCCGATCCCGACGCCCAGCACGGCCTGCCAGATCGCGTACTCCAGGGCCGAGGTGCCGGTGTCGAGGAGCGAGAGCAGCCACATGCCGACGGTGGACACGGCTCCGCCCACCAGCGGATAGACGCGGTAACGGCCGGTGCGCGAGACCAGGTGTCCGGAGACGACGGAGGCGATGACGATGCCGCCCATCATCGGCAGCATCAGCAGTCCCGACTCGGTGGCGGACACACCCTCGACCATCTGGAGGTAGGTCGGCAGATAGCTGGCCGCCCCGAAGAGGGCGACCCCGACGGCCGCGCCGACCAGCGAGGTGACGTTGAAGACCGAGTCACGGAAGAGGCGCAGCGGAATGACGGGCTCGGCGGCCCGGTGCTCGACGACGAGGAAGAGCAGGGTCGTTCCGGCAGCTCCGGCGGCGAGCCCCAGGATGGTCCGCGAGCCCCAGGCGTACTCCGTACCGCCCCAGCTCGTGAGCAGCACCAGGCAGGTCGACGCGGCGGCCAGCAGCAGTGCGCCCAGCACGTCGAGGCGTGGGCGGACGGCCGGCTTGGGCAGCTTCAGCACGAGCGCGATGACGGCGAGGGTGACGAGGCCGAACGGCACGTTGATGTAGAAGCACCAGCGCCAGGAGGCGTGGTCGGTGAAGAAGCCGCCGAGGAGCGGTCCGGCGACGGAGGCGAGGCCGAAGACCGCCCCGATGAGGCCCATGTAGCGGCCCCGCTCCCTGGGCGGGACGATGTCGGCGATGATCGCCTGGACACCGATCATGAGTCCGCCGCCGCCGATGCCCTGGACGGCCCGGAAGGCGATGAGTTCGTCCATGGTGCGCGACCAGCCCGCGAGGGCGGATCCGATGATGAACACGATGATCGCGAACTGGAAGACGCCTTTGCGGCCGAAGAGGTCGCCGAGCTTTCCGTAGATCGGCAGCCCGATCGTGGAGGCGAGCAGATAGGCGGTGACCGCCCAGGACATCTTGTCCAGGCCGTGCAGTTCGCCGACGATCTTCGGCAGGGCGGTGGCGACGATCATCTGGTCGAGCGCCGCGAGCAGCAGGGTGAGCATCAGCCCGAGGAAGACCAGCCGGATCCGGCGGGGGCTGACCCCGTCCGGCGCGGACGGTCCCGCGGCGGACGGTGGCCGGGGCGGCTCGGACCGCGCCTCCGCGCCGGGCTCCGCCCGGGCCCCGGGCGGCCTGTACTCCGCGCCTCCCGGTTCGTCCTCCACCAGAGTGATCCCACCCACCACGTGACGCTCCCCTCATCGCAGCTGCGCCGCCCATTTCTCGCATCAGGCGGCGAGGCGGGGCAAACGCGACCGGGGGCGCGCACGGCGCGTACAGAGGGCTTATGCGCCGGTGGGAGGCATGGGGAAGCACAACCGGCCACCCCGGAGAACCACTCGTTCCGGTGAGGCCGGCCGTAGCGTCAACAGCGGGAAAGCCGGGGCTACTTCTCGACCTCGGCGGCAAGGTTCTGCAGCAGTTCGTCGTAGATCCGGCCGAGTCCCTTGGGTGCGAAGGTCTTCTCGAAGAACCCGCCGATGCCGCCGGCGCCGTTCCACACGGACGTGACGACGGCCTTGGACTTCCCCTCACCTGCGGGGGTGACCGTCCAGGTGGTGACCATCGAGGAGTTGCGGTCCTTCTCGATCAGCCGGCCGTCCGTGGGCTCGGTGACCTCGATCAGGCAGTCGCGGACCCGCTTGCTCGTCGCCTGGAGCTTCCAGTGGACGAGGGTGCCCTCGCCGTCCCCGCCCTCACGCACCTCGTACTCGCTGAAGTGCCCGGTCAGCACCTTGCCCCGGACCTCCTTGTAGTCCGCCAGCGCGTCGAACACCGTCTCTGCGTCCGCCGCGATGATCCGCTCCGTCGTGGCCTCGACCTGCGCCATGCCTGCTCCTCCAGCACTCGGTTGTTCGGGGTGCTGCTGAGCCAACCACCTCGGGTACGGCCCCTCAAAATCGGGCCTCGCACACCATCGCACACGATCAAGGGAACCTATGTTCCATTCTCTGCGGAGTGCTACCGCGGAGGCGCGCATGCGCTGGGGCAATCCGGCAGAGAACACCGCAAAGGAAGGGAACAGCGCCCTCTTCACGGCGGACGCGGTGACCACACGCACCTTCGGCACCCCGGAATTCAGGGGGATCACCTCCCACGAGATCCGGGCCCGTTCGATCGTGAACCGGGTGTCCGGAGCCTCCCGCACGCCGTCCGAATGGACCGCGAACCCGTACCGGGGCCGCACTCATGCCTGCGTGCACCGCTTCGCCCGCAAGGCCCACAGCCCTCGCGGCCTGGATGCCGGCTTCGCCTCCCGGATCGCCGCCAAGCCCGACGCCGCCGAGCTGCTGAACCGGCACCTGCCCTCCCGTCAGCGGCACGGCCGGCACCTCGCGATGGGCACGGACGTGGACCGCCACCAGCGCGCGGAGGGGTGGTGCACACTCCTTGAAGTGCTCCTGGCCCGCATGACACAGAAAGACCCCGCCCATGCGCCACGGGGGCAGCACACGGACGGGGCCTGCGAAACCCTCACCGCTCCGAGAGGGAGCGGCATCCCAGTGAAGGGGCGGACCGGGGCGAGAGGGGGCACGTCTGCCCGCTCAGCCTTGTTCCGGTCGGGGGTGCCGCTGTCCGGCCGGTCGGGTCATCGCTGCGACCCGCCAGCCGGGCCTTTCACCCATCCCTACCGCATCACGCCGACGTGATCGCGGGAGGGGCGGGAACCTGACGGGCCGTCCCGAGGGCATACCCAAGCAGCGCCCACAGCAAGAGACCGGTGGCATGCCAGGCATACCGGCTCACCATTGGATGCGCTCCGCATCTCCGCCGACACACGTAGGGCAGGGGCGTTTGAAGGTGAAGTTGCACAACTCGCACCCGGCGAACCCGCAGCAGCCGTCACACCAAATGCGTGCGTGTCCGGCGCACGTTCCGCAGTAGGACTTGGGCCGGTCGTCCGGAACGGGAACCGGAGCCGGTATCACCTCACGTCTTCGTCGCTGTCCGGCTGGCGCTTCGCTGCGCGGCTCCTCGGGAGCGGTGGTCACCTAGTGCCCCTCGGGATGGCGACGCAAGAACACATTGCAGTCTGAAACCGTGGTCATGTCGCCACCCGCTCGGGCACGGTCGCGGACGTTCGCCAGTTCCGCGCAACCGGCGCATCCCTCCACGGGTGTCGGCTCCAGTTCGGCTGGACGCAGCGGGAGTTCCACGGTCCCTGTGCTGTACCTCGTCGGCTCGGTCATGCTGGCATAATTCAGATACACCATGGTCACGCGGGAGTTGACCAGCGGTGACTAACCTGGCTCCATTGCTAGTCAACCCCTAGAGGTTTACCGTGAGTGACGATTTTGCCGACGTCGCCCGCCGGTCGTTGCGGGATAACGGCTATTCCATGAAGGCCGCAGCACGGGCAACGAACTACGACCCGTCGTATCTGTCGCGCGTCCTCAACGGGAAACAGCGCCCGTCCGAGAATCTGGCATCGGCCCTGGATTCCCTCGTTGGCGCCGGTGGCGCACTGGCCGCAACGGTTCTGAACAACGACGAAACGGCACGTGTGGCCCGCAGTGCGGCGAATCCTTCCCGCCTTGACGCCGGAACCGTGGACGCATTGGCACGGGTACTCGCCGCTTACCGGCGCCTTGACGATACGGCGCAACCGAGCAGCATCATCCCCGCAACCATGATGCAGATGCGAGAGGTTGTCCGGATGCTCAAAGAAGCGCAGGGGCCGCAAAAAGACCGGCTGTCCGACGTGGCGTCGGAATGGGTTCAGTTCACCGGATGGCTATTCGCACAGACATCCGAATACAGTGAAGGTGTCCGGCTGCTCAATGATGCCGTGGAACTTGCCGACGACACAGGGAATGGGACCCTTGTGGCTCAAGCGCTGAACTTCAAAGGCTACGTAGCCCGGCAGCAAGGGCGGCCGCAAGGCGTGGCCCGCTGGTTCGGCGCGGCGGCGAATACGCCAGGCGCACACCCCGCACAGCGGATCGGGGACTACCTACAGGCAGCGGCAGGACTGGCCGAATTGCAGGAGCAAGGCGCAGCACTGCGCATGGTGGACGACGCCGAAAAACTCATGGACGCAGCCGCCACGATCCCCCCGCCCGAGACTGCCTATTGGCTCACGCCCGCATTCAACCGGCTCAATATGGGCCTTTGCACTCTCGCGCTGGGAAGGTACAGCGAGGCGGCGGACCACTTGCGAACCGGTCTCGCCGGATTGCCGGACGAACTGCGTGATGCCCCTTGGTCCTGGGAGCACAAAGACGCATTGCGCCGGGCGATCGAGGCAGCGTGAACACAGGATGCCCTCGACGACGGGAAGCCATCGGAGGCATATAGGAACGTTCCCAGGCGGTCAGCTTGCGTCGGGGTCGCCCGGCAGATCCAGGAGACGGAATCCCCTGGGAGTGCCGGGGAGCCGGGGCCCTGGCACCAAGGACGGCCACATGCCCGGCCCCACGCAGCTGACCCTGCTCCGACCGCGCCGTCCCCCTCCGGCCCCGAACGGGTCAACTCTCGACGCCCTGTGTCCTTCCACGCCCGGATCCGGGAAGCATGCGGCGGGGGCTGTGCCATCCACAGCCGCATCGCCCGACCACGGAAGGCCTTATGACGAAGCGTGCAGGAATTCTGATCGCCGTCGGCGCCACGGTCGCGGGCCTGGTGACAGCCGCACCGTCCACCGCGTCCGCACCGCCCACCGCGTCCGCCGGCGTGGGTCCGGCCGCCGCGCCGCTCAAGTGGACCGGCTGCGGGACGAAGTCGTATCCGGCCCTGCAGTGCTCGACCGTCCGCGCACCGCTCGACCATGACGACCCGTCGGGCCGGCAGGTCACCCTCGCCCTGTCCCGGATCCCGCACACGGCGAAGACCTCGCAGGGTCCGCTGCTGGTCAACCCCGGCGGCCCGGGCGGCAGCGGGCTGTCCATGGCAGGCTTCGTGGCGTCCTCGCTGCCCGCGAAACTCGCCGCGCAGTACGACGTGATCGGATTCGACCCGCGCGGCGTCGGGAAGAGCACCCCCGCCCTGGACTGCGTGCCGAAGTACTTCGCGCCCGTACGCCCCGACACCGTGCCGGACTCCTACGAGGCGGAGACGACCGCGCGCAACCGGGCCGCGTCGTTCGCCGCTGCCTGCGGCGAGAAGCACGGCGCCCTGCTGCCGTACATGGACACCGTCAGCGCCGCGAAGGACCTCGACGTCATCCGCCGGGCCCTCGGAGCGCCGCGGATCAACTACTTCGGCTACTCCTACGGCACCTACCTGGGCGCGGTCTACGCCAAGCTGTTCCCCGAGCGCGTACGCCGTCTGGTGCTGGACTCCGCCGTCGACCCGGACGGCGTCTGGTACGAGGACAACCTCGGCCAGGACCACGCGTTCGACGCCCGCCACAAGGCCTTCGCCGCGTGGGTCGCGAGGAACGACGCCACGTACGGGCTCGGCAGCGACCCGGCCGCGGTGGAAGCCGCGTGGTACCGGATGCGCGACGCCGTGAAGAAACGGCCCGCGGCCGGCAAGGTCGGGCCCGGCGAGCTGGAGGACACCTTCATCCCGGGCGGCTACTACAACGGCTACTGGCCGCGTCTCGCCGAGGCGTTCGCGGCGTATGTGAACGACGGGGACCAGGAGGCCCTCGCCGCCGCGTACGAGGACTTCGCCGCAGTCGACAGGAGCGGCGACAACGGGTACTCCGTCTACACGGCCGTGCAGTGCCGTGATGCCGGCTGGCCCCGGAACTGGAGCACCTGGCGCAACGACACCTGGCAGGCGCACCGCAAGGCGCCCTTCATGTCATGGAACAACACCTGGTACAACGCTCCGTGCGCCGACTGGCCCGTGGAGCCGCTGGAGCCCGTGCGGGTCGCCAACGACAGGATCCCGCCGGCCCTGGTCCTCCAGGCCACCGACGACGCGGCCACACCCTACGAGGGCGGAGTCACCATGAGCCGCCAACTCAAGGGTTCCGGCCTCGTCGTCGAGCAGGGCGGCGGCAACCACGGCATCACACTGAGCGGCAACGACTGCCTGGACGCCCATCTCGTGGCCTACCTCACCGACGGCACCCTGCCGAGCGGCGGCGGCAGCGGGGTGGACGCGGTCTGCGCCGCGCTTCCGGAGCCGAAGCCCGCTCCGGCCACAAAGGCGGGCGCCGACATGAGAGGGAAGACGCTGCACGGCCTGCTCGGTTTCCGCGGCTGAGAAACAACGGGCCCCGTGCCGGGGGCGTACGCCAGGATGGAGCGCGTGACCACACGGCCCACTCCCGCGTACGCCCCCGGCGTGCACATCCGCGGCATGACCCTCGGCGACTGCCCCCGCCGAGATCGCCGCAGGCCGAGGGTCCCCGCCCGAGCCGGCGCTCATCCCCGAAAGCGCCTCCGTCCCGGAATGGCATGACCGCTGCCTCACTCACCCGATAGGTTCGCGACCATGCCCGGCCGTTTGCTCGAACTTCACGTGGAGAACTTCCGCAGCCTCCGTGACGTGACCGTCCCTCTCGGCCCTCTCACCGTCCTGGTGGGGCCGAACGGGGTCGGCAAGTCCAACCTGCTGAAGGTCTTCGACCTGCTCTCGGACATCATCCGGACCGACCTCCAGCCCGCCCTGGACGCACGGGGCGGCTTCGACGAGGTCGCGTTCTGGGGTGGACCGAAGCCGCCCACCTCCATGACGATCCGCCTCAAGGCGACCTGGACGACTCACGCGAGCGTCAACGCACCCGACGAGTACGACCTCACCGTCCGCCGCCGCAAGCTCCGCAGCAGCGACGACGCCTACAGCCTTTCCCGCATCGAGAGCTTCCAGTTCAAGCGCACCCAGGGGCGCGGTCGTCGTATCACCGTCTCCGGCGAGGAAGCCAAAGTCGTCGACAAGCGGGCCGGGAAGGAGTCCGACAGCGGCAGCTTCGGTATCCAACGGCTGAGCAGTGGCCTGTCGACCCTGCCGCGCCTGGCAAGCTCGGACGGTGGCGAAGAGGTGTCCAAGGTCGCTCAACAGCTGTCCGCATTCCGCGTGTTCGACGTCGACGTACCCGCCGCACGACTCCCTGCCCGCCTCCGCCGCAGTCGCTTCTTCGATCTCTCACCCGACGCGGACAACCTCGCGGAGTTCCTCTACTACCTCAGCTCCACGGAGGAGACCTGGCAGGACCTGGTAGCTGACGCCCGGACCGTACTGCCGCAGCTCGACGACATCGAGTTCGCCAGGCTCGGCGGCTCCGCCGACCAGGTGACGGTGATCCTCCACGAACGGGGCCTGCGCCGGCCCACTCCGCTCGCCGACGCCTCGTACGGGACCGTCCGCCTGCTCGGCCTCCTCGCCATGCTCTACGACCCGGACCCGCCGGCCCTCACCTGTGTGGAGGAGATCGACCACGGCCTGCACCCCCAGGCCCTGGAACTGATCGTGGAACGACTCCGCGAGGCCTCCACCCGCAGCCAGTTCCTCGTCGCCACCCACTCCCCCGCACTGGTGGACCGGCTGGAACCGGAGGAGTTCATCGTCTGTGACCGTGACGAGGAAGGGGCCTCGATCATCCCGGCTCTCACCACGGACGAGGTGCACGCCATCGTCGAGGAATCCGGTGACCAGCCACTCGGCGAACTGTGGTTCTCCGGAGTGCTCGGAGGCGACCTCACCGGCGGTGAACTGTGAGCCGTAAGGCACTGCTCATCCCCCGCCAGGGCCGAGGCGTCATCGTGCTCGCGGGTGAGGATGCCAACGACTGCGACATCCTGGCGTCCATCATCCGCCAGCACCACCCGAACCTGGGCTCGGCCAAGCTCGTGCGCATCAACGACCCGGTGCGCTTGAAGAAGAAGACCGGACGCGAACTTTCCACAGCGGTGAGCACACTGATCGGCAAGGCCAAGGGGAAGGCGCTCCAGCAGCGCGGCCCGCTGGTCGGTCTGGCCGTCCACGAAGACCTGGACGGCTTCACGGACAACCGCTACCGCACCGTACGCAAGACGCTGTCCGAAGAGCTCGCGCGTCAGAGCCCTTGCGATGCAGCACTCGCTCTGGCCGCCTGGGAGTCGGAAGCATGGCTGCTCCTCTTCCCTGCCGCGTTCCCGCACGTCCGCCCACGCTGGAAGGTGCCGGCCCAGCTGCGCGGGAACGACACGGGGATGCTCAAGGACCCCAAGGAGACGCTGAAGAGCAAGCTCGGCTCCCCCACCTTCCGCGAGAGCGACGGCGCGCTGATCGCGAAGGCCGCGTACGAGCGGGGACTGCTCGCCGAACCACAGGGCAGGAACCGCTCGTACGAAGACTTCGTGGCCGAGTTGACCACATGGGGCTGAGGCGCCGCCCGGCCCGCCTCGCCCGGTCCCTGGCCGGTGAGCGCCTGGCCACCCGCTGGGGTGTCACGTCACGCGTCGGCTCCGAACCACTGCGGTCTGCCTGCCGGACGAGGAACGGACCTCACTGGTGCTCCGCCGGTGTGCGGCGCGCCCTCGGTGCGGGGTTCGGGAGGCGTAGGCAGGGCGGCAGAGCCGCGTACAGCGCTGCTGCGGAAGCAGGGGCGGCCTTCAGCGGCGCTCAGGCCGCAGACAGCCGGCTGAGCGCCTCCGCCGCCGCCGCGCCGAGGCGGGGGTGCGGGAGGGCGGCCTCCAGGACCGGGCGCGCCCTGTCGTCTCCCAGGCTGCCCAGCCCCTCGACGCAGGCGAGTGCGACCCGCCAGTGCGGCTCGTCGGGGGCCAGCAATCGGTGCAGCGTGCTGACCAGGGCAGGCACCGATTCGGGGGCGCGCAGGGTGGTCAGCAGCCGCACCGGGTGCAGGGCGTAGGCCGTCCGCAGGCTGTTGGTGGCGAGCGCGGCCGCCGCTCTGGGGGTCCGGGGGTCGCCGAGGAGCAGGAGTGCGTGCGCGGCCGACACACAGCGTTCGGGGTCGCGGTGGTTGAGGAGGAGGACCAACGCCTCGAAGGCCCGGCGGTCGCCCCGGCAGCCCAGCCGGAACGCCGCGATCTCCCGCGCCCACAGCGGGCGTCCTCGCTCGACGAGGACCCGGGCCAGTTCCTCGTCGTCCTCGGTGGCGAGCAGCCGGTGGAAGACCTCCGGCTCACCGGCCTCGTCCCCGAGCCGGTCCGTCAGCGAGCGGAACTCCTCGTCCCTGGCTTCCTCTCCCCCGTGAGCGAGGGAGACTTCCACGGCTCGCGCCGTGGGAGTCTCCTGCTTCGCAGCCGACTGCCCGCCCGGAGCGTTCCGTTGAGGTCTTGCACCAGCTCCGCACACCGCCACCGCCAGCCCGGTGGCCAGAAGGCTGTTCGACGCATTTCTGTCACGGGCATGCCTCACACCGCAGCCCTCGCATGTCCACGTACGGACGTGCAGCGGCACACTCCTGGCAAGGGTCCCGCAGTGGGAGCACAGCTGGGCCGGGAGGAAGAAGCGGTTCACAACGATCACTTCCCGCCCGTACCAGGCGGTTTTGTACTCCAGCATGCTGCGGAACTCCGACCACGCCGCGTCACTGATGGCACGGGAGAGCCTCCGGTTCTTGACCGTGTTGCGCACGGTCAGGTCCTCGATCACGACCATGTGGTTCTCACGAACGAGCCGGGTAGTGATCTTGCGCAAGCAATCCCGGCACCGGTCGACAATCCGGGCATGGATTTTAGCAACCTTACGGCGGTCCTCGGCCCGGCCGGCGCCGCCTCCCTCGGCCTTTTTCACCAGGTGCCGTTGCGCTTTCGCCAAGCATTCGCGGTCCCGGCGCTCGTGCCGATCTCCTCCCCGCTCGACAGGGGCAGCAGGGGCTCCAGCTGGATCCCGGGATCGAGCTCCGGCACACCACGTCGGCCGGCGGCGGGTGAAGGTGTTCGTGGTCTCCGACGCAGAGGGGATCGCTCCCCCGGATCACCAAGAGGCCCTGCCTTCACACCGCGTCCACCAAAAGATCACCGACCGGGAACTCTGTTCGGTTCGCCCCGCGCATTCCCACACCGGTTGAGGAACGGCTTGTCAGCCCACGATCGCCGCTACAGCATCTGACTGGCGGTAGCACGTCGGCATCAGGCCCCGGCGGCGCTGCACAGCTCGGCGCCGCCGGGGCCTGAAGGGCGGAATCAGGGCATGAATCCCTTTACGTGAACCGCATTTCCGTAGCTGTGTGCGTCCGCTTCCTCCACGTGGAATCCCGCTGAGACGAGGATGCCCAGAATGGCGTCCCGCATACAGATTTGCACGGTTTGGTAGTGGCGGATCGCGTGGGGCAGATTCAAAGGATCAACCCCACTTTCCAGAAGGCTCACAGCTGCGGTCGCCAGTTCCGCCTGAGTGTTCCATTCCACCAGAACACCGCCGTCGGCGAGAGGGTCCACCTGGACATTCGCACCGGGTCTGTCCACGGAATCCTCTTCGGGGTTCCCTCGGTAAACAGGGATACCCGCCCGGACCAGTGCGTGGCAGGCTTCATCGGCCAGTTCCTCGCGCTGACCGATGGTATCCGGCGTGGCTTTCAGCGGCAGATCGAATCTGTGCTCGCTCATGCCTCCCTTACTCCCCCTCCTGCTGTCGGCCTGCCGACGAGCGCGCCAAGCGACCGCCGCCAGCTCGCTTGACGTATTCTGCCAGAAGCTGTTTGGCCGGACCTTCGATGCCGGCGTAGTAGGGGACCGACCAGGTGACAGGTGTGCCCCCCTTGAGTGCGGCGGCCAACTCGGAGGCACAGTCCCCACAGGGCTGTCGCTCGGTGTAAAGAGCGGTGATTTCGCGAGGATCGATCTTCTTTGCTTTCAGCATGTCCAAGATCGCGGTCTCCGAGTGACCGGAGAACTTGCTGCTCGCAACGACGAGATCCCCGGTCTTGGGGTCGTTCCATCCTGGCACCCTGGCTACGGCAACATTGTGCTGTGCTCCGTAGAAGCCGGCTTCGGTCCTGAACTGGTAAGCCATTCGGCTCAGTTCGTCGCTGTTGTAGCGGATCAAACCGCTGCATCCATCGCCAGTCACAGACGCCGGCGCGGCGAAGCGCTTGCTCGCCCGTGTGCAGAACTCGACGAACTCGTCCATCACCCGGTACCCGATTCGAGCGACGACATCGTCGGCCAGACCGAAGGTACGGAGCGCGTTGAGCGCGTCGATGAAGCCGATCCCGGTCCTGGCTGCGGCGTCCGCCGCCCTGACGGCGTCTGCGATGGGGCGGATGATCTTGCCGGCGAACAGTGACGCCACATCCACCACGGCCCAGGCACAACCGCCCCAGCTCCCGTTCTCACCGCCGGGGGTGAGCTTCTGGGCGCATCGGATCCAGCTGCCGAAGAGGATGTCGATGGGATCGACGCCCTGCTGGTACTCCGCGATCGTGATGGTGTGCGTGACCTCGGTGTACTGCGTCTCCGTCTTGTGCTCGCCCAGGTACAGCGTGTCCCCGGAGAAGCACGAGTTCTCCCATACCTCCGTGGTGCACAGGTACAGGTCGAGATCGGCCTTGTATCCGATCTTCTGGGTCATCGTGCAGTCGCCGTCGTAGGCGAGCTGGTCCCACCAGCCGTCGCAGCCCTCGGTCTTCTCCAGGACCTTCGGTTCGCCGACCTGTTCGATGTGGTCGATGACGTAGAACACGCCACCGATGAGTCCGCCGGCCTCGTCAGGGACCGTTCCGGTTTCGATCTGCTGGGTGTTCGCGGCGTTCTCGGCCTGCGTCGCGGCTTCCTGGGCGGACTCGGCGTACGCCTGGGCGTCCTTGGCTGCTTCCTCCGCAGCCGTCGCGGCGGCGTCGGCCCGCTCGGCTGCGGCTCTGGCCTGGTCGGCGGATTCCTCCGCCCGGTCTGCGGCCGCACGGGCGGCGTCGGCATCGAGAGCGGCGGCGTCGGCGGAGGTGCGGGCGGCTTCGGCGTAGCCTTCGGCGCGGCCGGCGGCCTTGTCGGCGGCCTCCGCGTCGGCCGTGGCCTGCCGGCCGTACTCGATGGTGCGGGCCAGTGACTGCTGCGCCTTCGCCGCGGCGGTCGCCGCAGCGGCCGCGTAGGTCAGTGCCTCCTTCGAGTAGCCACGGGCGTCCGCGGCGTGCTTGGCGGCGTTCGCCGCGTGCTGGTAGGCGGCCTTGGCATCGCCCTGTGCCTGGTCGGCGATGGTCTGGGCGGCCGCCGCTTCCTCGGCCGCGTTGGCGGCGTGGGCGTCCGCGACGGCCTTCTGCTGCTCGGCGATGGTCTTCGCCGCCTGGCCGGACAGGACCACCAGAGAAGCGGCGGAGTCCTTGGTGACGTACGGCGAGCCGAGCTGGATCGCGTCGTTCGCGGGAGCCGCGACCTGCGCGGCCGAGTTCCCGGCATCCACCGCCGCCTGCGCGGTGACATAGGCGAACCCGGCCGCCTTCGCCGAGGCGGCGGTGGCCTTGTCGGCCTCGGCCTTGGCCGCGTCCGCCTCGGCCTTGGCCGTCTTCGCCTTTGCTTCTGCCTCGTCGGCTGCCTCGACCGACAACGCGGCCTCGGCCGAGGCGTGCTCGGAGGCGTCGATGGCGTCGGCGGCGGCACTGGTGGCGGTGCGCACCGCGGCGTCCGCCCGCAGCTTCGCGGCCTGCGCATCGTCCGCGGCTGCCCGGGAGCGCTTGGCGGCGGCCTC
>NZ_DATMVN010000410.1:0-20337 GCF_035563135.1 Streptomyces sp.
GCCCTGCCCGGCTACCTCGCGGCCAAGCGCGCCGGGGTGCCGATCGTCGTCCATGAGGCCAATGCCAGGCCGGGCCTGGCCAACAAGATCGGATCGCGCTACGCCCACGGGGTCGCCGTCTCCACCCCGGACAGCAAGCTGCGTGACGCCCGCTACATCGGCATCCCGCTGCGCCGGACCATCGCCACCCTCGACAGGGCCCGGGTCCGCCCGGAGGCGCGCGCGGCCTTCGGCCTCGACCCCAACCTCCCGACGCTGCTGGTCTCCGGCGGTTCGCAGGGCGCCCGCCACCTCAACGAGGTGGTCACGAGGATCGCACCGCTGCTCCAGCGGTCCGGAATCCAGATCCTGCACGTGGTCGGCCCGAAGAACGAATTGCCGCACATCGACAACATGCCCGGGATGCCGCCCTACATCCCGGTACCGTACGTGGACCGGATGGATCTCGCGTACGCCGCGGCCGACATGATGCTCTGCCGTGCCGGTGCGATGACCGTCGCCGAACTCTCCGCCGTCGGGCTGCCCGCCGCCTACGTCCCGTTGCCGATCGGCAACGGCGAACAGCGGCTGAACGCCCAGCCGGTGGTCAACGCCGGCGGTGGTCTGCTGGTGGACGACGCGGCGCTCACCCCGGAGTGGGTGCAGGGCAACGTCCTTCCGGTGCTCTCGGATCCGCACCGGCTGTACGAGATGTCCCGTGCCGCCGCGGAGTTCGGGCGACGGGACGCCGACGACCTGCTCGTCGGCATGGTGTACGAGGCGATTGCCTCACGCCGCCAGGCGTGAGGCGGTACGGACCCGGGGCGTGTGCCCCGGGTCCGGCGAAGGAGAGAGCGTGGCCGGACCGACGACCGCCCGGCGCGGCGAGGCCGGGCGGACCGACACCCCGGCCCGCCCGCCGCACACCGGCCCCGAGGGGCGACGCCTCTCGGGCCGTACCCGGCTGGTTCTGGCCGCGGCCGGTCTCGTGCTGGCAGCCGCGGCCACGGTCTGGTTGCTCTACGGCTCGTCCTGGCTGCGGCTGGAGCGGGTGACGACCACCGGCACCGGCGTCCTGACCCGGAGCGAGGTGGAGGCTGCCGCGGCGGCCCCCGTCGGGTCCCCGCTGGTCTCCGTGGACACCGACGCGATCGCGGACAGGCTGCGCAGGAAGCTGCCTCGCATCGACTCCGTGGACGTCGTGCGGTCATGGCCGCACGAGATCAGTCTCGAAGTGACGGAACGCAAACCGGTCTTGTTGGTGCAAAAGGGCAAAAAATTTGTCGAAGTGGACGCGAAGGGCGTACGTTTCGCAACTGTTGACAAAGCGCCCCCGCATGTTCCGCTCCTGGAGCTGACGCCCGGCCGGTCGGAGAGTCTGCGCCGCTTCGGCAGTGACCGTCTGCTGCGGGAAGCGGTCGGTGTCGCGGGGGACCTTCCGGGGAAGGTGGCCGAGGAGACCGAAGTCGTGCGCGTCACCTCGTACGACTCCACCGTTCTGGAACTGAGCCGGGGGCGCACCGTGATGTGGGGCAGCAGTGAGGAGGGGCCGGTCAAGGCGCGGGTGCTCACCGCTCTGATGAAGGCGTCCCCCAAAGCGGGACACTTCGATGTGAGTGCTCCCACGGCCCCTGCGGTGTCGAAGAGTTGACGCACGTTTGGCCTGGCCAGACCCCTGGTTGGTCACCGCTATGGATGATCACATAGGGTGAAAAGAAAAACGGGAGGTTCGGCGTGTTCGTTGAACGTGCGCCACTTGTCGACTTAGTGTCCTGTTCGGAAGAGTCCAAGAAGCAGACACACTGGTAACCCTAAACTTCAACGTTAGGGTTTGGGTCGGCGTCCGGACCGACCCAATCGGCATCCGTCGTCGCGGCGGAATCACCGCCAAGCGACGACACGTAACTCGAGGCGAGAGGCCTTCGACGTGGCAGCACCGCAGAACTACCTCGCAGTCATCAAGGTCATCGGTGTCGGCGGCGGTGGTGTCAATGCCATCAACCGAATGATCGAGGTCGGTCTCAAGGGTGTCGAGTTCATCGCGATCAACACCGATGCGCAAGCACTGTTGATGAGCGACGCCGACGTCAAGCTCGACGTCGGCCGTGAACTCACCCGCGGCCTCGGCGCCGGGGCGAACCCGGCCGTCGGTCGTAAGGCGGCAGAGGACCACCGTGAGGAGATCGAGGAGGTCCTCAAGGGGGCCGACATGGTCTTCGTCACCGCCGGGGAGGGCGGTGGCACCGGCACCGGCGGCGCACCCGTCGTCGCCAACATCGCGCGCTCGCTGGGCGCCCTGACGATCGGTGTGGTCACCCGCCCGTTCACCTTCGAGGGCCGGCGGCGCGCGAACCAGGCGGAGGACGGCATCGCCGAGCTCCGCGAAGAGGTCGACACCCTCATC
This sequence comes from Streptomyces sp., assembly GCF_035563135.1. GTDB lineage: Bacteria > Actinomycetota > Actinomycetes > Streptomycetales > Streptomycetaceae > Streptomyces. Next base: position 2,384 of record NZ_DATMVN010000410.1, read on the forward strand.
GTCATTCCCAACGACCGGCTGCTGTCCATCTCGGACCGGCAGGTCAGCGTGCTCGACGCGTTCAAGTCGGCCGACCAGGTGCTGCTCTCGGGTGTCCAGGGCATCACCGACCTCATCACGACCCCGGGCCTGATCAACCTCGACTTCGCCGACGTCAAGTCGGTCATGTCCGAGGCCGGATCGGCACTCATGGGCATCGGCTCCGCACGCGGCGACGACCGGGCGGTGGCCGCCGCGGAGATGGCGATCTCCTCGCCGCTCCTGGAGGCGTCCATCGACGGCGCCCGTGGCGTCCTGCTCTCCATCTCCGGCGGCAGCGACCTCGGTCTCTTCGAGATCAACGAGGCCGCCCAGCTGGTGAGCGAGGCGGCCCACCCGGAGGCGAACATCATCTTCGGCGCGGTCATCGACGACGCGCTGGGCGACGAGGTGCGGGTCACCGTCATCGCCGCGGGCTTCGACGGCGGACAGCCGCCGGCCCGCCGGGAGAACGTCCTCGGGTCGAGTGCCAAGCGCGAGGAGCCGGCTCCGCCGTCCCGGACCGCCGAACCGGCGCGCCCGGCAGGCGGGCTGGGCTCCGTGCCCCCGCGCGAGGAGCCCCAGGCGCCGGCCGAGCCGGCGCCGGTGGCGAACGAGACCTCGCTGCCGCCGGTCTCCCCGCCGCACGTCCCGACGGCCCGTCCCTACCAGGACACCCAGGCCGAAGAGCTGGACGTACCGGACTTCTTGAAGTGATAGGTCCGCAGCACGCGGTGAAAACCGCGGAGTCCTCGCCGGGCGGCGCCCATTTCGCCTTCACCGACAGGTGGGGCGGAGTGAGCGCCGTTCCGTACGAGGAGCTCAACCTCGGCGGTGCGGTCGGCGACGACCCCGCCGCCGTCCGCACCAACCGTGCGCGCGCCGCCCGTTCCCTCGGTCTCGACCCGGCCCGGGTGGTCTGGATGAACCAGGTGCACGGGCGCGACGTGGCCGTGGTCGACAGCCCCTGGGGCGACCGCCCCGCCTCGGGCCTTCCCGCCGTGGACGCGGTGGTGACGGCGCGGCGCGGGCTCCCGCTCGCGGTGCTCACCGCCGACTGCACACCGGTGCTGCTCGCCGATCCGGTGGCCGGGGTCGTCGCGGCCGCCCACGCGGGACGGCCCGGTCTGGTCGCGGGAGTCGTCCCGGCCACGGTCGAGGCCATGACCGCACTCGGCGCGGAACCGTCCCGGATCACCGCGCACACCGGGCCGGCCGTCTGCGGGCGGTGCTACGAGGTGCCGGAGCAGATGCGGGCGGATGTCGCCGGAGTCGTCCCGGCGGCGTGGTCGCAGACCAGTTGGGGAACACCCGCGGTGGACGTCACGGCCGGGGTCCACGCCCAGCTCGACGAGCTCGGTGTCGGCGACCGGCACAGCTCGCCGTTCTGCACCCTGGAATCCGGCGACCATTTCTCGTACCGCCGCGACCGCACCACGGGTCGGATCGCCGGATATGTCTGGTTGGACTGATAGGGCATGACGGATCGCAGGACACAACTCGCGGCGAACCTGGCACAGGTGGAGGAGCGCATTGCTTCCGCCTGTGCGTCGGCCGGCCGCGCACGGGAAGAAGTGACCCTCGTCGTGGTCACCAAGACCTACCCCGCGAGCGACGTGCGCATTCTGCACGAACTGGGTGTGCGGCACGTCGCGGAGAACCGCGACCAGGACGCGGCGCCGAAAGCTGCGGCTTGTGCGGATCTTTCGCTCACATGGCATTTTGTCGGGCAGTTGCAGACGAACAAAGTCCGCTCCGTGACCGATTATGCCGATGTGGTGCAGTCGGTGGACCGGGTGAAACTGGTCACCGCGCTCTCGGCGGCGGCGGTCAAGGGCGGGCGTGAACTCGGCTGCCTCATCCAGGTCGCACTCGACGCGGAGAGCGGCGAGCGCGGGGACCGGGGCGGCGTCGCACCGGACGCGGTCGAGGAACTGGCCGCGTCGGTGGAGGCGGCGGAGGGACTCAGGCTCGACGGCCTGATGACCGTCGCCCCGCTCGCCGGTCCTTATGCCGGCCGGCAGCGGGCGGCGTTCGACCGGCTGATGGAATTCTCATCCCGCCTGCGCGGGAACCATCCGGCTGCGAACATGGTCTCTGCCGGGATGAGCGCGGATCTTGAGGACGCGGTCGCGGCCGGGGCGACACATGTACGCATCGGTACGGCAGTACTCGGAGACCGTCCCCGGCTCGGGTAACGTCGCGAAGCAAGTCGGACCACAGCAGAAAATATGGTCATTCCCGCTCGAAGCGGGCAGGCCGGAGTGGATCTCGGGCACTTGGTGACACGAATGCCGATCCACCACAGAGCGGAGGACTCGGAGCATGGCCGGCGCGATGCGCAAGATGGCGGTCTACCTCGGCCTCGTGGAGGACGATGGGTACGACGGCCCGGGGTTCGACCCCGATGACGAATTCGAACCCGAGCTTGAGCCCGAGCGGGACCGGAGGCGGCACCAGCCCGTGCATCCGGTGGAGCGGGAGCGGGACGAACCGGTACGAGCCGTGCAGCCGCCCGCACCACGGGAACCGGTTCAGCTCCCGGCGGAAAGCGGACGACCCGCCCGAATCGCTCCCGTGGCATCCATCACACCTGACCGCCCGAACTTGGAGAAGAACGCACCGGTGATCATGCCCAAGGTCGTGTCCGAGCGTGAGCCCTACAGGATCACCACGCTGCACCCCAGGACCTACAACGAGGCCCGTACCATCGGGGAACACTTCCGTGAGGGCACTCCGGTGATCATGAATCTCACGGAGATGGACGACACCGATGCGAAGCGACTTGTCGACTTTGCCGCGGGACTCGTCTTCGGTCTCCATGGCAGCATTGAGCGTGTGACACAGAAGGTGTTCCTGTTGTCGCCTGCTAACGTCGATGTCACGGCGGAGGACAAGGCCCGCATCGCAGAGGGCGGGTTCTTCAACCAGAGCTGAGAACACCGGGAACGAACCCGGCCGGGAGGCCGGGCTGTGAAAGCCAGGGGAGAGGGAAGCGCGGGACATGGGCGTCGCACTGGATGTGGTCTATATCGCGCTGATGTGTTTCCTCATCGTGCTGATCTTCCGGCTGGTCATGGACTATGTCTTCCAGTTCGCACGTTCATGGCAGCCAGGCAAGGCGATGGTGGTCGTTCTCGAGGGCACTTACACTGTCACGGATCCACCGTTGAAGCTTCTGCGGCGGTTCATACCGCCGTTGCGTCTCGGGGGCGTGGCACTTGACCTGTCCTTCTTCGTTCTGATGATCATCGTTTACATTCTGCTCAGTCTCGTGGGCAAGCTAGCGAGCAGCGTGTGAACGATACGGTCTTGCCGACTGCCGACGACTACGTAGAGGTGAAGAAGAGATGCCGCTGACCCCCGAGGACGTGCGGAACAAGCAGTTCACGACCGTCCGCCTCCGAGAAGGCTATGACGAGGACGAGGTCGATGCCTTCCTCGACGAGGTCGAGTCGGAACTGACCCGTCTGCTGCGTGAGAACGAGGACCTGCGCGCCAAGCTGGCCGCCGCGACCCGTGCGGCCGCGCAGAACCAGCAGCAGCAGGGGATGCGTAAACCGCCGGAGCAGCAGGACCGGCCAGGGGCCCCGGTGCCCGCTGCCATATCTGGTCCGCCGGTGCAGCAGCAGCCCCCGCAGATGGGTCCCCCCCAGCTGCCCGGTGGCGCTCCGCAGCTGCCTGCCGGTCCCAGCGGCCATGGCCCGCAGGGCGGTCACGGTCCCGGTCCGCAGGGCCCGCACGGCCCCGGCCCGATGCAGGGCGGTCCCATGGGCGGCCCGATGGGCGGCCCCATGGGTGGTCACGCCCCGCAGCAGCAGATGCAGCAGCAGCAGATGCAGCAGCATCAGATGCAGCAGCCCGGCCAGGGTCCTGGCGGTGACAGCGCCGCCCGTGTCCTCTCCCTTGCCCAGCAGACCGCTGACCAGGCGATCGCGGAGGCCCGTTCCGAGGCCAACAAGATCGTCGGCGAGGCGCGCAGCCGTGCCGAGGGCCTTGAGCGTGACGCCCGGGCCAAGGCGGACGCCCTGGAGCGGGACGCGCAGGAGAAGCACCGCGTGGCGATGGGCTCGCTGGAGTCGGCCCGCGCGACGCTGGAGCGCAAGGTCGAGGACCTGCGCGGCTTCGAGCGCGAGTACCGGACCCGTCTGAAGTCCTACCTGGAGAGCCAGCTGCGTCAGCTGGAGACCCAGGCCGACGACTCGCTGGCTCCGCCGCGTACCCCCGCCGCCGCTTCGCTGCCGCCGTCGCCCTCGCTGGCTCCGGCCGGTGCGGGTGCGATGGGACACACCATGGGCGGTAACCACGGTGGTCACGGCAGCCAGCAGATGGGCAGCGGCAACCAGTCGATGGGCGGTGGACCGTCGTACGGCGGCGGTCAGCAGCAGATGGCGCCCGCGATGACGCAGCCGATGGCGCCGGTGCGGCCGCAGGCGCCGCAGCCGATGCAGCAGGCTCCGTCGCCGATGCGCGGGTTCCTGATCGACGAGGACGACAACTGAGCGGTTCGCGCTCGCTGAGCGCGTAGCCGTCGGCAGGCAGAGGGCCGGGCCCCGGGATTTCCCGGGGCCCGGCCCTTTTGCCGTGGCCGGCGTCGGAGGGAGCGGGGCGAGGGCGGGGCCGCTGCGCGGGGGCCTGTCCCCTGCCCGCCCCTTCCCGAACCGGGAGCTCCGCCCCCGTGCCCCCGCTCCTCGAACGCCGGAGAGGATGGATTCCGGTGAGGCTGGAATGGCGGGCCTGGGAATCGGGCAGAGCTGCCGGGCTCGGGCAGGGGACAGCAGAGGGCCCGGCCGGAACGTGTCCGGCCGGGCCCTCGGGGTGTGATGCGGGTTACCGCTCCGTCTTGCGGAGACGGAAGGTGAGGGCCAGGCCCTCGTCCTCGAACGGGGTGCCGTACGTGTCGTCCGCCTCACCCTGCGCGTAGTCCAGGGCCAGGACCTCGTCCGAGATGAGGGTCGCGTGTGCGGTCAGGGCCTCGGCCGTCGCGGGCGAGGACGATGTCCAGCGGACCGCGATCCGGTCCGCCACGTCCAGGCCGCTGTTCTTGCGTGCCTCCTGGATCAGCCGGATCGCGTCACGGGCGAGCCCGGCCGCCCGCAGTTCCGGGGTGATCTCCAGGTCCAGGGCGACCGTCGCGCCCGAGTCGGACGCCACCGACCAGCCCTCGCGCGGGGTCTCCGTGATGATGACCTCGTCGGGGGCGAGAGTGATCTGCTCGCCGTCGACCTCCACCGAGGCCGTGCCCTCGCGCAGTGCCAGGCCGAGCGCGGCGGCGTCGGCGTTCGCGACGGCCTTGGCCACCGCCTGGACCCCCTTGCCGAACCGCTTGCCGAGCGCGCGGAAGTTCGCCTTCGCCGTGGTGTCGACCAGCGACCCGCCGACTTCCGAGAGGGAGGCCAGGGAGGAGACGTTCAGCTCCTCCGTGATCTGGGCGCGCAGCTCGGGCGTGAGCGACTCGAAGCCCGCAGCCGCGACCAGGGCCCGCGACAGCGGCTGCCGGGTCTTGACCCCCGATTCGGCGCGCGTGGCCCGGCCGAGCTCCACCAGGCGGCGCACCAGTGCCATCTGTGAGGACAGCGCCGGGTCGATCGACGCCGGGTCCGCCTTCGGCCAGTCGGACAGGTGCACCGACTCCGGGGCGTCCGGGTCGACGGGGGCGATCAGGTCCTGCCAGACCCGCTCCGTGATGAACGGGGTCAGCGGGGCCATCAGCCGGGTGACCGTCTCCACGACCTCGTGCAGTGTGCGCAGCGCCGCCTTGTCGCCCTGCCAGAAGCGGCGGCGCGAGCGGCGGACGTACCAGTTGGACAGGTCGTCGACGAACGCCGAGAGCAGCTTGCCGGCGCGCTGGGTGTCGTAGCCCTCCAGAGCCCCGGTGACCTCCTCCACCAGGGTTCCGAGCTCGCTCAGCAGCCAGCGGTCCAGGACCGTGCGGTCGGCGGGGGCCGGATCGGCCGCCGACGGCGCCCACTTCGACGTGCGGGCGTACAGGGCCTGGAAGGCCACCGTGTTCCAGTACGTGAGGAGCGTCTTGCGGACGACCTCCTGGATCGTGCCGTGGCCCACGCGGCGCGCCGCCCACGGGGAGCCGCCCGCCGCCATGAACCAGCGGACCGCGTCGGCACCGTGCTGGTCCATCAGCGGGATCGGCTGGAGGATGTTGCCCAGGTGCTTGGACATCTTCCGGCCGTCCTCGGCGAGGATGTGGCCGAGGCACACCACGTTCTCGTACGAGGACTTGTCGAAGACCAGCGTGCCGACGGCCATCAGGGTGTAGAACCAGCCGCGCTTCTGGTCGATGGCCTCCGAGATGAACTGCGCCGGATAGCGGCTCTCGAAGATCTCCTTGTTCTTGTACGGGTAGCCCCACTGCGCGAACGGCATCGAACCCGAGTCGTACCAGGCGTCGATGACCTCCGGGACGCGGTACGCCTCCAGCTGGCAGCTCTCGTGCGAGCAGGTGAACGTGATCTCGTCGATGAACGGGCGGTGCGGGTCCAGGGCCGACTGGTCGCGGCCGGTGAGCTCGGAGAGCTCGGCGCGGGAGCCGACACAGGTCAGGTGGCCGTCCTCGCAGCGCCAGATGGGCAGCGGGGTGCCCCAGTAGCGGTTGCGGGAGAGCGCCCAGTCGACGTTGTTGTTCAGCCAGTCGCCGAAGCGCCCGGTCTTGACGGAGTCCGGGAACCAGTTGGTCTTCTCGTTCTCCTGGAGCAGCCGGTCCTTGACCGCCGTCGTGCGGATGTACCAGGACGGCTGCGCGTAGTACAGCAGGGCCGTGTGGCAGCGCCAGCAGTGCGGGTAGCTGTGCTCGTACGGGACGTGGCGGAAGAGCCTGCCGCGCGCGGCCAGGTCCTCGGTGAGGGCCTCGTCGGCCTTCTTGAAGAAGACGCCGCCGACCAGCGGGAGGCCCTCCTCGAAGGTGCCGTCGGGGCGGACCGGGTTGACGACCGGAAGGCCGTACGCACGGCAGACCTGGAGGTCGTCGGCGCCGAACGCGGGGGACTGGTGGACCAGGCCCGTGCCGTCCTCGGTCGTGACGTACTCGGCGTTGACGACGAAGTGCGCCTCGCTCGGGAACTCGACCAGCTGGAACGGGCGTTCGTACGTCCAGCGCTCCATCTCGCGGCCGGTGAAGGACTGCCCGGTGAGCTCCCAGCCCTCGCCGAGCGCCTTCTCGGCCAGCGGCTGGGCCACGACCAGCTTCTCCGCGCCGTCCGTCGCGACGACGTAGGTGACGTCGGGGTGCGCGGCGACAGCGGTGTTGGAGACCAGGGTCCAGGGAGTCGTCGTCCAGACGAGCAGCGCGGCCTGGCCGGCCAGCGGCCCGCTCGTCAGCGGGAAGCGCACGAAGACCGAGGGGTCGACGACCGTCTCGTACCCCTGGGCGAGCTCGTGGTCCGAGAGGCCGGTGCCGCAGCGCGGGCACCAGGGGGCGACGCGGTGGTCCTGGACCAGCAGGTCCTTGCGGAAGATCTCCTTCAGCGACCACCACACGGAGTCGACGTACTCCGGGTCCATCGTGCGGTAGGCGTCATCGAGGTCGACCCAGTAACCCATACGGGTCGTGAGCTCGGCGAACGCGTCGGTGTGGCGGGTGACGGACTCACGGCACTTCGCGTTGAACTCGGCGATGCCGTAGGCCTCGATGTCCTTCTTGCCGTTGAAGCCCAGCTCCTTCTCCACCGCGAGCTCGACCGGCAGGCCGTGACAGTCCCAGCCGGCCTTGCGGCCGACGTGGTAACCCTGCATGGTGCGGAAGCGCGGGAAGACGTCCTTGAAGACGCGGGCCTCGATGTGGTGGGCCCCGGGCATGCCGTTGGCGGTCGGCGGACCCTCGTAGAAGACCCACTCGGGGCGGCCCTCGGACTGTTCGAGGCTCTTGGTGAAGACCTTGCTGTCGCGCCAGAAGTCGAGCACGGCGTGCTCGAGGGCGGGCAGGTCGACCTGGGCGGGTACCTGGCGGTACTGCGGCGATGTCATGTGCGGGCTTCCTCCGGCGGACGTCTTCCACTTCCGTCGGAGGGACGAGAGCCGGATCAGCTCCCGCGGTACCACCCTCCTTGGCCGCGGGCACGCGCCCGTGGCCCCCTCATTGGGGCGCGATGCCGGGTCTAACGGCCTTGCGCCCGTGGGGGAGCCCACGGTCCAAAGCTTTCTTCCGGCGGCTCCGGGGTGATCTTCACGGCGCGCTCGCCCCCGGGCTCCCACCGTCCCCGGGTCGCTCCTGGCTGCGTACGACGCTACTCGTCCCATCCATGCCTCTCGCTGCGGCCAGTGTACGGGCCCGTACGGGCGGCTGCCGACCGGTTTCGGAGCGGCCGGCCCGCGGGAGGGGCCTGCACCCGAATGGCCAGTCGGGAGGGAGGGAGTCCCGGAGGACGTCCGGGAGCGGATTACCGCGCGGGGAGCTGGGCACAACGGTTGCAGGCGCGTCACCGGCCGGCCGCGGGGAGGGGCGGACCGGCGGCGTGCCCCGTTGCCGCGGAGCTGGGGTCGATTTATCGTCCCAGCACGATTCGCGTGCAAGATCACCATATGTGAAGGGGCCGCGGCCATGGTGGCGAAGAAGACCGCCGGATCGAGAACGGCGTCCGCGAGATCCACGGCTGCGGCTGCCGAGGAGAGGACCGGGAGCGCGGGCGAGGAGACCGGCCCGGAGACGGAGCAGGAGAAGCCGGTCAGGAGGACGGCGAAGAAGAGCACGGCGAAGAAGAGCGCAGCCGAGAAGACGTCGAAGAAGGCCATGGGGGCGGCCCGGGCCGCCGAGCAGACAGGAGCCCACACGGTGGTAGCCAAGAAGAGCACGGCCCGGACCACGGCTGCGGGAGAGGGCGTCGCGACCGCGGTGCCCCCGGCCAGGGCAGGCGTCGCGACGGCGCCCGGAGACCTGGCCGTCAGGCCGGGGGAGGACCCCTGGACCCCGGAGGAGGTCGACGCGGCGCGGACCGGGCTGACCGGTGAGGCCGTGCGGCTGCGCACCGAGCTGGAGGCGTCGGGCGCGGCGCTGGCCGGACTGATGCGCGACTCCGGGGACGGGGCCGGTGACGACGACGCGGACACCGGCACGAAGAACATCACCAGGGAGCACGAGCTGTCCCTGGCGGCCCACGCCCAGGAGACCCTGGACCAGACCGAGCGCGCCCTCGCCAGGCTCGACGCGGGGACCTACGGGCTCTGCGAGGTCTGCGGCAAGCCGATCGGCAAGGCGCGGATGCAGGCCTTCCCCCGGGCCACGCTCTGTGTGGAGGACAAGCAGAAGCAGGAGCGGCGCGGCTAGGGCCTCCCGTCCGGCCCAGGCACGGGCCGGGCGCGCTGGGCGTCCCTCCCGGGCACAGCACGGGCCCGGGGCCTGGCCGGGTCCGGGGCCTGGCCGGGTCCGGGCCGGTGGGTGTCCGGGCCCGATCCGGAACCGGGCCGGGGCCGGCCCGGGCGGAAGGCGCCGGGGGCCGGGGGAGCCGGGGAGGATCCGGAGCCTGAGGCCCCTGATCCCCGGGGTGTGTCGTACCCTCGTCCTCAGTCAGGCACCTAGGTTGAGGGACTCACGTGGCAGAGGCGGAGCGCATCATCGGTACGCCGGACATCCCTGATGCCGAGGGGGACGACAGGGCTGAGCCCCAGCGGCCCGCCGAGGGCCCGGCCCCGGCCGGGAGCGACGAGCCGGGCAGCGGACGGGGCAGGAAGAGGATCCTCGTCCTGCTCTGCGTCGCCGTCCTGGCCTACCTCCTGGACCTGGGCAGCAAGATGCTCGTGGTCGCGAAGCTGGAGCACGAGGAACCGATCGAGATCTTCGGCGAGTGGCTGAAGTTCGACGCGATCCGTAACGCGGGCGCCGCCTTCGGGATCGGCGAGGCGTTCACCGTGATCTTCACGGCCATCGCGGCCGTCGTGATCATCGTGATCATCCGGCTGGCGCGCAAGCTCTACAGCCTGCCCTGGGCCATCGCCCTGGGGCTGCTGCTCGGCGGAGCGCTCGGCAACCTCACCGACCGCGTCTTCCGGGCGCCCGGCGTCTTCAAGGGCGCGGTGGTCGACTTCATCGCCCCCGCGCACTTCGCCGTCTTCAACCTCGCCGACTCCGCGATCGTCTGCGGCGGCATCCTCATCGTGATCCTCTCCTTCAAGGGTCTGGACCCCGACGGCACCGTGCACAAGGACTAGCGGGCGCAAGGCATACTCGACTGGTGAGTACGTATCCCGAGGTCCGCACCCTGCCCGTACCCGACGGCCTGGAGGGCGAGCGTGTCGACGCCGCCATCTCCCGGATGTTCGGTTTCTCCCGCACCAAGGCCGCCGAGCTGGCCGCTGCCGGGAAGGTCCAGGTGGACGGCGCGGTGGCCGGGAAGTCCGAGCGGGTGCACGGCGGTGCCTGGCTGGAAGTGGAGATGCCCCAGGCCCCCGCTCCCGTCCAGATCCTTGCCGAGCCCGTCGAGGGCATGGAGATCGTCCATGACGACGACGACATAGTCGTCATCATGAAGCCGGTGGGTGTCGCCGCCCACCCCAGTCCCGGCTGGACCGGCACCACCGTCATCGGCGGCCTCGCCGCCGCCGGTTACCGCATCTCGACGTCGGGTGCCGCCGAGCGCCAGGGCATCGTGCACCGGCTGGACGTCGGCACCTCCGGCCTGATGGTCGTGGCCAAGTCCGAGCGGGCCTACACCCTGCTCAAGGCACAGTTCCGCGACCGGGTCGTCGAGAAGAAGTACCACGCGCTGGTCCAGGGACACCCGGACCCGATGAGCGGCACCATCGACGCCCCCATCGGCCGCCACCCGCAGCACGACTACAAGTGGGCCGTTACCGCCGAGGGCAAGCCCTCCGTGACGCACTACGACCTCATCGAGGCGTACCGTGCGGCCAGCCTGCTCGACATCAAGCTGGAGACCGGGCGCACGCACCAGATCCGCGTGCACATGTCCGCGCACCGCCACCCCTGCGTCGGCGACCTGACGTACGGCGCCGACCCCACGCTGGCCAAGCGCCTCGGTCTGACCCGGCAGTGGCTGCACGCGGTCCGGCTCGGCTTCGAGCACCCGGCCGACGGCAGCTGGGTCGAATTCGGGAGCAGCTACCCGGACGACCTGCGCCACGCCCTCGACACGATCGCCGCGGAGAGCCAGTGACCGCCCGAACCACCCCGTACAGCACACGCAGGGCTCTCGACGAGAGCGACCTCGCGGCGTGCTTCCAGGTGCGCAGGGACGTCTTCGTCGGTGAGCAGCAGGTGCCCGAGGAGATCGAGTACGACGCCCATGACGCTTCGGCGGTGCACGTCATCGCCGTGGCCCCGGACGGTTCCGCGCTCGGCACGGGACGGCTGCTGCACGGTGGGGCCGCGGCGGGGAAGACCGGCGGCGACGAGACCGTCGGGTCGCTCGGCCGGCTCGCGGTGACCCGCGCGGCCCGCGGCCTGGGCGTCGGGGCCGCTCTGGTCCGCGCCGTGGAGACGGAGGCCCGCGCACTCGGCCTGGCCGCCGTGGACCTGCACGCCCAGACGCACGCACTCGGCTTCTACGAGCGTCTCGGTTACACGGCGTACGGGCCCGAGTTCCCGGACGCCGGGATACCGCACCGGGCCATGCGCCGCGCGCTCTGACCGCGCGGGGGTGCCGCCGGCCCCGCCGGTCCCGCGCGGCACGCCGAGAGCCCTGACCGGCTGATCTACGGGCCGGCGGAGACCCGGCGCGCTGCGGAAGGCACCACGTGGACCAGATGGCACTCCTGCTCCTGCTCCTGCTCGGAGCGGTGGTCACGGTCCCGCTGGGGGAGCGCCTGCGCCTTCCGGCACCGATCCTGATGACCCTCGCCGGGATCGTCATGGCCTTCGCCAGCTTCGTCCCCGATGTGGACATCCCGCCGGAGTTCATCCTCCCCGCCGTCCTGCCGCCGCTGCTCTACGCCTCCGTGCAGCGCACCTCCTGGCGGCAGTTCGCGGCCAACAGACGGCCGATCTTCCTGCTGGCCGTCGCCCTCGTCTTCGTCACGACGGCGGCCGTGGCCACGGTCGCCCACGCGCTGGTCCCCGGTCTTCCCCTTGCCGCCGCCGTCGTCCTGGGCGCGCTCGTCGCCCCGCCCGACCCGGTCGCGGCGACGGCCGTGGCCGGTTCGGTCGGGCTGCCGCGCCGGCTCGTGTCGATCCTGGAGGGCGAGGGGCTGTTCAACGACGTCACGGCCATCGTCCTCTACCACGTCGCGATCGCCGCCGCCGTCACCGGCACCTTCTCCCTGCCCGCAGCGTTCGGGCTGCTCGTCCTCTCCGCCGTGGTCGCCGTGGTGGTCGGCCTGGTGCTCGGCTGGCTCACCCTCAGACTGATGGGGTTCCTGGGCGACGCCACCCTCCAGGTCGGCCTGACCCTGCTCGTGCCGTTCGTCGCTTACGTACTCGCCGAGGAGCTGATGGGCTCGGGCGTGCTCGCCGTCCTCACCACGGCGCTCTTCCTCGCCGAGCACACCGCGGACGCCGACGACGTCCTGGGGCGGCTCACCGGCCGGTCCTTCTGGGAGATCGTCGACACCCTCGTGACCGGCGTCGCCTTCGGCCTGATCGGCCTGGAACTCCACAACGTCTTCGGCACCGCCGACGGACGTCGACCGCAGCTGCTGGGGTGGGGCCTCGCGGTCGTCGCGGTCGTCGTCGGCGTACGCCTCCTGTGGCTGCTGCCCGCCGCCCGGCTCGCCGAGCGGCTGCACACGCGCCGCGACTACAGCGAGGAGATCCCCACCGGCGGACGCGAGACCGTCATCATGTGGTGGGCCGGAATGCGCGGAGTGGCCTCCGTCGCGCTCGCGCTCGCGATCCCGCTGGAGACGGACGACGGCAAGCCCTTCCCCGGCCGCGACGAGATCGTCTTCATCGCCTTCGCCGTCGTCATGGCCACCCTCGTCCTCCAGGGCCTGACCCTGCCGTGGCTCGTGCGCAAGCTCGGGGTCAGGGCGGACACGGACGCCGAACAGGCTCTGGAGCGCGACCTCGCGTCCCGGGCGGCCCAGGCCGCCAGGGCCCGCCTCAAGGAGGTCCAGGACACCGGGGAGATCCCGGAGGAGGTCCTGGAGCGGCTGCAGCGCGCGGCGTACGACATCGGGGCGCGGATCAACCCCGGCATCGTCGACGAGGAGCGCCGGGAGGCATACGCGCAGCGCGTCCGGCGGGCCAAGGAGGTCCACCGGATCCAGCGCGAGATGATGTCGGCCGCCCGTCACGCGGTGCTCGCCGCCCGCAGCGAACCCGGCTCGGACCCGGAGGTGGTGGACCGGGTGCTGCGCCACCTGGACGTGCGCAGCCTGCGCTGACGCACCCCGCCCGCCGCAGGGCTGATCAGCCGCGCCCCGTACGGGGAGTCCTCTCCGGGGTCGGCACCTTGCCGTTGGGCGAGGGCCGGCCGGTGTCCGCGCCCGTCAGCTCCCGCCAGTGGTCGCCCGGCGGCAGCGCCGCGGGCGACGTCACGACCCGCGGCAGCGCGTACGGGTGGTGGTCCCGGAGCCAGCTGATCATCTGCTCCCGCACGGCGCAGCGCACCGTCCAGATGTCGTCCGCGTCCTTCGCGGTGACCACCGCCCGTACCTCGATCGTCGTGGGGGTGGTGTCCGTGACGGCCAGGGACCAGTCGCGGCCGTCCCAGGCCGCGCACTCGCCGAGGATGTCGCGCAGCCGGTGACGCATCGCGGCTATGGGAGCCGAGTGGTCGAGCTGGAAGAAGACGGTGCCGGTCATCTGCACCCCGCCGCGCGACCAGTTCTCGAACGGCTTGCTGGTGAAGTAGGACACCGGCATCGTGATCCGCCGCTCGTCCCAGGTCCGTACCGCGAGGAAGGTGAGGGTGATCTCCTCCACGGTGCCCCACTCGCCGTCCACCACCACCGTGTCACCGATCCGGACCATGTCGCCGAAGGCGATCTGGAAGCCGGCGAAGAGGTTGCCGAGGGTCGACTGGGCCGCGACACCGGCGACGATGCCGAGCACACCGGCGGAGGCCAGCATCGAGGTGCCGACGGTGCGCATCGCCGGGAACGTCAGGAGCATCGCCGCGACGGCGACCGTCGCCACCACGGCGGTGACCACGCGCTGGATCAGTGTGACCTGGGTGCGGACCCGGCGGACCCGGGCCGGATCGCGGGTGGACGTCGCATAGCGGGCGTACGAGGACTGCACGATGGTGGCCGCGACGCGGATCACCAGCCAGGCCGACGCCGCGATCAGCACCAGGGTGAGGACCTGGCCGATCACCGCCCGGTTGTCCCGCACCACCTCGATGCGGAGCTGGTCGAAGCTGGCCCTCAGCAGCGCGGTGCAGAGCACCATCTGCAGGGGAAGGCGGCAGAGCCTGAGCAGGCCCCAGACCGGGGTGTCGTGGTGACGGCTGTCGGCGCGCCGGAGCAGCACATCCACCAGCCAGCCCAGCACCAGCGTGATCACCAGTGATCCGCCCACGACCAGCAACGGTCGCAGAATGTTCTCCATTCCCTCGTCCTCCAAGTGTCGGGGCACAACTGGCACCATGGGCCTCATGAACATCATGCTTTTCCACTCGACCTTTGGTCTGCGGCCAGCCGTGCACGCGGCTGCCGACCGGCTGCGTGCGGCCGGGCACGAGGTGCGCGTGCCCGATCTCTTCGAGGGGCACACCTTCGACACCGTCGAGGACGGAATGGCCTTCAAGGACCAGGTGGGCAAGGACGAGCTGCTCAAGCGCGCCGTCCTGGCCGCCGCGCCGTACTCCGACCAGGGTCTCGTCTACGCGGGATTCTCGTTCGGGGCGTCGGTCGCGCAGACCCTCGCGCTCGGCGACGCGAAGGCCCGCGGCCTGCTGCTGCTCCACGGCACGTCGGACATCGCCGAGAACGCCTCGGTGGACGAGCTGCCCGTACAGCTGCACGTGGCCGACCCCGACGCGTTCGAGTCGCCGGACTGGCTGAACAGCTGGTACCTCCAGATGCAGCGGACCGGGGCGGACGTCGAGATCTACCGCTATCCCGGGGCCGGGCACCTGTACACCGACCCTGACCTGCCCGACTTCGACCAGGACGCGGCCGAGCTGACCTGGAAGGTCTCGCTCGGCTTCCTCGCCACGCTGTAGCCACGCGGCAGGGGCCGCGCCCCGGGGGGAGGCGGCCCCTGCGGGTCAGCGCACCGGGGCGCCGGCCCTCTCGGTCCTCTGGGTGCCGCTGCGCGTGCGGTACGAACGGACCCAGGACGCCGTCGCCTCCTCGCTGGTCTTGTCGGAGACCACGTAGTAGTCCATCTGCGAGCGCTCGGCCGTCACGTCGAGGACTCCGTAGCCGTGCGAGTCCATGTCGATCCACTTCACATGGCGGTTGGCCGCCCTGACCGCGGCCGTCGCGACCGCCGAGACGGTCCCGGGAGCTACCCGCAGGATGTCGTCCAGGTTGTCGGAGGTGACCGAGGTCACCACGAACTCCGTGGCCGCCGACGCGGACAGCGGATAGGTCGCCGCCTTGACGGGCACGTCGTTGGCCCATGCCATGTGGATGTCACCGGTCAGGAAGACCGTGTCGGTGACGGCGTGGTCCCGCAGATGCGAGATCAGCTCCTTGCGGTCGTCCGTGTAGCCGTCCCACTGGTCCACATTGACCGCCAGCCCCTCCGCGGGCAGTCCCAGCAGCCCCGCCAGCGGTGCCAGCAGATGAGCCGGCAGCGCCCCGAAGGCGACCGGCGAGATCATCACCGAGGTGCCGACCAGCTTCCAGCGGGCATCCGACGCGGTCAGCCCGGCCTTCAGCCAGTCCAGCTGCGCCCGCCCCGTGATCGAACGCTCCGGGCCGTCGACCGCGCCGTCGCCGATCGACGCCTGCTCGGAACGGAAGCCGCGCAGGTCGAGCAGGTGGAGCTCGGCCAGACTGCCGAAGCTCAGCCGCCGGTAGACGGTGCCCTCGGTGGAGGCACGGACCGGCATCCACTCGAAGTACGCCTGCTTCGCGGCGGCCACCCGGGCGGCCCAGGGGCCCTCCGTGCCGGGGGTGTGGTTCTCGGCTCCCCCCGACCAGGCGTCGTTGGCGAACTCGTGGTCGTCCCAGATCGCGATCACCGGATGGGCGGCGTGCAGCGCCTGCAGGTCGGCGTCCGTCCTGTACGTGCCGTGCCGGAGACGGTAGTCGGCG
This sequence comes from Streptomyces sp., assembly GCF_035563135.1. Taxonomy (GTDB): domain Bacteria; phylum Actinomycetota; class Actinomycetes; order Streptomycetales; family Streptomycetaceae; genus Streptomyces. The sequence goes on from NZ_DATMVN010000410.1 coordinate 18,518, forward strand.
AGGGTGAGGATCTCGTGGAGCGGCGCATGGGGGCGTACGACGGTGTCCTGGGTCGGGTAGGCGCCCGAGGCGTACTCGTAGATGTAGTCACCGAGGTGCAGGACGGCGTCCAGGTCGGCACGGGCCGCGAGGTGGCGGTACGGGGAGAACCAGCCGGCCTCCCAGTTGGCGCAGGACACCACGCCGAAGCGGATTCCGGGGACGGAGGCACCGGCGGCGGGCGCCGTACGGGTGCGGCCGACGGGGGAGACGACGCCGTGCCCGCCCTCCGGGCCGCCGGGTGCCGCCGTGAAGCGGAACCAGTACGTCGTCGCCGGGCGCAGCCCCCGGACATCGGCCTTGACGGTGTGATCGGTGCCGGCCCGCGCGACGGCCGTGCCCCGGGCGGCGACCCGGGAGAAGGCCTTGTCCTCGGCCATCTCCCAGATCACCGGTATGTCGGCACCGAGGCCTGAGCCGGGCACGGCGTCGGGGGAGGGGGTGACGCGGGTCCACAGGAGTACGCCGTCGGGCAGGGGGTCGCCGGAGGCGACGCCGTGCAGGAAGGCGGGGCCGTCGGCGGCACGGGCACCGGTGGCGGCGAGCACGGGGGCGGCGACCGCGGTGGCTGCGGCGGCCTTGACGACCGTGCGGCGGCTGGGCGTTGCGGAGAGGTGTCGTCTGGTCACGGTCGATCACCCTACTGGCGGGTAGAGCGAACGGGCGGGCGAACAAAGGAAGTTCGCCCGCCTGATGGCCGGATGTCGCCAGGAGTTGTGCCCGCCGTCCCCGCCGGGCCGTGAGTTCTCCGGTCAGGGGCACGGCCCGCGGGCGCGGACCACCCCTTCAAAAGGCGCGGACCATCCCTTCAAAGGGCGCGGATCAGCCCTTCAGGGCCTTGGTGATCGCCGTGTTGAACTCGGCCGCCGTCATGGGTGCGTTCTCGCTGCCCTCGGCGGTGATCTTCTTGCCGTCCATCTTGAGGGTCGGCGTGCCCTGGACACCGCTCTTGTCGAAGGTCTTGGACATCTTGATCGCCCAGGCGTCGAACGTGCCGTCCTCGACGTCCTTCTGGAACGCCTTGTTGCCCTTCAGCGCGTCCACCGAGTCCGCCACCTCGATCAGGTAGCTGTCCTTGGCGAACTTGTCGTCGGTCTCCTCGGGGTGGTACTTCGCGGAGTACAGCGCGCTCTTGTACTCCAGGAAGGCCTCGGGGCTCACATCGAGCGCCGCGCCCAGTGCGCTCAGGGCGTTCTTCGAGCCCTCGCCGCCGGCCGCCTTGTCGATGAAGGTCGCGCCGACGTACTTGACCTTGTACTTGCCGGCCTCGACGTCCTTGTCCACGGTCTCGCCGACCGCCTGCTCGAACGTGGCGCAGACCGGGCAGCGCGAGTCCTCGTACAGCTCCAGGGTCTTCTTGGCGCCCGCCTCGCCGATCACGACGGTCGTGCCGTCGTCACCCGAGGTGTTCCTGGGGGCGGTGACGTTCTTCGCGTCCGCCGCGGCCTCCCAGGCGGAGGGCTTGTTCAGCTGCATCACGCCGTAGCTGACACCGCCCGCGATCGCCAGCACGGCGACGACCGAGACACCGACGACGATCTGCTTGCGTGCCTTGTCCTTCTTGGCCTGGCGCTCGCGCTCCACGCGCAGCCGCTCGCGGGCGGCGGACTTGTTGGCCTGGCTGTTGCGCTTGCTCATGAAGATGCTCCGTAGACGTGTGGGGTGGCTCTGAGGGGTCTTGCCGCGTGTACTCGGACAGAGGAGAAGGCCGAGCACGGCGGGCCCCTGCGCCCCACGGAGTGCACCAGGAAACGGGCCGGGGCGAGCGGGTGCGGGCGCCC
>NZ_DATMVN010000411.1:0-2743 GCF_035563135.1 Streptomyces sp.
CGGCGAACCGCGGCTCGCCGAAGCGCCACGGCGGCGGCGGCTGTGGTGGTGCGATGGACCCGCGTGGCGCCGCCCGCCCTCGGGGTGGCCGGGGGCTGCTCGCCGATGGCGGCGGTGTTGCAGCTGCGGGGTCGGTCAGAAGGCGTTGGGGCCGAAGCGCATGACGGCGACGAACAGGGCGAGTCCGCCGAGCACGACGTTGATCGGGACCATGCTGCCTTCGCCGCGGCGGAGGTGGGTGATCGCGGCGCCGACCATGGTGACGGCGAGACCGGCGGCGGCGAGCGGGGTCAGGACGGTCGCGATACCGGTCGCGGCGGGCAGGACCAGGCCGATCGCGCCGAGGACCTCGACCGCGCCGATGCCCTTGACCTGACCGTCGGAGAAGTCCTCGGTCCAGGCCATGCCGGAGGCGGCGAGCTTGGCTTTGGGCTGGGTGAGCTTCATCAGGCCGGCGGCGGCGAACGCCGCGGCGAGCAGGCCGGCGATGATCCAGAGGACGAGGTTCATGACTGTTCCTTGTTCTGCCAGTGGGCGGGGTGGCGGCCGGGCCGGTAGGCCGCCGGCCGGACTGGGTGGAGCCGGGGAGCGGTGGTGGTCACGCGGGGGTGGACGTGCTGCGCTGCCAGGTGACGGTCAGGGCGTTGCGCTGACCGAACCGTTCCAGGTGGCTGCCGAGGGCGTGCTCGAGGCGGGCGAGGGACTCGGAGTCGGGCGCCTCGGCCTGCAGCACGAGCACCCCGTCGCCGACGGTGATTCGGGCGACCGAGCCGAGAACGGTCGCGGTCCAGCTGCCCTGCTCTTCGACGAAGGTGACCTTGCGGCCGAGGTGGCTGACGAGCTGCTTGGCGTAGCGGCCGGGGACGTCGGTGGCGACGTCCGCGCGGGAGGTGTGCCACGTCGTACCGGCAGAGGTTGTGGTGAGGTCCGGGCTGGTCATCGGGGTCTCCTCGCGGCCGGGCCGCAGGCGGGATGAGGTGCGCAGGGGTGGCGCGACCGGCCGGAGAGCCGGGGCCGGGAGGCGCCCGCGCGGGGCTGTGGGGTGGTTCAGGCGGCTTGGAAGCTGCGCTTGGACAGTCCGACCATGTAGCCGTCGATGGTGGTGGTGACCGGGGCGGTGGGGTCGGTCGCGGCGCCGAGGGTGACGAACAGCGGGGTGAAGTGCTCGACGGTGGGGTGGGCGTAGCGCAGGCCGGGGGCCCGGGTGCGGAAGTGCGCGAGCTCTTCCACGTCCCCGCGGGACAGGGCGTCGGCGGCCCAGGCGTCGAACTCCGCCGACCAGCGCGGCACGCTGGCGCTGCGCATGTCGATGTGCGCCAGGCCGTGGGTCATGAACCCCGACCCGATGACGAGGACACCCTGCTCCCGCAACGTCCGGAGCCGGCTCCCGATCTCCAACAGCTTCGTGGTGCTGGCGCGGGTAGGCAGACTCAGCTGCAGCACCGGCACGTCGGCGTGCGGGTACATCACTTTCAGCGGCACCCACGCGCCGTGGTCCAGGCCGCGGCGGTGCTCGTAGACGTGCTCGGTGGTGGGCAGCACGTCCAGGAGCTGACGGGCCAGCCCGGACGCCTCGGGGGTGTCCAACCGCATCTCGAAGTACGTCCGGGAGAACCCGCCGAAGTCATACACGAGCTCGGTCGGGACCGTGCTGGTGATCCCGAGGCTGTCGGACTCCCAGTGCGCGCTCACGATCAGGATCGCTTTCGGCTTCGGCATCGACCGGGCCCAACCGACCAGCTGCTCCATCCAGCCCGCGTCCTCGAACAGCGGCGGAGCGCCGTGACTGATGTACAGCGACGGCAACGGCCCGTCGTCCGGGGTCCACGCCGCGTGCGGCTGCTCGCGGTCGAGAGCGTCGACCAGGTGCAGATGCCCCACGAAGGGGTGCCGCGGGTCGATCCGCGCGTCCGCAGCAGCGGTCGAACTGCTCGCAGGGTTCAACAGGCTCATCACGGGCTCCGAGTCGTGGCGCAGGAACGAGGGACGTCGCACGGGGGCTGGCTGCAGCTGGACGGGTCAGGCAGTCGGCATCCACCGGCGGTACGCGGCCACCGCGATTCCCGCGGTCAGGACGTGCATCACCATCAGCGCCAGCACCCCGGTCGTCGACGTGCCCGGCATCGCGTCACTCACGAGCAGCGCGACGTCCGGCAGCAGCGACACTCCCAGCACCGTCGGGACCAGCGTCCGCAGCACCGCACCGCTGCGCTGCGACCGGTTCACGATCAGACGCCAGCCGAACGCGCCGACCAGCACACCCAGCACCGTCCACATCACGATCGGACCCGGCGTCAACGGAAGGAACTCCGCACTCACCCCCAACGGGCCCCGCGCGGTCAGCGACACCGCGAGGTTGACCACACCCGCGGCGACAGCCGCGACCCCACCCGCGGTCAGCGCCGACCCCACCGAGAACCGGCGGGCCGACGAACCGGACCCAGCAGAAACAGCGGTCGTCGCAGTGGTGGCGGCGGAAGACGTGGTCATCAAAGGCTCCAAACAGGCAGAAGATCGGCAGAGAGTCACGCTGCGGGTCTGACAGACCTATCGGCCCGCCCAACCCCTCACTTGACGTGGAAACCATGATGCACCCGCATGGGTTACCGCGTCAAGTAACCCGACGGCATGACCAGCGGCGAGCCCCGGTGGCTCACCCCACAGCAGTCAGGACCCCGAACAGCGCTTGACCCGGATCGCTGCTGAGCCTCGGGTTCCGACTCACGCTGGCGACCGTGCGGGT
>NZ_DATMVN010000412.1:0-2604 GCF_035563135.1 Streptomyces sp.
TAGGTCGTAGAGCCCGAGCAGCGGCACCGGATAGCCGCCCATCGCGGTGAAGAGGAATCCGCTGAGCGGCATCACGAACAGGAGGATGTAGAGGAGGTAATGGGTGATCCGGGCGAGCGCCGCCTGCCAGGACGGCAGGTCCGCGGGCAGAAGGGGCACCGGGTTGGACCACCGCCAGCCGAGCCGGATCACCGCCAGGACCAGGATCAGCACGCCGACATTCTTGTGCACGAAGTAGAGGACGTTCTGCGTCGTGCCCGGTCCGAACGCGTCCAGTGACAGGCCGACGGGTACCTGGACGAGCAGGATCAGCAGCGCCACCGTCCAGTGCAGGGCGATGCTGACGCCGCCCCACCGCTCCCGTGTGTTCCGCCGCATGGGCCCCCTCCCGTCTCTGCCGCCTGACAGAGTGCCGGCGGAAAGGACGCCCTCGCAAGCGGCCCCTGGATGCGTCGGCCGGACAGCCCCGGCCGGTCGGCAGAATCGGGTAGGAGGGCGCCTTGCGACGTCCCTCCTCCCACACCACCGTGCGAACGGTTCCGTACACGGCGGTTCATGCAGCGTGATTTAGGCGTCGGTGCTGGTCCATGAAGGACAGCAGCCCGAGTTGATCGAAGAAGGCCTTTCGGAAGGCATCGTTCATATGGCTGGCCCCGGCGTTCCACCAGGGGCCGCGTCCGTTCATGGCGGACTGCCATGCGCGTGCCTCGTCGAGGCCTCGCTGCATCAGCCGCGCGGCTCGTGTCCGCGGTCGCTTCCATTGCCGCCACAGGATGCAGCGCAGCTTGCGCCGCAGCCAGCCGTCGAGCGCCTCGAAGATGCCCTTCACCTCCGCCAGCCGGAAGTAGGCCGTCCAGCCGCGCAGGATCGGGGCAAGGTCGCCGGCGGTACGCACCAAGGAGCGTCCACGCCCTTGCCGGAACACGGCCCTGAGCTTGCCCTTGAGACGGTCCACGGCGCGTGCCGCGACCCGCAGGCGCGGCTTCTTGTGGGACGTCACCGTATAGCTCAGGAAGGTGCGTGCCCACGGCCGCTCGACGGCGCTCTTGCCGGCGTTGACTGTGAGCCGCAGCCGCTCGCCGAGGAACCGGGTGATCGAGGCCATGATCCGCTCGCCGGCGCGGCGCGATTGCACATAGACGTTGCAGTCGTCCGCATACCGGCAGAAGGCGTGGCCGCGACGTTCCAGTTCCTTGTCGAGATCGTCGAGCAGGATGTTCGACAGCAGCGGCGACAAGGGGCCGCCCTGGGGCGTTCCCTCGGTCCGTGCCGTCGCCAGCCCGCCCGTCATCATCCCGGCCTGCAGGTAACGGCGAATCAACCGCAGCACCCGCTTGTCCGCGACCCGACGGGCCACCCGCGCCATCAGCACGTCGTGGTTCACCCGGTCGAAGAATTTCTCCAGGTCGAGATCGACCACCCAGCGATGGCCGGCAGCGACATGCGAACGCGCCGCCAGCACCGCCTGATGAGCACTCCGCCCCGGCCGGAAGCCGTAGGAGGATCCGGAGAAGCCAGGATCGAAGAGCGGCAGCAGCACCTGATGCATCGCCTGTTGGATCAGCCGGTCCAGCACCGTGGGGATGCCCAGAAGGCGTGTCCCGCCGCCGGGCTTGGGGATCTCGACCCCGCGCACCGGCATCGGTCGGTACCGATCCGCCAACAGCTCTTCTCTGATGCGCGGCCAGTGCTCGACCAGGTAGGGCTTCAGGTACTCGACGGTCATCCCGTCGATGCCCGCCGCGCCCTTGTTCCCCACGACCCGGTCGTAGGCCGCCATCATGTTCTCGCGGCTGACGATCGCTTCCATCAACCGCACCACCGCTTCCGGTTGGAATGGCCTCGGCCCTGCCGTGGCGCTTGACGCACCCCTGTCCTGCCCCGGCGGCTTCCGGCCGCCGTCCTCGGACCGGGCACGAGGCGTCTCAGCCTCGTCGCCTGCGTCTCCTGTCGCCATCGAAAGGCCGGCACCCGTCCGGCGCTTCATGTTCGGCCCTTCATCGGCTGGTTGGTCCGACTACTATGGCCTCTGCTGACGTCTGCCGCCCCGTCCCGACATCTCTCGACGCCGGTAGCACACCTGCAGGCAGGGGCAGAGCGGCAGACCTCCCAGGGTAAGACGCGTGACCTTCGTGCCATATACTCGGCGCATCTACGGCCGCATCATCCGGGTGATACCGGGCCTCGGGCTCTTTGGCTCCCTCGCCCCGATGCGGACGCCTCATATGCGCTTCCTGTTCGTCGGGCCGGCACTTTGCTTACAGCTTCCTTCAGACCTCGCCTCGCGACGACGCCCTTGCTGTTCGGCTAGCGGTTCCCATCACCAGGGCCCGCAGAGGACTTACACCTCCAAGTCACGGGCCTGACCACCACAGTCAGGCCCTCGGCGCTCACGCGCCTCGCGCCATGCCTGGCGCACCAAAAAGAAGCCCGCTCGGCTTTCGCCGGCGGGCTCTCTCGCGTCGTACCGCCCCTGCCGAGGCGGATCGGTTCAGCGCCTTGCTCGAACGCCGCTGTCCTGTGTCAGCGGCATTCGAAGTCGTGACACGTCACGGATCGATCCGCGCCGTCGCGTAGCCGTTCACGACTTCCTTGCCGTCCTGG
>NZ_DATMVN010000413.1:0-2932 GCF_035563135.1 Streptomyces sp.
CCCACCGCCACGCGCCGCTCGCCCCAACGCCGGGTGAGAGGCGCTGCCAGACCGCCCTGGGCCAGTGCCAGCGCCATCCCGGCGGAGGCAAGAAGCCAGCCGAGCCCGCCCGGCGAGAGCCCATGACGGTCGGCACCGAGGAGGGCGAGTGTGGCTTCCATGGCACAGAACGCCGCCGTGACGGCGAACCCCGCGGCCACCAGGGGCCACAGCCCTCTGTCCTTGGACCGCGCGGCGCGGCCGGCGTACCGCTCCGTGAGGTCCTGCCGGGGCAGTTCCCGCCGGCCGGGCAGAGCCACGGTGGCCAGCAGCAGCGCGCCCGTGGCGGCACCCGCCGACACCATGGCCGCGCCGTCGAGCCGCTGCTCCGCGAGCAGCGCGCCGACGGCAGGTCCGAAGACGAACCCCAGCCCGACGCTCGCGCCGAGCAGTCCGAGGGCGCGGGTGCGGTGCGCGGCGGGGGTGATGTCGAGGGCGAAGGCGTGGGCGACACCGATCGACCCTCCGCAGGCCCCGGCGAGGGCCCGGGCCGCGAGGAGGCCGGACAGCGTGCCGGCCTGGGTCATCAGCAGGGCGGAGGCGACCGAGCCGGACAGCGCGAACAGCAGCACCGGCTTGCGTCCCCAGCGGTCGGAAGCCCGGCCCAGGAGCGGGGCGGCGACCAGCTGGGCCACCGAGTAGGCGGCGAACAGCGCACCGATCGCGGCTCCGGAGGCCCCGAACTCCTCGGCGGCGTAGGGCAGCAGCGGCAGAATGATGCCGAAGCCGAGCAGGTCGGTGAAGACGACGAGGCACAGGGAGCCCAGTGCCCAGCGGGCGGACGGTCTCACGCCGCCTCCGTCCGGGGACGGGCGCCGGGGGCGGGCACCGGGGACAGCGGTGCGCGGACCACGGCGCCACCGGGGCTTTCCGGGCCGTACCCGACCGGTGCACCACCCTGGGCCGGCTTCATCATGACAACTCCCTCGTTCGGTCTCGTGCGTGGCCTCGGCGGAGCGCTGAGCACCCGGGTACGGCGTGCCGCCGTTCGCCCGCCGGACGGCGGTGACGGACACGCGGCGTGCTCCTCCGCCGGTGCCACCCGGTCTCCGCCCGGCCCTGGGGGACCGGATCGGTCAGGCGGGCACCTGCAGCCGGCGGAAGGCGCCTTCGTGGAAGAGCAGGGCATCGTCGGCCGGCCCTCTGTGAGCTCCGGGCACCGAGCCCAGGAGGGCCGCGTGGTCACCCCCGTCGTGGACGGTCACGAGCCGGCACTCGAGCCGGGCAAGGGCGCCGGCGATGACCGGTGCTCCGGTGTGACGGCCTGGTTCGGCGTCCACGGCGTCGAAATCGTACGTACCGGGCGCCTCGTCCGGTCGGTGAACCGGCGGGCCGGCTCCTCCTGCCCGGCCGGGAGGACGGATACGGCGGACGTCCCCCCGGCGGACACGTGCTGATGCAGCGACGCCGTACGGGCCACGCGCACCAGGCTCAGCGGCGGATCCAGCGGGACCGCAGTGAAGGAGCTGACCGTCGTACCGCGCGGGTCGCCGCCGCCCACGGTCACGACGGTGACCCCGGTCGCGAAGGAGCCGAACACGTCGCGCAGTCGGCGCCGGCTGTTCAGGACGGTGGAGGTGCCGTTGCCGGATGACGGCCAGGAGGTGTCCGCCATCGCCTCACCCTCCGCTCATGGGCGCGGTGGCCGGGACCCGTGTCGCGTACGGCTCCAGGGCCGCCCTCAGGCCCTCGGGCACCCTGGTAGGGCGGGTGTCGCCGTTGGGCCCGCGCATGCAGGCCACCCGTTGCCGGCCACGGGCCACCAGGTGCTCGGTGCCCTCGTGCAACCGCAGATAGTCGAAGGTGAAGACGATCTGCGACTGGGTCAGCTCCTCCAGGCGCATCCGGATCGAGAGCCGGTCGAAGGCGGTGATCTCGGCGAAGAACTCGCAGCCCACCGAGATGGTGAACAGCTTCAGGTCGTCGCGGATGTCGTCGAGCACTTCGGGGGCCATGTCCAGCAGGAACATCTCCCGGCACCGGCCCTGCCAGCGGACGTAATTGACGTAGTAGACGTTGCCTACCAGGTTGGTCTCCTCGAATCCGACGATATGGCGCATTTCGTAGTAGGGCCGCACGTCGGCCATCGGTGTTCCCTTTCCTTCGCCATCGGGGCAGACATCACCTGTTGCGTCTGTCCGGTCCCGCGCGGGACCCCGCGGTCTCCGTTCGCGTCCCGTGCCCGGCACCAGCCTCGCGGTCCTCATATGGCCCTTTGGGCGGCTTTTTCGAATTCCGACGACATGTGAGGATCATTCCTTGGAAGTCGTGGGCGGAGGCCACCTCGAAAGGGACTCCCCAGATATGACCAGGAATCCCCGATGAGCAGCATCTCCCGGCTTGCTAGCCGGGAGAGCGCACACCAGGAACTCGGCAAGCTCGAAGATGCCGGCACGGAGCACACTCGCGAGAGTGGTCGCGCGCCACCGGACGTACGCCGTCAAGCACCTGTCGCCGATCAGCGGAGCACACATTGGATTCCATGGACCGGAAAGCGATACGTGAGTTCCCCTCGCACCGCCCGGACGTGACGGGGCCCCTCACGGAACTCGCTTCCTTTCGCGAGGAACGCCCGGTCCGGATACGCATTCCGGAGGGCGGCCGGGCCTGGCTGGTGACGCGTTACGCGGATGTACGGGCCCTGCTCGCCGATGAACGGGTCAGCGCCGACGACACCCGCCCGGGCTTTCCCCAGGTGCTGCCCGGCGCCAAGCCCGGGGAGCTGTCGTTCACCCGGATGGACGGGCCCGAGCACTCGCGCCTGCGGCGGATGCTCACCGCCGAGTTCACCGTCCGGCGGATCCACGCGATGCGGCCGCGGATCGAGCAGGTCGTGGACGGCCTGCTGGACACGCTCGTCCGGGAGGGCGGCCCGGTCGACCTGGTGCGCGGT
>NZ_DATMVN010000414.1:0-21740 GCF_035563135.1 Streptomyces sp.
CCACCCCGACGACCCCGCGCCGGTACTTGTCGCTCCCGGCGCCGGGGACGGGCAGCAGGGCGGCCACGTCGGCGTACTGGAGGGCCTCCAGGTCCGGCCGTGCGGGCAGTTCCGCCGCCAGACCGATGTCGACGAGCCGGAGCGCGCCCGCGTGCCCGGCGGCCGGGTCGATGAGCAGCCCCGGCTTGTAGGCACCGAAGGTGACCGTCGCGTCCGCCCGCACGGCCGGGCCGAGCACCTGGCCGGTGTCCGCCTCGACCCCGCTCGGCAGGTCCACCGCGAGCACGGGCGCGCGGCCTGCGGTGACCGTGCGGACCAGCTCGGCGGCTTCGGGGCGCAGACCGCCGCGTCCGCCGATCCCGGTGATCCCGTCGACGACGAGGTCGACGGGGGGCAGCCCTTCGGGGCTGTCCAGGACCTGCCCGCCCGCCGCCAGCAGGGCGGCGAGTGCGGCCCGGTGGACCTTGTCGGGCGAGGTCAGCAGGGCCCGTACGCCGGCTCCGCGCCGGGCCAGCCGGGCCCCCGCGTACAGCGTGTCGCCGCCGTTGTCACCGCTGCCGACGAGGAGGAGCACCCGGGACCCGTACACCCGCCCGTTGCGCCGGAGCAGGTCACCGCAGGCCACCGCGAGGCCGGCGGCCGCCCGCTGCATCAGCGCCCCTTCCGGCAGCCGTGCCATGAGTGCCTTCTCGGCGGTCCGTACGGTTTCGGCGCTGTAGGCATGTCGCATACCGTCAACCCTCCGCGATCACCACGGCGGACGCCACCCCCGCGTCGTGGCTGAGCGAGACGTGCCAGGTACGGACGCCGAGTTCGGCCGCCTTCGCAGCGACGGTCCCGCGGACCTCCAGGCGTGGCCGCCCGCTGTCCTCGACGCACACCTCGGCATCGGTCCAGAGCAGCCCGCCCGGCGCGCCGAGCGCCTTGGCCAGGGCCTCCTTCGCGGCGAATCTGGCCGCCAGCGAGGCGATCCCCCGCCGCTCCCCGCCGGGCAGCAGCAACTCCCTCTCCAGGAACAGCCGTTCGGCCAGCTGGGGGGTACGCCCCAGCGCGGCGCCGAAGCGCTCGATCTCCGCCACATCGATCCCGACCCCAATGATCACGCGCTCACTCACTCATTCGACTGTCACGGACTTCGCCAGATTGCGCGGCTGGTCCACCTCGTTGCCCCGGGCGGTCGCCAGCTCGCAGGCGAAGACCTGCAACGGCACCGTGGCGACCAGCGGCTGAAGCAGCGTAGGCGTAACCGGGATCCTGATGAGGTGATCGGCGTACGGTACGACCTCGTCGTCGCCCTCCTCGGCGATGACGACGGTACGGGCGCCCCGGGCCCTGATCTCCTGGATGTTCGACACGATCTTGTCGTGCAGCACCGAACGGCCGCGTGGGGACGGCACGATCACGACGACCGGCAGGCCCTCGTCGATCAGCGCGATCGGCCCGTGCTTGAGCTCCCCGGCGGCGAAGCCCTCGGCATGCATGTACGCGAGCTCCTTGAGTTTCAACGCGCCTTCCAGCGCCACCGGGTAGCCGACGTGCCGGCCCACGAAGAGCACGGTGCCGTGGGCGGACAGGGAGCGGGCCAGTTCGCGGACCGGCTCCATGGTCGCCAGCACGCGCCCGACCGCGCCGGACATCTCGGAGAGCTGGCGCACGACGGTGCGGATCTCGTCGCCCCACGTGGTGCCGCGCACCTGGCCGAGGTACAGCGCGACGAGGTAGCAGGCGACGAGCTGCGTCAGGAACGCCTTGGTGGAGGCGACGGCGACCTCCGGTCCGGCGTGCGTGTAGAGGACGGCGTCCGACTCCCTCGGGATGGTCGACCCGTTGGTGTTGCAGACGGCGAGGACCTTCGCGCCCTGCTCACGGGCGTGCCGGACCGCCATCAGCGTGTCCATCGTCTCGCCCGACTGCGAGATGGCGACGACGAGGGTGCGCCGGTCCAGGATCGGATCGCGGTAGCGGAACTCGCTGGCGAGTTCCGTCTCGCAGGGCAGCCGGGTCCAGTGCTCGATGGCGTACTTGGCGATCATCCCGGCGTGGAAGGCGGTCCCGCAGGCGACGACGACGACCTTGTCGACCTCGCGGAGCACACCCTGCGGGATGCGCACCTCGTCGAGGTGGAGCGCGCCCGAACCGTCGACCCGGCCGAGCAGCGTGTCGGCGACGGCCTTGGGCTGGTCGGCGATCTCCTTGAGCATGAAGGAGGCGTAACCGCCCTTCTCCGCGGCCGACGCGTCCCAGTCCACGTGGTACTCGCGCACCTCGGCGGGCCGGCCGTCGAAGCCGGTGACCACCGCCCCGTCCCGGCGCAGCTCGACCACCTGGTCCTGGCCCAGCTCGATCGCGTCCCGCGTGTGCGCGATGAAGGCGGCCACATCGGAGGCCAGGAACATCTCTCCCTCGCCGGCCCCCACGACGAGCGGTGAGTTCCGGCGCGCCCCGACCACCGTGCCGGGCTCGTCCGCGTGCACGGCGACCAGGGTGAACGCACCCTCCAGCCGCCGGCACACCTGCCGCATGGCCTCCGCCAGGTCACCGCCCGAGGAGTACGCCTCGGCGAGCAGATGGGCCACCACCTCGGTGTCGGTCTCGGAGGTCAGGTCGTGGCCCCGCCCGGCCAGCTCCTCGCGCAGGACGGCGAAGTTCTCGATGATCCCGTTGTGCACGACGGCGACCCGGCCGGCGTTGTCGAGGTGCGGGTGGGCGTTGGCGTCGGTGGGCCCGCCGTGCGTGGCCCAACGGGTGTGCCCGATCCCGGTGTTCCCGGCCGGCAGCGGCCGGTCCTTGAGGTCCTTCTCCAGATTGAGGAGCTTCCCGGCCTTCCTGGCGGCAGCCAGCCCGCCGTCCGCGAGGACGGCGACCCCCGCGGAGTCGTACCCCCGGTACTCCAGCCGCTTCAGCCCCGCGACGACGACATCCTGCGCCGACTGCGCCCCGACATAACCCACGATTCCACACATATCGGCACCCTAAGGCCCGCACCACCCCTCTGCCCGGCTTCCGACATGCCCGAGCGGCCCGGCTGCGGGGGCACGTCCGTCGGCCTCACCGGACGGCGACTACTGCCGGGAGAGGCCGGCCGGATCGGCCGCCGGGGGCTGGGGGACATCACGAGGGACTCCCCCAGCAGCTCGTAGCGGGTGGTGCGGTCTTCGGGCAGAGCCAGGACGTCGGCGACGGTCCAAGGCCCGGCGTGGCCGGCGGCAACGCCCATTCCCCTCACCTCCTCGTCCGACCGGCAGTCGCGATGTGACCGCGTCAGCCGGTGCACGGCCGGCATACGGGCGCCCCCTCCTGCCGGCACCGGACAATCACTGCCACGGCCGAGACCTCGGCCAGGCGTACGTTCAGGCCGCAAGGACCGGCTCCGGGCGGGGAGCGAGCTCGAACCACAGCAGCTTGCCGCTCCGGCCGAAGAGGTCGTCGCCGAGCGGATAGCCGCCCCAGCTGTCGGCGCAGCTCTGCACGAGGAGGAGCCCCCGCCCGCCGTCAGCGGTGCAGGCATCCGGGGCGGGGGCGCGCAGCGGTGCGAGGGCGCCCGGGGGCCTGCCGAAGGGTGCGGGGATCACAGGATTGGTGTCCCACACGCTGACCCGGAGTCTGCCCCCTTCCATGTGGCGCAGCCGCAGGGTCGCGTGCCCGTCCGAGTACCGGTAGGCGTTGGTGACCAGCTCGCACGCCAGCAGCTCGGCGGTGTCGACCAGTTCCTCCAGCCCATGACCGAGCAACACGGCTCGCAGCGTCATGCGCGCCACCCTCGGAGCCCGCCGGTCGTGCGGGAGTTGAAGGACGTACGACCAGGGGGCCTGCGGCGATACGGTGTCCACGGAAGTCTCCTGCGGGGAGGTGAAGTTGATTCACTCGGCGGTGGAACCGTGCGGTGGCAGTGTCGCGGGGTGCGGTGCGCTTCCGGCTTACGGGCCCGTCCGGTCGAGTGGCTTGGGTCACACCGTAGCGTCAGAATTGTAAGCTCTTACAAAAATGACCGGAAGCTATTACAACTCCACTCGTGCGAGTGACCCTTGGAGCAGGTTCGATGCAGGCCCGTACCACCCTGACCGTGCGCCAGCAGCGCCTGGGTTCCGAATTGCGCAAGCTCCGCGAGCGGGCAGGACTCACTTCCACCGAGGCGGCCTCGCTACTGGGCGGACCTCAGTCACGCATCAGCAACATCGAGGCCGGCCGGTACGCGGTCAGCGCCGACCGGGTGCGCACGATGACGCGTAACTACGCGTGCACGGATGACGCCTACGCCGAGGCGCTCGCCTCGATGACCGGTACCCGCCCACGCGGGTGGTGGGACGAGTACCAAGAGCTGCTGCCTCCCGCGATGGTCGATATCGCGGAGCTCGAGAGCCAGGCGGTCTCCCTGCGGGTAGCCGTGGTCATCCATATGCCCGGCCTCCTCCAGACCACTGCTCATGCTCGCGCTGTCATGGCCGAGAGCGTTCCGCCCATGCGCCAGCACGAGGTCGAACACCGGGTCTCCTACCGCATCAAACGCCAAGCAGTCCTGTACGAGGACACGCCCACGCCTTACACGGCCGTCGTGCACGAGGCGGCTCTTCGCATGGGAATCGGCGGGCCCGAGGTGGCGCGGGACCAGCTCGCACACCTGCTGGAGGTCAGCGAGCGGGACAACATCACCCTCCTCGTGGTCCCGTTCGGGGAGGCGTCCTTTCCGGCGTCCGGCCAGCCGATCAGCTACGCCTCGGGCTTGGTGCCCCAACTCGACACCGTCGTGCTCGACTCCGACCACGCCTGCGTGTTTCTCGATGCCGAGGCGCAGCTGGCGCGCTACCGAGCCGTACTGGACCGCATGGAGGCCCGCGCGCTTTCACCCAGTCGGTCCCGGGATCTCATCCGACGCGTTTCTCGGAACAACTGAGAGAGGAACCCCCTGTGCAGGCATTGAGCTGGCGAACGTCCTCCTACAGCGCCGAGGGCGCAAACTGCGTCAACCTCGCCATCGCCCCCGACGGCACCGTCCGACTCCGCGACAGCAAGGCCCCCCGTACCGTCGTCGCCACGAGCGCCGACGCCCTGCGGCACTTCATAGGCGCCGTGCAGGCCGGGACCTTGGAACGCCGCTGAGGCGCGGTCCTGCGCTTCATCGTCACGCAGGACCGCACCGCCGCAGCCGTCGTGGACGCCAAGGGAGCCAAGCCCTGAGGCACGCGGCCCCGCTCCTCCCGGGCGGGGCGCACCAGCACGTACGCAGCGCCTCGGAAGCCCACGCAGAATTCGCTGTGTCCCTGTCAGCGGAGGCTGCTAACCTGCGGCTTCCCCCCTCACTGCTGCTGCCCGCCACTCGTCTGCGTGCCCACATCCCTCGATTTCGTTCGAGCCCGTGCGGCAACGGCCGTGTCCGCTCCGAGGATGGTCATGTCCCGCACCGCTCCCCCGATACGCGCGGAATTCGATCCGTGCGTCACGATCCCCTCCCTGGCCGACCTGCGGGGCGCCCTGCGCGACGACGACTGGGGGACGGTGGAGGCGTACTTCGAGTTCATCGGCCATGAGGACGACCGCGCGGTCGCCGCCGGGGTCGTCGACCGCCTGAGCACCTCCCAGCGGTTCCTGGAACGGGCGGTGGCCACGCAGCCTCGCTCCGCGCTCGCCCGCACCCTGCTCGCCAGGCGTTACATCGTCATCGGCTGGGACATCCGCAGTGCGTACACCGCCGAACACGTCTCGCGTGAGCAGTTCCAGCAGTTCCATGGGTGGCTGCGGCGCGCGGAGCAACTGCTCATCGACGTGTGCGCCGAGCACCCCGCGTACGCGATGGCATGGGCGGCCCGGCTGACCACCGCGCGGGGGCTCCAACTCGGGCTGAGCGAGGTACGGCGGCGTTACGAGCGGCTGGCCGAGCACCACCCGCACCACATCTCCGCACAGTCCTCCCTGCTCCAGCGGCTGTGCCCCAAGTGGGGCGGAAGCTGGGAGGAGGCCCACGCGTTCGTCCGCACCTGCCTGGAGTCGGCGCCTCCCGGCAGCCACGCGGGCCGGCTCGTCGCCGAAGTGCACCTGGAGCGCTGGCTGGACGACTCCGACATCAACCCCAGCGACTACTTGCGCTCGGCGGAGGTCCGGGACGAGATCCTGGCCGCCGCCGCCCGGTCCGTACAACACCCCGATTACCGGCCCGGCTTCGACTGGATCGGCGACCACAACACGTTCGCGGGGGCACTCTGCCTGGGCGGCCACCACCGTGAGGCCGCGCCGTTCTTCCGCACCCTCGGCAACAAGGCCACCGAGTCGCCCTGGCACCACGTCGGCGACAAAGAGGTCCAGTTCCTCAAGCACCGCAGAACCGCGCTGGCGAAGGGCTGAAGCGATGTCTCGGACGACCCAGGGGCTCGGCCCGACCACGCCCCCCATCCGCCGGACGGAGGTCGACGGCATCCGCACCGTGCTCACCGCCGCCTCCGGGCCGGTGACGGCAGGACTCCTCTTCCGGGTCGGCGTGGCCGACGAGACGCTCGCCACCACGGGCATCACCCATCTCGTCGAACACCTCGCCCTGCACCGCCACGGCCTGTCCGACCTGCACTACAACGGCGCCACCGGCGTCACGTACACCCTCTTCCACGCCACCGGCACGCCCGAGGAGGTCGTCACCTACCTCAACGGTGTCTGCGCGGCCCTGCGTGACCTGCCGCTGGAGCGGCTGGAGACCGAGCGCGAGATCCTGCGCACCGAGGCGGCGGGCCGCAGCCGCCGCCCCGGCCACCAGCTCCCCCTGTGGCGTTACGGCGCCCAGGGCTACGGGCTCAGCAGCTACGGCGAACACGGCACCTGGCATCTGACGGCCGACGCGGTACGCGACTGGGCGTACACCCGGTTCACCCGTGACAACGCGGTCCTGTGGATCACGACCGACACCGTGCCCCAGGGCCTGGACCTCACCCTTCCGGCGGGTGTCCCGCGCCCGCTGCCCGCCCCGACCTCGGCCCTGCCCGTCACCCCGGCGTACATCACCGGCGGCGGCGGTGGTGTGGTCATGGACGGCATCGTCCGGCGCTCGACGGCGGCCTCCCTCTTCGCGGAGGTGCTCAGGCGTGCGCTCTTCACGGACCTGCGGCAGAAGGGCGGCTACTCCTACACGGCGGACGCCGACTACAGCCCGCGAGACAACGAATTCGCGACGGTCACCGCGTTCGCCGACGCCCTTCCGAGTAAGCAGGACGCGGTGGTCGGCGGCTTCGTCGACGTCCTGGCCCGGCTGCGGGCCGGCTCCATCGGGCAGGCGGAACTCGAATCCGCCCGGGCGAAGGTCCTCAAGCAGTACGACACCCCGGATGTCACGGCCGCCCAGCTGCCGTCGCACGCGCTGAACCTGTTGACCGGCCACAGCAACCTCACCGAGCACGAGCACCGGGCCGAACTCGCCGGCGTCACTCCCGACGACCTGCGGGAGGTCGCCCGCGAGCTGCACTCCACGGCTCTGCTCCAGGTCCCCGGCCGGGGCGCGGACTGGGCGGGGTTCACAGCGGCGCCGCAGTGGTCGACCGACACCCCGACGGCCCCGGGCACCCGGCACCCCTCCCTGGAGGACGGCTCCACCCTCCTGACCGTGGCCCCCGACGCGGTGTCCCTGACCACGCCCGCCGGTCAGGTCGTCATCCGCTACGACGCCTGTGCCGCCCTCCTCGTCCACCCCGACGGCGGTCGGCACCTCACCGGCCTGGACGGCTTCCTGATCCGCGTGGAGCCCACCCTCTACAAGGGCCTCACCCCGGACCGCACGGCCGTCATCGACGCCGCTGTACCGGCGGCGGCGGTCGTCCGCATGCCGCCCCGCGACCCGGACGGCATCCCCCGGCCGGAGCGACGCAGCAGGGTACGACGCACGGCCGCCAGCCGGCTGGGCGCGCTCTTCGGGCGGCGGAGAGGTTGACGGAAGACCGGTGCACCACGTCCGACGAAGGCCGTCACGAACTGCTTGAGGCGGATCCGTGGAAAGTTTGCCGCACTCCTACTTCACGGCGATCCGGAGAACCGCGGTCCGGGCGCTGAACAAGGACTCGGCGTCACTGAGCAACCGGACAAGCCCGGACGTGTCGAGCAGGTGGATCACCGATCGTTCTTCTCCGCGCGGTGGCGGCGCTCGGCATCCTCCACAGGCTCCCAGCAGGTGCACGCGGGCCATGTGGGTCATGTACAAAAAAATCGTAGGCGACCCACAAGGCCGGCTCCGCCGCTGCGGAACCACTTCCCCACGTGACCGACCCCACCCCCCGCTCCGCCGGAACTCCCGGGACAATGAACACGTGATCACTTCGCCCGCACGGAGCCCCCGCCGCGCCGAGCACGCGCCGACGCCCTACGTCGACCTGACCCGGGCCGAGTGGAGCGCCCTGCGTGACAAGACGCCTCTGCCCCTGACCGCGGAGGAGGTCGAGAAGCTGAGAGGGCTCGGTGACGTCATCGACCTCGACGAGGTCCGGGACGTCTATCTGCCGCTCTCCCGGCTGCTCAACCTCTACGTCCAGGCCACCTCCGGCCTGCGCGGCGCCCTGAACACCTTCCTGGGCGACGCGGGCAACGGGCACGGCGAGCAGCGCGGCACCCCGTTCGTCATAGGGGTCGCCGGCAGTGTCGCCGTCGGCAAGTCCACCACCGCCCGCATCCTGCAGGCGCTGCTGGCACGCTGGCCGGAGCACCCCCGGGTGGAGCTGGTGACGACCGACGGGTTCCTGCTGCCGATGGAGGAGCTCCGCAGGCGTGGCCTGATGTCGCGCAAGGGGTTCCCCGAGTCGTACGACCGGCGGGCGCTGACCCGGTTCGTCGCCGACATCAAGGCCGGCAAGGACGAGGTGACGGCCCCCGTCTACTCCCACCTGATCTACGACATCGTGCCGGGCGAGCGGCTCACCGTGCGCCGCCCCGACATCCTGATCGTCGAGGGGCTGAACGTGCTGCAGCCCGCGCTGCCCGGCAAGGACGGCCGGACCAGGGTCGGGCTCGCGGACTACTTCGACTTCAGCGTGTACGTCGACGCGCGCGCCGAGGACATCGAGAGCTGGTACCTCCACCGCTTCCGCAGGCTGCGCGAGACCGCGTTCCAGGACCCGTCCTCGTACTTCCGCACGTACACGCAGGTCTCCGAGGCGGAGGCGCTGGACTACGCGCGCACCATGTGGCGGACCATCAACAGGCCCAACCTGCTGGAGAACGTGGCGCCGACACGCGGCCGTGCCACCCTGGTGCTGCGCAAGGGGCCGGACCACAAGGTCCAGCGCCTGTCACTGCGCAAGCTCTGACCCCGGAAAGGGTGCACCGTGCTGCATCTGCGCCTCATCGTGCCCGCCGACCGCACCGACGAGGTGGTCGCGCTGCTCGAACGGACCGTGGGCACCGCCCATCTCGCGGTGCTCACGGGTGCTGCCCGGAGTCCGGCGGGCGATGTGGTCCTGTGCGACGTGGCCCGTGAGGCGGGCGACGAACTGATCGGTGCGCTGCGGGAGATGGGCGTCGACAACTCCGGGTCGATCACTGCGGAGAACATGGACCTCACCCTCTCCAGACACGCCGACGAGGCCGAACGGGCGGCGCCGGGCGAGGGCGCCGACGCGGTGCTCTGGGAAGAGCTGAGCGAGGTGACCCACGAGGAGTCGACCTTCAGCATCACCTATGTGTCCTTCCTCGCCCTCGCGACGATGCTCGCCGCGTGCGGTGTGATGCTGGACAACGCCGTCCTGATCGTGGGCGCGATGGCGGTGGGCCCGGAGTTCGGCCCGCTGGCCGGGATCTCGACGGCCCTGGTGCAGCGTGCGCCGCGGCTGGTGGCGCGGTCCCTGTGGGCGCTGATCGGCGGCTTCGCCGTGGCCATGGTGCTGACGGCCGGTTTCGCCTGGCTGCTGGACGCCCTCGGGCTCTTCACCGAGGACATGGTCAAGGCGGAGCGGCCCAACACCGGTTTCATCTGGCACCCGGACTGGATGTCGTTCGTGGTGGCGGTCCTGGCGGGCATCGCGGGGACGCTGTCGCTGACCTCGGCGAAGTCGGGCGCGCTGATCGGCGTGGCGATCTCGGTGACCACGGTGCCCGCCGCCGCCAACGCCGCGGTCGCCTTCAGCTATCAGGACCTCCAGCAGACCTGGGGGTCCTCGGCGCAGCTGCTGGCCAACCTGGCCGGCATCGTCCTGGCCGGCACCTGCACGCTGCTGGTCCAGAAGGCGCTGTGGGCGGTGCAACGCCGGAAGGGCCCGGCCGTGAAGCCGGGCCCTTCGGGGCGTTGAGGAGCCGTCAGCCGAGCGCGGACTTGACCACGTCGGCCAGCTGACCGGCCACGGCGCGCGCCTGCTCGATGTCGGCCGCCTCGACCATGACCCGTACGAGCGGCTCGGTGCCGGACTTGCGCAGGAGTACGCGCCCGGTGTCACCGAGTTCGCGCTCGGCCTGGGACACCGCGGCGGCCACCTCCGCCGAGGTGTCCACGCGGGACTTGTCGACGTCCGGCACGTTGATGAGGACCTGCGGGAGGCGCTGCATCACCCCCGCCAGGTCGGCGAGCGTACGTCCGGTGGCGGCGACCCGGGCCGCGAGCATCAGTCCGGTCAGCGTACCGTCGCCCGTCGTGGCGTGGTCCAGGACGATGACGTGACCGGACTGCTCGCCGCCCAGCGCGAAGCCCTCGGCCTTCATCGACTCCAGCACGTAACGGTCGCCGACGGCGGTCTGGACGAGCTGGATGCCCTCGCGCTCCATCGCCATCTTGAAGCCGAGGTTCGACATGACCGTACCGACGACGGTGTCCTTGCGCAGGTGGCCGGCCTCGCGCATGGCGAGGGCGAGCACGGCCAGGATCTGGTCGCCGTCGACCTCCTCGCCGGTCGCGTCCACGGCCAGGCAGCGGTCCGCGTCGCCGTCGTGCGCGATGCCGAGGTCGGCACCGTGCTCGACGACGGCGGCCCGCAGCAGCTCCAGGTGGGTGGAGCCGCAGCCGTCGTTGATGTTGAGGCCGTCCGGTGCGGCGCCGATGGTGACGACCTCGGCCCCGGCCCGGGCGAACGCCTCGGGCGAGACGCGGGCGGCGGCGCCGTGTGCCTCGTCGAGGACGACCTTCAGCCCGTCGAGCCGGTTGGGGAGGACGGCGATGAGGTGGGCGACGTAACGGTCGAAGCCCTCCGCGTAGTCGGTGACCCGGCCCACACCGGCGCCGGTCGGGCGGGACCAGGGCTCACCTGTGCGGTGCTGCTCGTAGACCGTCTCGATGCGGTCCTCCAGCTCGTCGGCGAGCTTGTGGCCACCGCGGGCGAAGAATTTGATGCCGTTGTCGGGCATGGCGTTGTGGCTGGCCGAGAGCATGACACCGATGTCCGCGCCGAGCGCACCGGTGAGGTAGGCCACGGCGGGGGTGGGCAGCACACCGACGCGCAGCACGTCCACACCGGCGCTGGCCAGGCCCGCCACGACGGCCGCCTCCAGGAACTCTCCGGACGCGCGGGGGTCGCGGCCCACCACTGCGGTCGGCCGATGCCCCTCGAAGGTGCCTGCCTCGGCCAGAACGTGCGCCGCCGCGACCGAGAGGCCGAGCGCGAGCTCGGCTGTCAGGTCCGCGTTGGCGACGCCGCGCACGCCGTCCGTGCCGAAGAGTCGTCCCACTGGTGTCCTCCGAAGATGCTCCGAAACCGCAAACCAACGTACTGAAAAAAGGGCAAGGCGAGGCAAGGCGCAGCAAAGAAGGGCGCCTGGAACCACCAGCCCTCGAACCACCGGCCCTATAAACGTGCAAACGTCTTAAGCCGTTATACGCCCGCGTGGGCTGATAAACGAACGCCCCAGCAGCACGGTGTGTGCCGCCGGGGCGAACGTGTGAAGCGGACGAGCAGGCGATATTTAGCGCTTGCTGTACTGCGGGGCCTTACGGGCCTTCTTGAGACCGGCCTTCTTGCGCTCGACCGCACGGTCGTCGCGGGAGAGGAAGCCGGCCTTCTTCAGCGTGGCGCGGTTGTTGTCCACGTCCGCCTCGTTCAGCGCGCGGGCCACACCGAGGCGCAGGGCACCGGCCTGGCCGGAGACGCCGCCACCCGAGATGCGGGCGATGACGTCGTAGCGGCCGTCGAGCTCGAGCACCTTGAAGGGCTCGTTGACTTCCTGCTGGTGCACCTTGTTGGGGAAGTAGTCCTCAAGGGTGCGACCGTTGATCTTCCACTTGCCGGTGCCCGGAACGATCCGGACGCGGGCGATGGCGTTCTTGCGACGGCCGAGGCCGGCCGCGGGCTGCGGGTCGCCGAAGCGGCCCGCGAGCGACTCGGAGGTGTACTCACCCTCGACGGGGACCTCCGACTCGAAGGTGGTCACCTCGGCGAAGGTCTCTTCACCCTCGGTGCCCGCCGCGTCGTCAGCGGTTGTCTCAACAGTGGTCTCGGCCACGATTCTCCTCAGATCTTTCTTTACGTCTTAGGGGGGAGGCCGGAACTACTGCGCGACCTGGGTGATCTCGAACGGGACCGGCTGCTGCGCAGCGTGCGGGTGCTGGTCGCCCGCGTAGACCTTGAGCTTCGAGAGCATCTGACGACCCAGGGTGTTCTTGGGGATCATGCCCTTGATGGCCTTCTCGACGGCCTTCTCGGGGTTCTTCGAGAGCAGCTCGTCGTACCGCACGGAACGGAGACCGCCCGGGAAGCCCGAGTGGCGGTACGCCATCTTCTGGGTCTTCTTGTTACCGGAGAGGTGAACCTTCTCGGCGTTGATGATGATGACGAAGTCGCCCATGTCCATGTGGGGGGCGTAGATCGCCTTGTGCTTGCCTCGGAGGAGGTTCGCAGCCGTGGTGGCCAGACGGCCCAGGACGATGTCCTCGGCGTCGATGATGTGCCACTGGCGAGTGACATCGCCGGGCTTGGGGCTGTACGTACGCACTTCGTAGCCTTCGCTTCTTCAGTGGATGAGGTCCAGACACATGGCACCCCTGAAGCGATCATGCAGCTGGGGCCCACAATGCCGGGGACACTGCCCGTATGCGAGCCACTGGTAACTGCTCCAGAGAACCTACGTAAGGGCTGTTCGCGTGAGAACGACGGAGCCGATACGTATAACAACCACCGACAGTACCCGCCCCGCCCGGGACGGGTCAAAACGCCCCGGCCCTACCGCTCCCGCCGGACCCTGCGCTCGTCCCAGACCGGCTCCGTGGACTCCCGCACCACCCCGTCCGAGCCGAAGACCAGATAACGGTCGAAGGACTTCGCGAACCAGCGGTCGTGGGTGACCGCCATGACCGTCCCGTCGTACGCCTCCAGCCCGTCCTGCAGGGCCTCGGCCGACTCCAGGTCCAGGTTGTCCGTCGGCTCGTCCAGCAGGAGCGCGGTCGTGCCGGCCAGCTCCAGGAGGAGGATCTGGAACCGCGCCTGCTGCCCGCCGGACAGCCGCTCGAAGGCCTGGTCGCCCTGGCGCTCCAGCTCGTAGCGCCGCAGCACCGACATCGCGGCACCCCGGTCCCTGGCGTGCTCCGTCCACAGGATCTCGACGAGGGTCTTGCCCAGCAGCTCCGGGTGGGCGTGCGTCTGCGCGAAGTGGCCGGGCACGACCCGCGCACCGAGCCTCCACTCACCGGTGTGCGCGACGGGCTCCCCCGCGAGCAGCCGCAGGAAGTGCGACTTGCCCGACCCGTTGGAGCCGAGCACGGCGACCCGCTCCCCGTAGTAGATCTCCAGGTCGAACGGCTTCATCAGACCGGTCAGCTCCAGGCGGGTGCACGTCACCGCCCGCACTCCGGTACGCCCGCCGCGCAGCCGCATCCTGATGTCCTGCTCACGGGGCGGCTCCGGCGGCGGTCCCGCCTCCTCGAACTTCTTGAAGCGGGTCTGCATCGCGTGGTAGCGGTTCGCCATGTCGGGGCTGTTCGCCGCCTGCTGCCGCATCCGCAGGACCAGCGCCTTGAGCCGCTTGTGCTCCTCCTCCCAGCGCCGCAGGAGCTCCTCGAAGCGCGCGAACCGCTCCTTGCGGGCCTGGTGGTACGTACCGAATCCGCCGCCGTGCACCCAGACGTCCGAACCGGCCGGGCCCGGCTCCACGCTCACGATCTTCTCGGCGGCCCGCGAGAGCAGCTCCCGGTCGTGGGAGACGAAGAGCACCGTCTTACGGGTCTCCTTGAGCTTCTCCTCCAGCCACCGCTTGCCGGGGACGTCCAGGTAGTTGTCCGGCTCGTCCAGGAGCAGCACCTCGTCCGGGCCCCTGAACAGCGCCTCCAGGACCAGCCGCTTCTGCTCGCCCCCGCTGAGCGTGCGCACCTCGCGCCACTGCGCCTTCTCGTACGGGACGCCGAGCGCGGCCGTCGTGCACACGTCCCACAGCGTCTCGGCCTCGTAGCCCCGGACCTCCGCCCAGTCGCTCAGCGCCTGCGCGTACGCCATCTGCGCGGCCTCGTCGTCAACCGTGAGAATACGTTCCTCCGCCGCGTCGACGGCCTGTGCCGCTTCCCTGATGCGGGGCTGCGCCACGGACACCAGCAGGTCACGGACGGTGCGCTCGTCCCGCACCGAACCGACGAACTGGGCCATCACGCCGAGCCCTCCGCTCACCGAGACCGAACCGCCGTGCGGCTGGAGCTCTCCGGCGAGCAGCTTCAGGAGTGTCGTCTTGCCCGCGCCGTTCGCACCGACGAGGGCGACGACGGCGCCGTCGGCCACCCGGAACGAAGCGTCGCCGAGCAGCACCCGCCCGTCCGGTAGGTAGTACTCCAGATGACCCGCTTCAAGATGTCCCATGCACAGCATTGTCACGGCCCGCCGACCCCTGGCCCAACCGGTTTCTCCAGGCTCTAGGATTCGCCGCATGAGCTTTGGGCAAGGGGGGCCCTCCTGGGGGCCGGGAGAGAGCCGGACTCCGGACTGGGCGGCACTGGCGGAGGCTTCCGCCGCACGCGGCAGGCGCAGGAAGTGGCTGATGTTCGGCGGCGGTGCGCTGGCCACCGCCGTGGTCGCCGCGATCGTGGCCACGGCCGTCATCACGACCGGCGGCGGCACCTCCGGGTCGGGCAAGAACGCGAGCGAGCTGCCGGCCCCCGCCGACCTGCCCTCGGAGACCTCCGCGCCGCAGCCCTCCTTCTCCTCGGTCGCACCGCCGCCCCCGCCCGACCCGAAGGACTACATAGCCGACGAGAAGAAGGACAAGGCCCCGGTCACCGTGGACTCCTTCTTCCCGGGCAGGAAGCTGACCATGGGCGACCGCCTCTACGCCAAGGGCGCCACCGCCCGCACGGCGAGCTGCGCCACGACGACCCAGGGCGCCCTCGGCTCGATCCTCGCGGACAACGGCTGCGACCAGGTCATCCGCGCGACGTACAGCAAGGACGGCATCGCGGTCACCGTCGGGCTCGCCGTCTTCGGCACCGAGGCGGAGGCCAGGAAGGCGGCCGAACAGGCCTCCGGCGGCATCGCCTCCCTGAGCGGTTCGGGAGTCCCCACCTTCTGCCGGGGCGGTTCCGTCTGCCGGCGCACCGCCAACTCCTACGGCCGCTACGCCTACTTCACGGTCGGCGGCTACACCAGTGGGAAGAACGTCACCAGGGGGGCCGAGGACGTGTACAAGGTCGGCGACGACCTGACCGACTTCACCTTCCGCCAGATCCGTCACCGCGGCGAGGTCCAGGCCTCGGCGGCCGCGGGCCTCCCCGTCACCTGACCGCCTGCGTACCCCGCTGCCCCGCCCCGCGCACCAGCTGTCCCCCACGCACCAGTCCCGTCCCTGCCCTCGACCGAGGACCCGCCGCCGTGCGTCTGACCACTCTCCTCACCCTCCCGCGCGTACTGCGCCACAGTGACGCGACCGGCGCCGGGCTGCCCCCGGACGAGGCCGTGGTCCTCGACGCCCCGGACCCCTCGCTGCGGGTGGCCCTCGCCGCCGCGGCGGCGGGCGACCACGCCCCGGCCGCCGGACTGCTCGCCGCCACCCGCGAGCACGCCCAGTGGGAGCGCAGGGATGCCTGCGTCTCCCGCCTCGCGCGGGCCTCGCTGCATCACCCGGGCTGGCTGGACAGCTGGCTGGAGGAGTCCCCGGAGGACCCCGACGCCGTACTGGTCAAGGCCGACCAGTACCTCTGCCAGGCCTGGCAGATACGGACCGGCGCCCGGGCCGAGGACATCGAGGCCGGCCAGTTCCGGGCGTTCCACGCGGTCCTGCGGGACGCGGTGCCGGTGATCTCCGCCGCCGCCGGACTCAACCCCGGCGACCCGGTCCCGTGGCGGATCGCACTGACGCAGGCCCGGGGCATCCAGGCCCCGCGCGAGGTCTTCGACACCTGTCTGGCCGAGGCGAACGCACGCGACCCGCACCACGAGGGCTGTCACGCCCAGGCGCTCCAGTACCTCTGCGCCAAGTGGTACGGCTCGCACGAGGAGATGTTCGCCTTCGCCGAACGTGCGGCGGACCAGGCACCCCCCGGCTCCCGGCTCCACGCACTGCCGCTCCAGGCCGTCGTGGAGTACCTGATATCCGACGAGGAGACGCCCGGCCCCGGCCCGTACACCGCCCGCGCCGAGGCGGCGGTGGCCCGCGCGCAGGCCCTGTCGGACAGCTACGCCCCGGGCGACCGGGAGGCCGCCGGCTTCCGTAACCACCTGGCCCTGGTCCTGTGGTCGATGCGCCGCCACGAGGAGGCACTCGCCGCCTTCCGGAGCATCGGGGTGCACGCCACCACCTTCCCCTGGGCCTACTTCGGCGAGGCCCGTGCCGAATTCCTGGAGGCCCGCGCCGGCACCCGCGTCGAGCTGGCGACGAGGACCCCCTTCTTCCGCCCCTCCCCCGGCCCCCCGGCCACCGGCGCACCCGACTGGGAACGCGAACTGGCACCCCGCTCGGTCGCCATCGCCTCCACCGGACCCGCCGAGGTGGCCCAGGCCGCTCTGGTCTGCGGACACAGTCTGCGGACGGCCCCGGCCGGCAGCCACCACACGTACGTCGAGACCGTCCCGGACCCGGTGCGCGGCAGGCGCGCCCTCCTGCTCCCCACGGATCCGCTCACCTCGGCGGCCGGCAACTTCACCACGGCCGAGGACTGGCCCGCCCTGGTGCTGCACCGCACCCCGGAACGCAGCGCCTTCACCCTTGTGCACCGGGGCAGGAAGGTGACGGACCACACCTGGGAGATCGCTGCCCCCGCCACCGGCCACGCCGAGGCGACCGCCACGGCCACCGCCCTCGCCCGCTTCTACGGGCTGAGCGACCCGCGCCCCCTGACCCACGTCCTGCGGGCCGCCGGCGACCCCGCCCGCCACCAGGACGAGCTCGTCGCCGCCCTGGGCCTCCCGCCGCCGCCCCCGGGCTACGGCGGCGAGCAGGAGGTCCTCGCGGGGCTGCCGGGAGCACGGGTACTGGCCCGGCGGGGGTTCCTCGCCGGAATGCGGGCCACCATGACCACGAAGGACGGCGTCCACCCCAAGGCCCCGGCCCCGGACGGACCGCACCCGGCGCGCTGGTGGGTACTGCGCACGGCGGCGCTGCTCCTCTTCACCGCGGCGGCGGCCTACGCCTGGTGGACACCCGGCATCGGCTGGTTCCGCTCCACCGTCCCCAGCGCCGTCGCCCTCTACTACGCGGCCGGGCTGCTCCGCGCCCTGCGCCGCAGACCGGTCAGCAGCAGCCCGCCCCCGGCAGCGTCCTGACGTTCCGGGCCTCCTGGGCCCTGGCCGCCAGCAGCGCGTCCGCCGGATAGGCCACTTCCTCCAGCGTCAGCCCGTGCGGCCGCACCACGTGGACCCCGGGATCCCGCACCTTCGCCGCCAGCACCTGGGCCGGCCACCCGGCCGGCCGGCGCCCGTCCCCGACGAACAGCGCCGCACCGATCAGCGCCCGCACCATGTTGTGGCAGAACGCGTCCGCCTGCACGGTCGCCGTCAGCACACCCGACTCCGCGTCGCGCACCCAGTGCAGCTTCTGCAGCGTACGGATGGTCGTGGCACCCTCACGCTTCTTGCAGTACGCGGCGAAGTCGTGCTCCCCCACCATCAGGGCGGCCGCCTCGTTCATCGCGTCCAGGTCCAGCGGCCGGTCGTGCCACAGCACATGGCCCCGGAGCAGCGGATCCACGCCCCCGGGCCGGTCCCCCACCCGGTACGCGTACCGCCGCCACAGCGCGGAGAAACGCGCGTTGAACCCGGCGGGGGCCTTCGCCGCCCGCCAGATCCGCACGTCCAGCGGCAGTCGCCCCGCCATCCGCCGCAGCAGTTTCCCCTCGTGCTCGGCCCACACCTCGCCCGGCAGGTCGACGTGCGCCACCTGCCCGCGGGCGTGCACGCCCGCGTCGGTGCGCCCGGCGACCGTCAGGTCGTACGTCACCGGCGACCGTGTCACGGTGCGCAGCGCGTCCTCGATCTCGCCCTGCACGGTGCGCCTGCTGGTCTGCTTCGCCCAGCCGGAGAAGTCCTTGCCGTCGTAGGAAAGGTCCAGCCGTACCCGTACGAAACCGGGCTCTGCCTCGTCACTCACCCGCAGATCCTCTCAGAACCGAACGGGCCCGCACCGCCCCGAAGGGTGGTGCGGGCCCGTACCCGGGTCTCAGGACGCTCAGGCGTCCTTGGACTCCTCAGCAGCGGCGTCGGCCGGCTTGGCGTCCTCGGTGGTCTCGGCCGGAGCCTCGTCCTTCTTGAGGGCGTCTTCCTTGACGGCGCGCTTCGTCGCGGCCTCGGCCTCACCGGTGGCCTCCTGGGCCACGGTCAGCGCCTCGACCAGCTCGATGACGGCCATCGGGGCGTTGTCGCCACGACGGTTGCCGATCTTGGTGATGCGGGTGTAACCACCGGGGCGGTTCTCGTACCGCGGGGCGATCTCGGTGAAGAGCGTGTGCACGATGCTCTTGTCCGTGATCGACTGCAGCACCAGGCGACGGTTGTGGATGTCGCCCTTCTTCGCCTTGGTGATGAAACGCTCGGCGACCGGACGCAGGCGGCGGGCCTTGGCCTCGGTCGTGGTGATGCGGCCGTGCTCGAACAGCGACTTCGCGAGGTTGATGAGAAGAAGCTTCTCGTGCGCAGCGCTGCCGCCCAGACGGGCACCCTTGGCGGGCTGAGGCATGGTGTTTCTCCTTGTGTGCTGCACCGGCCGTATCAGGTACCGGTGTCAGTTCCCGCGAGGCGGCCGCCCCGCGGAAGTCCTGCGGCCGGACCCGGCGCGGGGGCACCCGTGGGCGCCCCCGGCCGGGAGACGGCTCAGTACTGCTCGGTCTCCACGAAACCGGCGTCCGCGTCGTCGTCCGCGCCGAAGGCGTCGGCGGCGGCGGTCGGGTCGAATCCGGGCGGGCTGTCCTTGAGCGCCAGGCCCATGCCGGCCAGCTTCGCCTTGACCTCGTCGATCGACTTCGCACCGAAGTTGCGGATGTCGAGCAGGTCCGCCTCGGAACGGGCCACGAGCTCACCCACGGAGTGGATGCCCTCGCGCTTGAGGCAGTTGTACGAACGGACCGTGAGCTCGAGCTCCTCGATCGGCAGCGCCAGATCGGCGGCGAGCGCGGCGTCCGTCGGGGACGGGCCCATGTCGATGCCCTCGGCGTCGATGTTGAGTTCGCGCGCCAGACCGAACAGCTCGACCAGGGTCTTGCCGGCCGACGCCATGGCGTCACGGGGACGCATGGCCTGCTTGGTCTCGACGTCGACGATCAGCTTGTCGAAGTCGGTGCGCTGCTCGACACGGGTCGCCTCGACCTTGTACGTGACCTTGAGCACCGGCGAGTAGATGGAGTCGACCGGGATACGGCCGATCTCCTGGCCCACCTGCTTGTTCTGGACGGCGGAGACGTAACCGCGACCACGCTCGACGGTCAGCTCCATCTCCAGCTTGCCCTTGCCGTTCAGCGTGGCCAGGACCAGGTCCGGGTTGTGGACCTCGACACCGGCCGGCGGGGCGATGTCAGCAGCGGTGACCAGGCCGGGACCCTGCTTGCGCAGGTACATCACGACCGGCTCGTCGTGCTCCGAGGAGACGACCAGCTGCTTGATGTTGAGGATGAGGTCGGTCACGTCCTCCTTGACGCCCGGCACGGTGGTGAACTCGTGCAGGACACCGTCGATCCGGATGCTGGTGACAGCGGCACCGGGGATCGAGGAGAGGAGGGTACGGCGCAGGGAGTTGCCGAGGGTGTAACCGAAGCCGGGCTCCAGCGGCTCGATCACGAACCGCGAGCGGAATTCGTCGACGACCTCTTCGGTCAGCGACGGACGCTGAGCGATAAGCATGGTGTGGTCCTTCAGTCGTGGGCACCCACTATTTGATGCCCGACAGATGAAACAAGGGTACGGGCGGCACGCCCCCGAAGGGACATACCGCCCGGACCCACGCTACTGACGCACGGCCGTCACCGGCCGTGTCGGATCAGACGCGGCGACGCTTCGGCGGACGGCAGCCGTTGTGCGGCGTCGGGGTGACGTCCTGGATCGAACCGACCTCGAGGCCCGTGGCC
Source organism: Streptomyces sp. (assembly GCF_035563135.1). Lineage (GTDB taxonomy): Bacteria > Actinomycetota > Actinomycetes > Streptomycetales > Streptomycetaceae > Streptomyces. Next base: position 20,405 of record NZ_DATMVN010000414.1, read on the forward strand.
TGGAGGGAGCGGATCGCGGTCTCACGGCCGGAGCCGGGACCCTTGACGAAGACGTCGACCTTGCGCATGCCGTGCTCCTGCGCGCGGCGGGCGGCCGACTCGGCGGCCATCTGCGCGGCGAAGGGGGTGGACTTGCGCGAGCCCTTGAAGCCGACGTGGCCGGCGGAGGCCCAGGAGATCACGTTGCCCGAGGGGTCCGTGATCGAGACGATGGTGTTGTTGAACGTGCTCTTGATGTGCGCGTGGCCGTGAGCGACGTTCTTCTTTTCCTTGCGACGCACCTTCTTGGCTGCGCCCTGACGACCCTTGGGGGGCATGTCTTGACTCCAGATGGAGAGGGGAGGTGATCGGTCCTACAGCGAAGACCGCTGGTTTCCGCGGACGCCCGGTGACCCGGATGCCCGCAGTACGTCCGCTGAGGACTACTTCTTGCCCGGCTTCTTCTTACCGGCGATGGCGCGACGCGGGCCCTTGCGGGTACGCGCGTTCGTGCTGGTGCGCTGACCGTGGACCGGCAGACCGCGACGGTGCCGGATGCCCTGGTACGAACCGATCTCGATCTTGCGGCGGATGTCGCCCTGGATCTCGCGGCGAAGGTCACCCTCGGTGCGGAGGTTGGCGTCCACGTACTCGCGGATCTTGACCAGGTCCTCTTCGGCCAGGTCACGAACGCGGGTGTTCGGGTTCACGCCGGTGGTGGCGAGGATCTCCTTGGACCGGGTGCGCCCGATACCGAAGACGTAGGTGAGGGCAACCTCCACGCGCTTTTCGCGCGGGATGTCAACACCTGAAACGCGTGCCATTCAATGGCTCCAGTTGTTAAGTCGGGGGTCTTCCACAGCACCACTCCCGAACGCCGACCCGGCCCGTGGAGGGAGGGGTGGTACGCCCGGGTCCCCGGCCCCCGCCGGAGGTGTCGTCAGCCGAAGCCTGGACGGGCACCGCGTATGTACGTTTACGTGCGTCGCGCGAAGAGCTGCGAGATGCAGGTGGTCGTGCGTCAGCCCTGGCGCTGCTTGTGGCGCAGGTTGTCGCAGATGACCATGACCCGGCCGTGACGGCGGATCACCTTGCACTTGTCGCAGATCTTCTTGACGCTCGGCTGGACCTTCACGTCCCTGTCTCTCTACTGGTGGCTCTACTTGTAGCGGTAGACGATTCGGCCGCGGGACAGGTCGTAGGGCGAGAGCTCCACGACCACTCGGTCCTCCGGCAGGATGCGGATGTAGTGCTGCCGCATCTTGCCGCTGATGTGTGCAAGGACCTTGTGTCCGTTCTCCAACTCGACACGGAACATCGCGTTGGGGAGCGGCTCCACCACACGGCCTTCGACCTC
>NZ_DATMVN010000415.1:0-3944 GCF_035563135.1 Streptomyces sp.
GATGCGTCCCGCCCCGTCTGACTGCCGTGTGGTGTTATCCCACGGGGGTGAAGTCGCGGGCGCCGATGAATTCGGGTCGGCGGACGGGGGCTGCGAAGGGTTCTTGTGCGGTGTTGTCGACGCTGTTGAAGACGATGAAGACGTTGCTGCGGGGGTAGGGGGTGATGTTGTCGCCGGAGCCGTGCATGGCGTTGCAGTCGAACCAGGTCGCCGAGCCGGCTCTGCCGGTGAAGAGTTTGATGCCGTGGCGGTCGGCCATCGTGGTGAGGACTTCGTCGGAGGGGATGCCGGCGTCCTGCATCTGGAGGGACTTCTTGTAGTTGTCCTTGGGTGTCTCGCCCGCGCAGCCGACGAACGACGTGTGTGATCCGGGCATGATCATCAGCCCGCCGTTGGTGTCGAGGTTGTCGGTCAGGGCGATGGAGACGGACACGGTCCGCATGCGGGGCAGGCCGTCCTCGGCGTGCCAGGTCTCGAAGTCGGAGTGCCAGTAGAAGCCGGAGGCGCCGAAGCCGGGTTTGACGTTGATCCTGGACTGGTGGACGTAGACGTCGGAGCCCAGGATCTGGCGGGCCCGGCCCACCACGCGTTCGTCGCGCACCAGGTCGGCGAAGGCCTCGCTGAGCTTGTGGACCTCGAAGACCGAGCGCACGCTCTGGGACGTGGGCTCGATGATGGAGCGTTCGTCCGCGCGGACCTGCGGGTCGGTGACCAGCCGGTCCAGCTCGGCCCGGTAGCCGGCCACCTCCTGGGGGGTGATCAGCTGGTCGACGGCCAGGAAGCCGTCGTGCTCGAAGGACTGGAGGTCCTTGGCGGTGATGGGTCCCGGTGCGCCCGGTGCGGACCAGATGACCGGGTCCTGGCGGGGGGTGGTCATCTCGGCGGCGCCGCGCGAGGGGTAGAGGTCTGCGCGTACTTCGGTGGTCATGGTTCAGCCCTCCTCTGTCAGCAGCGGGTAGACACCGTTCTCGTCGTGGTCCTCCCGCCCGGTGACGGGGGGGTTGAAGACGCACACGCAGCGGAAGTCGGTCTTGGGCCGCAGGGTGTGGTGCTCGTGTCCGTCCAGCAGGTACATCGTGCCGGGGGAGATCCAGTGCTTCTCGCCGGTCTCGTCGTTGGTGAGCTCGGCCTCGCCCTCGGTGCACAGAACGGCCTCGATGTGGTTGGCGTACCACATCGACGTCTCCGTGCCCGCGTACAGCACGGTCTCGTGGAGCGAGAAGCCCACCTTCTCCTTGGCGAGCACGATGCGCTTGCTCTCCCAGGTACCTGAAGCGGACCTGACGTGCCGGTCGGTGTTCTCGATGTCACTGAAAGATCGGACGATCACGGTGGGGTGGTGCCTTTCTCTTCTGTCCTGCTCTGTGGTGCCTGCGCGGGGGTGTGCCCTGCTCAGGCGGTCTCGCGGACGGACCGGGCCAGCGTGCGCAGGCCCTCGTCCAGCTCTTCGGGGGTGATGGTCAGCGGCGGGAGCAGTTTCACGACCTCGGACTGCGGACCGGAGGTCTCCAGCAGCAGGCCCAGTTCGAAGGCGCGCTTGCAGACGGCGGAGGCACGCGTGGGGTCGGCGAACTCCAGGCCCCAGACCAGGCCGCGGCCACGGAACTGCGCGGTCGCCTCCTCGCCGCAGATCGCCAGCAGTGTCTGTTCGACCTGTTCGCCGCGGGCCAGGGTCTGCTTCTCCATCTGGCCGTCGGCCCAGTAGGCGTCGAGCGTGGCGGCGGCGGTGACGAAGGCGGGGTTGTTGCCGCGGAAGGTGCCGTTGTGCTCGCCCGGCTCCCACACATCCAGCTCGCCCTTGAACAGGCACAGCGACATCGGCAGACCGTAACCGCTGATCGACTTCGACAGCGTCACGATGTCCGGGACGATACCGGCCTCCTCGAAGGAGAAGAAACCACCGGTCCGGCCGCAGCCCATCTGGATGTCGTCGACGATCAAAAGCATGTCCTGGCGGTGGCACAGCTCCTGCAGCGCACGCAGCCACTCGGCACGGGCGACGTTGATGCCGCCCTCACCCTGCACCGTCTCCACGATCACCGCGGCCGGCTTGTTCAGCCCCGAGCCCTGGTCCTCCAGGAGCCGCTCGAACCACAGGAAGTCGGGGACCCGGCCGTCGAAGTAGTTGTCGAACGGCATCGGCGTGCCGTGCACCAGCGGGATGCCCGCACCGGCCCGCTTGAAGGCGTTGCCGGTCACGGCCAGCGAACCGAGCGACATACCGTGGAAGGCGTTGGTGAAGGAGACCACCGACTCACGGCCCTTGACCTTGCGGGCCAGCTTCAGCGCCGACTCCACGGCGTTGGTGCCCGTCGGCCCGGGGAACATCACCTTGTAGGGCAGATCACGCGGGCGCAGGATCACGTTCTCGAACGTCTCCAGGAACGCCCGTTTCGCCGTCGTGGCCATGTCCAGGCCATGGGTGATGCCGTCACGCTCGATGTAGTCGATCAGCGCACGCTTCAGCACCGGGTTGTTGTGCCCGTAGTTGAGGGAACCGGCACCGGCGAAGAAGTCCAGATAGGAATGGCCGTCCTCGTCCGTGAGCCAGGCCCCCTGCGCACGGTCGAACACCGCGGGCCAACTGCGGCAGTAGCTCCGTACTTCCGACTCAAGGGTTTCGAAGACACTCAGGGCGGGCGGGGTGATGGTCACAGCTGATCTCCTGCTCGAGGGGGGTTGTGACGGGCGGCGGGTCAGGCGAGCCCAGGAAGCCGCGTCCGGGCGGGGCGCGGAGGGTGCTGGGGGAGTCCTAGAACGGACCTATGCGGTAGAGGACCTCCGGCAGGTGCGTTCCTTCGGGGAACAGGGCCCCGTCGAAGAGCACCTCGCGCTCCAGCGGCACGTCGTGCCGCTGCGCGAAGGAGGTGAACAGCCGGTCGGAGGCGGCGTTGTCCGGGGTGACGGTCGTCTCGACCGAGGACAGTCCCTGGTCGGAGGCGACGCGGGTGGTCAACGCGTCCAGCAGTGTGGCCGCCAGCCCCTTGCCGCGGTGGGCCCGGTCGACGGCCACCTGCCAGACGACGAGCGTCCCGGGGCGGTCGGGGCGGATGTACCCGGTCACGAAGGCGATCGGGTCGCCGTTCTCGTCGCGGGCGACCACGGAGGTCGCCGCGAAGTCACGGCACCACAGCAGGTAGCTGTACGAGGAGTTGAGGTCCAGGACCTCGGAGTCGCGGGCAATGCGCCAGATCGCGGCTCCGTCCTCCACTCGCGGGGTGTCGATGCTCAGGAATTCACTTCGGGCACGGGCAAAATCTGCTGGTGCGGCGGTCATGCGAATTGAATTTACCCAGCAAAAATCAAAATTGCATCGTCGCAAGGGGTTGGGTGAAGGCGCCTGCTGTGTTATCACGCGGGCGCGGATCGACCTCGATGGGGGAGAAAAATCAACGTACTTGTCCGTAATTTAACAGTCATAACGGACGTGATGTGGGGTCGGTCACATCGTTGTAACTCTTGTGACGTCTGGTCGGATCGCGTGGATCCGCCTGCTGGAAACTGTGGTGTTTAGGTCTGAAGAAGGGGGGAAGAAGAATGCGGGGAGCTGCTCCCGATAAAGCAGCTCCCCTTTTATGTCGATCGAATGGCCCGGGAGGGGTCCGTAATTGAATTCAGTTGTCCGGCCACGTTTCTGCGACGGCGTTCCGGGCAGCATCGACATCGGTTCCGCGGCCCGCGCCGGCCAGCGCGGTGCCCAGGGCGGCCAGCGAGGACGACACCGCGTCCCGCGTCGCGTCCACGCCGTAGTGATTGACCCGGATCATCTCCTCGGACAGCGCCCCGCCCCCGGCGACCAGCGGCAGCGACGGGTCGGCCGCCAGGGCCCGCGCGACCAGTTCCGAGGCGTCGACACCCGCCGGAGTGCGCAGCGTCGTGGCGACCGGGGCCGCGTCACGGGCGTCGTGGACGTACGGTTCCAGCCCGCCGCCGAGCGCCCTGGC
>NZ_DATMVN010000416.1:0-8058 GCF_035563135.1 Streptomyces sp.
GGTCCGGGCGTCCATGGACCCGCGCACCGGGCCCCTGCTGCGCGCGGTGTGGGTGGACGCGGGTGCGGCCCGGCCGGGCAGGCTCGTCCTGATCGCGCACCATCTGGTCGTCGACGGTGTGTCCTGGCGCGTCCTGCTGGAGGACGCGGAACACGCCTGGTCCGGCGGGACGCTGGCCCGGCACGGCCAGTCGTTCCTCGGCTGGGCGCGTTCACTGCACGACGCCGACCGGAGTGCCGAACTGCCGCACTGGCGGCGGATGAGGGCCACACCGGCACTCACCCGCCCGCTCGATCCCGCCCGGGACACCGTGGCCACCGCGGAGCACCACGAGATCCGGCTCGACGCCGACTCGACACGCGCTCTGATCACGACCCTGCCCGCCGCCCACCGCACCACGCCGGACGCCGTGCTGCTGACGGCGCTCGCCCAGGCGGTACGGGACTGGCGCGGGACGCAGCAGCTCCTGGTCGCCCTGGAGAGCCACGGCCGCCCGCGGCAGGTCGACCTGTCCCAGACCGTCGGCTGGTTCACCGCCGTCCACCCCGTGCTGCTCGACGCGGACGACGACGTGCAGGCGGTCAGGGAACGGCTGCGCGCACAGGGCGACGGCCTCGGCCACGGCATCCTCACCGCGGCGGGGCTGCTGGACCCGGAGCGACCGGAAGTGGCCTGGAACTACCTCGGCCAGTACCCCGGCGCCCCTGTTCAGGAGACGCCGTGGCAAGCACCTCCGGACGCCGATCCGCTCGGCTCCGGCGGCTCCGGGGCGATGCCCCTGCCCCACAGCCTCATGGTCAACGCCCTCGTACGCGACGATGTGCTCGGCGTCCGGATCACCTGGCCCTCCGCCCTGTTCACCGCCGCCGAGATCGAGGACCTGGCCGGGAACCTGCGAAACGCGCTCCTGCGCACCGCCGCCGCCCCGGAGATCAGGGAGCTCGGCCCCGGACACCCGGTCGCCGGGGTACAACCGCTCACACCGCTCCAGGAAGTGATGCTGCGCCACTCGCGCACCGAGCGGCCCGACCCGTACACCGTGCAGTCGGCGTTCTCCCTGGCGGGCACGCTCGACGTCGACGCCCTGCGCGCCGCAGGCGCCGACCTGCTGGCCCGCCACCCGAACCTGGGCGCTGTGTTCCCCGCAGCCCTGGCGGTGATCCCCGCACGGTCCGCACCGGACTTCCGGGTGACCGACGGGCCGGCCGAGGAGGTGCTGGCCGCCGACCTGGCCGAGCCCTTCGACCTCGCCCGGGGCCCGCTCGTCCGCCTGACCGTGATCCGGCGGGGTCCCGAGCGTGCCGACCTGGTCCTGACCAGCCATCACGTCCTCTCCGACGGCTGGTCGGCCCCCCGCATCCTCACCGAGCTGTTCGCCCTCTACACGGCGCGGCTCAGCGGAGGCTCTCCGGACCTGCCCGGCCCCGTGCCGTTCGCCGACTACCTGCGCTGGTGCGCCGACCACGAGCCCGATCTCGGCGCCTGGACCGCCGAACTGGACGGCCTGCCCGAGGGCGACTACCTGAGCGGCGGCGAACCCGGCCCCGCGGGACCGGCGCCCGAGGTCATCGACCTCGACGCAGCACTGGTGGACGGCCTCGGCCGCCTGGCCGCACGGCGCGGTCTGACCCGCAACACACTCGTGCAGGGCGCGTGGGCGGTGCTGCTCGCCCGGCGGTCGGGCCGCACGGACGTCTGCTTCGGCGCCATGGTCGCCTGCCGTCCCCCGGACCTGGAGGGCGTCGAGGAGATCATCGGGCTGCTGGCCAACACCGTTCCCGTACGCGCACGGCTCGGCGGCACGCTCGCCGACACGCTCGCCGGTCTCCAGGCGCGCCAGCGGGCCCTGGTGGAGCACCATCACGTGGCCCTGTCCGACCTGGAACGGCTGACCGGGCGGCGCAGGCTGTTCGACAGCCTGGTGGTGTTCGAGAACTACCCCGTCGACCCGGACAGGCTCCGCGAACCCGCCCCCGGGCTCACCGTCGTCGGAACCCGCTTCCGTGAGGCCACGCACCACCCGGTGACCCTGACGGTCATGCCGGAAGGCGACGGCTGGACGGGCGTGCTCGCCCACCGGGACGGAGCGGACGTCGAGGGACTCGCCGAGGAGTTCCTCGACCTGCTCCGGTCCCTGGACGAGCACATGGACGACGACGTGTGCCGTCTCCTGGAGGGCAACCGATGAGCGGGGACGTGGCGCCGCCCGTCGAGCGCGTGGACCGGCAGCTGATGCGGGTCGCCTTCATCCTGGTGCTCGGTACCTTCATGGCCTCGCTGGACGCCACCATCGTCAGTGTCGGCGTCGAAGCCCTGACGGACGAGTTCGGGGCGTCCGTCGCGGAGATCCAGTGGGTCACCACGGCCTACCTGCTGGCCGTCGTCGCCGCCGTGCCCGCGTCCGGCTGGCTGGCCGGCCGGTTCGGCGGACGGCGGACATGGCTCGCCGCCGTGGGCGTGTTCCTGGCCGGCTCGGTCCTGTGCGCGCTGGCCTGGTCGGTGACCAGCCTGATCGTCTTCCGGGTGGTCCAGGGCCTCGGCGGCGGTCTGCTGCCCGCGACGGGACAGGCGTTGCTGGCCCGTGTCGCAGGCCCGAACCGCACCGGCCGGGTGATCAGTGTCGTCGCCGTCGTCCCGCTGCTCTCCCCGGTGTTCGGCCCGTTGGCGGGCGGATCCATCCTCAGCGTGGCGCCATGGCCGTGGCTCTTCCTGGTCAACCTGCCGATCGGTCTGGCCGCGGCGCTGCTCGCCCGCCGCCACGTGCCCGCGGTGCCGCCGTCGACGCAGCGGACGGCGTTCGACCTGCGGGGGGCCCTGCTGCTCTCGCCCGGCCTGGCCGTGCTGGTGTACGGGCTGACCGAGGTGGCCCACGGCCGCACCCTCCCCGCCGTGCTCGGCGTATCGCTGGGGCTCGTGATGCTGGCCGGCTTCATCGTGCACGGGCTGCGGACCCGGCGTACACCGCTGGTCGACCCCCGGCTGTTCACCCGGCCGCCCTTCGGCGCCGCCGCTCTCGCGCTGCTGGTGCTGGGCGCGTCCGTGTTCGGCACGATGTTCCTGCTGCCGCTGTACTTCCAGACCGGCCGTGGACTGTCGGCGTGGGAGGCCGGGCTGCTGCTCGCCCCCCAGGGACTGGGCGCGGCCGCAGGCTCGGTGCTGGTGAACCGCACCATCGACAAGGTCGCGCCACGGACCCTGGTCGTGACCGGCATCGTGCTGATCCTGGCGGGGACCGTGCCCTTCACCCAGCTCGGTCACGACCTCCCTGACATCGTGATCGCCGCAGCGCTCGCGGTCCGCGGCCTCGGCATGGCGATGGTCGGCGCACCCGTGATGAACATCGTCTACAGCCGCATCGAACCCGAGCAGCTTCCCCGCGCGTCCGGAGCGCTCAACCTGCTCAACACGGTGGGTGGTTCGGTGGGCACGGCAGCCCTGGCAGTGGTCCTGCAGAGCCGGCTGGCCGTCCGCGGCCCGGACATCTCCTGGGCGTTCGCCGACACCTTCTGGTGGGTGCTCGGCTTCTGCCTGCTCGCTGCAGCCGGAGCCACGAGGCTGCCCCGGACCCGGGCCAGGGCAGCGGCAACGGCTCCACGCTGACGGGTGTCGCCACGGGCCGGTGCCCCTGTCCGCTCCTGCGGACAGGGGCACCGGCCCGTGGCGCGGGCCCGTGTCCGTCATCGGCCCCAGGCGGCCCGATGCCGTTCTGTCGCTTCCTGCCCGAGATGAACTCATCGCCAGGAGAGGAACTTTGAACTCGCAGATGACAAAGTATGGACTTCTCCAGCAGAAGCCCCCTAGCGTGGCGGCGCAACCGTAGGCGTAATGCCGTTTCGCGGATCAGTACAGCCCGACCGGAGTGCGACCCCCCTCTGGAGGACCGATGCATCCACGGCTGTTCCAGCGTGCCCGAAAACAGCTCACCACCCTGCTCGTCGGGGGCTTTCTCGCGGGAGGTGTCTGGGCCGCACCCCCGGCCGCCGCCGCACCCGGCGACATCCCGCCCCAGGAACCGGGCGTCACCCTGCGCGTCTTCGACACCCAGGTGCCACTCAGCGCACTGTGTACGCTCAAGCCCGGCCAGACGCCCAACCACGACAAACTGATGTCCACCGTGGACTGGTCCACCGCCGGCGACTTCGGCGGCCACACCGACAACTTCGTGGCAGAGGTGTCCGGTTACCTGGTCGTCCCCGCCGACGGGACGTACACCTTCCGTCTCAACAGCGACGACGGGTCGCGGCTCGTCATCGACGGCCGGGAGGTCATCGACCACGACGGCCTGCACGGCGCCGAGCCCAAGGACGGATCCGCCCAGCTCACCGCAGGATCACACCCGTTCCGGATCGACTACTTCGAGCGAGGCGGCGATCAGCAGCTGACGCTCGCGTGGAGGCCCCCGGGCGCGGACGGCTTCGCTGTCATCCCCCGCGAAGCCCTGAGCACGGATGCCGGGGTCGTCCGGGTCACCGCGCCCGGTCGCAAGGAGTGCGAATCCGGCACGGACAGCCCGGGTGACGGCCTGCCGCTCACCGATGTGCGCCCCGACCTCGACCTCACCGACCTGCGCCCGGACGGTTTCGAACCCCAGGTCACCGGCATGGACTGGCTGCCCGACGGACGTCTGGCACTGTCCACATGGGGCGGCTCCGAGACCCGCGCCGGAGAGGTGTACCTCCTCGGCAACGTCACGGGTGACACCAGCCGGGACGAGGTGACGGTGGAGAAGATCGCCGAGAACCTGCGCGAACCCATGGGCATCAAGTACGTCGACGGTTCGCTCTATGTCTCGCAGAAACACGAGCTGACCCGACTCGTCGACACCGACAAGGACTTCGTCACCGACGAGTACCGCACGGTCGCCACCTGGCCGTACAGCGGGAACTTCCACGAGTTCGCCTTCGGGCTGCTCTACCGTGACGGTCACTTCTACGTGAACCTGTCCGTCGCCATCAACTACGGCGGTGCCACCACCACCCCGCAGCCGGCACCGGGCCGCGGCACGACGTACAAGGTGTCCAAGAAGACCGGCAGGATCCAGCCTGTCGCGGGGGGCCTGCGCACCCCGAACGGGATCGGCTGGGGCCCCGGCGGTGACATCTTCACCACGGACAACCAGGGCGGCTGGCTGCCGGCGTCGAAGCTCGTCCAGATCAAGAAGGATCGTTTCTTCAACCACTACACCGAGCCGTCGGGCCCGTTCGACACCAGGCCCGTCACCCAGCCGGTGCTCTGGCTGCCCCAGAACGAGATCGCCAACTCGCCGAGCACACCGCTGCATCTGAAGGAAGGCCGGTTCGCCGGCCAGATGCTCATCGGCGACGTCACCTACGGCGGACTCCAGCGCGCCTACCTGGAAAAGGTGAAGGGGCAGTACCAGGGAGCCGTGTTCCGCTACACCCAGGGACTCGAAGCAGGCGTCAACCGCATCACCATGGGGCCCGACGGCGCGATATACGCGGGCGGGCTCGGCGCCGACGGCAACTGGGGCCAGGAAGGGAAGCTGAAGTTCGGCCTGCAGAAGCTCACGCCGAACGGCGGCAACACCTTCGACGTCAAGGAGATGCGCGCGGTACCCGGCGGCTTCGACCTGGAGTACACCCAGCCGCTGTCGGAGGCCACCGCGCAGGAGCTGGCGTCCCGCTACCAGGCGGAACAGTGGCGCTACACCCCGACATCCGACTACGGAGGCCCGAAGATCGGCGAGGAGCAGCTCGCCGTGCGCTCGGCGACGCTCGCCGACGACGGACGGACCGTGAGGGTGCTCCTCGACGGGCTCAAGCCCGGCCGGGTCGTACACCTCCGCTCACCGCGCCCCTTCGCTTCCGCGTCCGGCGAGACGCTGTACAGCACGGAGGCCTGGTACACGCTCAACGCCCTGCCGGGCAAGCAGCCGCCGCCGGCCACGCTGTACGAGGCGGAAGAGGCGCGGCTCACCGGGACGGCCGGTATCAACACCGACCACCCCGGTTACTCGGGCAGCGGTTTCGTCGACCGGTACCACACGGAGGGCAAGGCCGCCACGACCTTCGACGTGACGGTCCCCAGAGCCGGTGACTACGCCGTGAACCTGCGGTACTCCAACGGCCCCGACCCCTACCGGGGGACCAAGGCGCTGTCCCTCCACGTCAACGGGAAGAACCTGAGGCAGACGCAACTCGCCTCGACCGGCACCTGGGACACCTGGTCGACGCAGACCGAGCGGGTCCGCCTGCACGCGGGGCCCAACACCGTCTCCTACCGTTTCGATCCCGGTGACGCCGGTCATGTCAACCTCGACATGCTCACTGTGCTCCCTCATGGTGCGCCCGTCACCCTCTTCGACGGCACCGCCGCTTCCCAGGAGCAGTGGCAGCACACGGACGGCAGGCGCGTCGAATGGCCACGGGCCGACGAGCAGTCGATGGAGGTGTGCTGCGGCGACATCCGTACCAAGGACGCCTACCAGGACTTCAGACTGCGCCTGGACTTCCGGGTGCCGCTGCTGCCGGACGACGTGACCGGCCAGGACCGGGGCAACAGCGGCATCTATCTCCAGGACCGCTACGAACTCCAGGTCCTCGACTCCTACGGCGACACCACCCTCGACACGAACGAGGCCGGGGCGATCTATCAGAAGAAGGCGCCGGACGTGAACGCGGCCACGGCTCCTGAGACGTGGCAGACGTACGACATCACCTTCCGCGCGGCACGCTTCGACGGCGGCGGCCGCAAGACCGCCGACGCACGGGTGACGGTGGTGTGGAACGGCCGGAAGATCCACGATGACATCGCGATCGACGGACCGACCGGTGCGGGTCTTGCGGAGGGCCCGTCGGCCGGAGCGATCCGGCTGCAGGACCACGGGAACAAGGTGCGGTTCCGCAACATCCGGATCGAGCCGCTGAGCTGAGTCCCGGGCCTTCAGCGTTCCGGATCTTTCAGCTGACGTGGGGCACCTGCGGGATCCCGCAGGTGCCCCACGTCAGCCACGGTCGTCGGACCGGGCGCCGGGGCAGGCGTCAACCCTGCGGAGCCTCCGGCGCACGCCAGGCTGCCGCGAGTCCTTCCAGCCACGCCGGGGGCAGTTCCGCGTGCTCCCATTCCGCCCGGAGCGCTGACGGCGCAAAGATGAGGCGTTCGAGTACGGCGATGCTCGTGGGGGAGTGGAGGAGGGAGTAGCGGCCGTGGAGGGCGATGCGGCTGCGCGGCCCGTAGTGCGCGTACAGCTGAGCCAGCCGTTCCCGGTGGGACTCGGCGAACCGCGCCAGCTTTCCGGCGTACCCGATCCGTCCCACGACGCTCATCGTGCCGAGCAGCGCGGTGAGGACCTCGTCCGACACCTCGGGGTCCAGGTCCGAGGTGTCACTGAAGGTGAGGAAGAGCGGTGTCACGGCGACCTTCGCGCGCTCCACGTCCATCCTCCCGACGGGGTGGCGGACTCGTTCGGCGTCCCCCGCCGAGTCGGACACGGCCGGGCCGATGGCACGTTCGAGTGCCCGCTCGGCGACGCGGGCGAGTGCGTCGCCGACGGCCCGGGCGCCGTCGTGCCGGCCGGTGCCGTACGCGTCCCCGTCCTCGGCGGGAACGCCCTCCGTCCCACCGACCTCGCCGTGTGCGTCTGCGATCGCGCCGGCTTCGACGAGCGCGATCAGTTCTTCGGCTTCGGCCCGGAACACTCCGGCGCGGCCGAGGAGTTCGAGAAGAGTGTTCCTGGCGTTCGCCACGCTGGTGGAATCCAGCGGGGGCCGGCCCGTTCCGGTGGTGTCGATCGTGTCCCCCTCGTCGGCGTCGATCCGGTGTGTCAGCGGCACGTGGCGCTCCTGCCGCGCCCGTCCGTGCCCGGTGTGGTGAGGCTTCCGCCGGCAGCGGCTGCCACCCGGCTTCCCAAGTCTCCATGACACCATCCGTCAACGCCGCACCCGGGCGGTTTCGGATGGCTCGTGGCGTGAGCGGTTCCGGTCTATACCAAACCCTTGACACGGTCCACGTTCATTCCTTAAATCAAGGACTGAACCAACGATGAGTGAACTACGCACCTCCACCCCTTCACTCCCGACGCCCGGCCCGGGAGGGGCG
>NZ_DATMVN010000417.1:0-3436 GCF_035563135.1 Streptomyces sp.
GAATGCCTGCAACGCCTCGAGGATCTGCGGGTCGAGGTTCATGGGGGTTGCCTTCGATCTCGTCAGGTTCTGTCGGGGTGGGCGTCAGTGGGCCATCGCGGCGAGGGCATCCGCGTCGATGGTCGCGATCGAGCGGGTGTCCTGGAAGGCGCGCACGCCCTCGATGCCCTGCTCGCGGCCGAAGCCCGATTGCTTCATGCCGCCGAAGGGCGCGCGCAGGTCGAGGCGGGTGGCGCCGTGGTCGTTGACCCAGACGTAGCCGCACTCGAGCCGGGAGCCGATGCGTTGCGCGGTGGCCGGGTCGGCCGTCCACACCGAGCCGCACAGCCCGCCCCAGGTGTCGTTGGCCAGAGCGATGGCCTCGTCCTCGGTGCCGAACGGGATGATCGGGATGACCGGTCCGAACTGCTCCTGCGTCACCACGCGCAGCGACGGGTCCGGGTCGATCACCATGGCCGGCCGCAGGAAGTTGCCACCGGACAACTCGCCGCCAGGCAGCTCCCCGTACTCGCGTACCTCGGCGCCGGCGTCCTTGGCCTCCTGGATGATCTCCTCCACGAAGGCCTTCTGTGCCGGCTGGTGCAGCGGGCCCATCGTGGTGCCCTCGTCCAGGCCGTAGCCGAGCTTCACGTTCTCGAGGCGCGCCTCGAGGCCGGTGACGAGCTCGTCGAGGCGCGAGCGGTGCACGTAGACCCGCTTGGCGTTCATGCAGATCTGCCCGGTCGTGTCATAGATCGCGGAGAACAACCGGTCGAGGTGGGTGTCGTCGATGATCGCGTCCTCGGTGAGGATCGCCGCGTCGTTGCCGCCCAGCTCGAGCGTCACGCGGGTCAGGGTCTTCGACGCCATGTCCATCATCCGCTTGCCGCCGTTGACGCTGCCGGTGAAGCACACCTTCGCCACGTCGACGTTCTGGATCAGGCCGGCCATGTTCTCGTCGCGGCCCGTGACGACGTTCAGCACCCCCGGGGGCAGCTTCGCGGCGATCCGCTGCACGACGCGGGTCGTGGCCAGGGGCGCCGACGGGGGCGGCTTGACGATCGCGGTGTTGCCGGCCAGGAGTGCGTGCGGGAGGGCGGCGCCCAGGATCGCGATCGGCCAGTTGAACGGAACGATCACTGTCACCACGCCCAGCGGCTGGTAGCCGACCTGCGTCCTCACCGGGATGCCCGGTGCCGGCTCCAGCACCTTGCCCGCGTCCACCTGCTCCGCCAGACCCAACGCCAGCTGCCAGCGCAGCTCGAACACCAGGGCGTCGACCCACGCCTCCATGCGGATCTTGCCGTTCTCCTGCGACAGGATCGCCGCGTCCGTGTCGCGGTCGTCGGCGATGCCTGCAATCGCGTCGGCCATCGTCTTCGCCCGCTCCTGGGCCGAGAGTGCCGCCCACGCGGGGAACGCCGCCTTGGCCGCGGCCACGGCGTCCGCCACGTCCTCGGGTGAGGCCGCAGCCGCCTCACCCACCATCACGCCGGGCTTGCCCGGATCCGCGACCTGCAGGACGTCCGCGGTGGAGCGCTCCTCGCCCCCGATGAACAGTCCGGTCCGGACGGCCGTTGCCGCTTCGGTGGTGGTCATGTCGTTTCCCCTCGTACGGGTCCGTGTCCGCGTGCCGGCGCCGTCAGTCGCTCGTCGCGAACCGCAGGACGGGCTTGATGGTTCCGCCTGCAGCGGAGTCGGCAAAAGCCTTCTCGATGTCGGCGAAGTCGTAGAAGGTGACCAGCCGGTCGAAGGGGAATCGGCCCTTCCGCCACAGCTCGATCAGCCGCGGGATGAAGGTCTGCGGGACGGCGTCGCCCTCGATGATCATCTGCAGCTTCCACCCGCGGGTCATGGACAGGCCCGTCTCGAACGAGGTCTCCTGTCCAGGGGCCTGGGCGCCGACCAGCCCGACGGTCCCGCGGAGGGCCAGGGAGTCGGCGGCGGTGCGCAGGACGGCCGCCACCCCCGACGTCTCGAGGGCGAAGTCCACGCCGAGGCCGCCGGTCAGCTCCTTGATCCGCTCGGCGGCGTCGCCGTCGCGCGCATCGACGGTGTCGGTCGCGCCCAGTTCCTTCGCGAGCGACAGCCGCTCCGGGACGATGTCCACCGCGACGATCTGAGCGCAGCCGACCGCCTGCGCAGCGAGCACCGCGGACAGCCCCACCGCTCCCGCACCGAACACGGCGATGCTCGAGCCAGCGGGCGGACGCAGCGAGTTCATCACGGCTCCGGCGCCGGTCTGGATGCCGCAGCCGAGGGGCCCCATCAGCTCGAGCGGGACATCCGGCGGGACCGGGACCACCGAGCGGGCCTGCACGTTGGCCCGGCGCGCGAAGGACGACTGGCCGAAGAAGTGGGAGGAGATCGCCTCCCGGTTCTCCGGATCCCGCAGCGCGGTCGAGCCGTCGGGCCGGGTGCCGCCGAAGTTGCGCGCGTACAGGTCCGCGCAATACGTGTTGTCCCCGGCCAGGCACTGCCGGCACCGGCCACAGCTGTTCACCGAGAGGACGACGTGGTCGCCGACCGACACTCCGACCACCGCATCGCCCACCTGTTCGACGACGCCGGCACCCTCGTGCCCGAGCACCGCGGGCAGTGGCGTCGGGTAGATCTGCTCGCGCACCACCGCGTCCGTGTGGCACACCCCGGCGCCGACCAGGCGTACCCGCACCTCGTCAGCGCGGAGCTCGTCGAGCTCGATCTCCTGCAGCTGGAAGGGGCCGTTCTTCTCACGGACGACGGCTGCTTCGGTACGCATCGGCGCATCTCCTTCGTGTCTCGTCGCTATCCGGCCCGGCCCTACTGGTGGGTCGGCGCCCGACGGAAGTATGGGGTCGGCCACATCGCCGGCCCACCTCGGCACACGCTAGGGACCGCCGCGACCCCCGACGTGACCGTGACCGCACCCGCGCGTGCACCTCGGTGCACGGTGCGGCGCAGGTCACATCGATGGGCCATCACGGGCACGGGGCGGCCCGGGCCCGTGGCTAGCGTCGACGACGTCACAGCGAGGGCCCCGGCGCACACGGCAGCTGTGGAGCCCGGCGAGCAGCGAAGGGGCGTGCGGCATGGGTGACTTCAGCGGCAAGACAGCGTTGATCACAGGAGGAGCGGGCGGCATCGGGTCGGCGACGGCAGTGGTGCTGGCCAGACGGGGAGCCCACGTGTTCCTCGTCGACGCCGACGCAGAGGGGCTCGAGGGCGCCCGCTCCCGGGTCAAGGAGGCGGCCGGGGCTGACGGCGCGGTCGAGACCTTCGTCGCCGACGTGAGCCAGGAGGACCAGGTGGCCGCCTACGTGGGAGCGGCCTACGACGCGTTCGGCACCGTGGACGCGTTCTTCAACAACGCGGGCATCGAGGGGCCTGTGCGGCTCGTGGAGGAGTTCCCGGTCGAGGAGTTCGACCGGGTGCACGCGGTGAACGTCCGGGGCGTCTTCCTCGGCCTCCACCACGT
>NZ_DATMVN010000418.1:0-2758 GCF_035563135.1 Streptomyces sp.
GACCGCGCCGGCCCCGAGTGCGGCGGCGAGTGCGCTACGCACCCGGCACCGCGTCGGGGTCGGTGGCACCCGCGGGCTCCGCGTACTCCAGCCGCACCAGCCGGTCGTCGTCGTAGACCACCGAGGTGACGCTGGCCAGGCCGCACTCCCGCCTGCGCGGGTCGTGCAGGTAGCTGCGGCCCTCCAGGTGCAGGCGCACGGTCCAGATCGGCAGCTGGTGGCTGACACAGACCGCCTCGCGCCCGCGCGCGGCGTCGCGCGCCGCGTCCAGGGCGCCCATCATCCGTACGACCTGCTCGATGTACGGCTCGCCCCAGGACGGCTTGAAGGGGTTGGTGAGGTGCTTCCAGTTCTCCGGCCTGCGCAGCGCGCCGTCGCCGACCCCGAAGGTCTTGCCCTCGAAGACGTTGGCGGCCTCGATGAGACGCCCGTCGGTGACCAGGTCCACACCGTGCGACGTGGCGATCGGCGCGGCCGTCTCCTGGGCCCGCTCCAGAGGGGAGGCCACCACATGCGTGATGTCGCGCTTCTCCAGGTGCTCGGCGACCCGGTCGGCCATCCGGCGGCCGAGGTCGGACAGGCTGTAGCCGGAGCGGCGCCCGTAGAGCACGCCGTCCGGGTTGTGCACCTCGCCGTGGCGCATCAGGTGCACGACGGTGATGTCCTTCTCCGTGTTCCCACCGGTCCCGCTCATGCGACGGCCTCCGCCGCGGCGCGGGCGGCGGCGGGCAGCGCCGCGGCGACCCGCTCCAGAGCACGTGCGTCATGGGCGGTGGAGACGAACCAGGACTCGAAGGCGGACGGCGGCAGATAGACGCCCTGCTCCAGCATCGAGTGGAAGAAGGCGGTGAAGCGGAAAGCTTCCTGCTTCTTGGCGTCCTCGTAGTCGCGGACGGGCTGCTCGGTGAAGAAGACGGAGAACATGTTGCTCGCCGCCGACACCGTGTGCGCGACACCCGCCTCGGTGAACGCCTCGCCGACCAGGGAGCGCAGCTCCGCGGAGACCGCGTCGACCTTCGCGTACGCCGCGTCGTCGAGCAGCCGCAGCTGGGCGAGGCCGGCCGCGGTGGCGACCGGGTTCCCGGAGAGGGTGCCCGCCTGGTAGACGGGTCCTGCGGGGGCCAGGTGAGCCATCACGTCGGCGCGCCCGCCGAAGGCCGCGGCCGGGAAGCCGCCGCCCATGACCTTGCCGAAGGTCATCAGGTCGGGCCGCACCCCGTCGATGCCGTACCAGCCGGCCTTCGACGTACGGAATCCGGTCATCACCTCGTCGGAGATGTACAGCGCGCCGTCGGCCGCGCAGATCTCCTTCAGCCCGGCGTTGAAACCGTCCAGCGGCGGTACGACGCCCATGTTGCCCGGCGACGCCTCGGTGATCACACAGGCGATCTCACCCGGCTGCGCGGCGAACGCGGCGCGCACGGCCTCCAGGTCGTTGTACGGCAGCACGATCGTGTCGCCGGCCTGGGCGCCGGTCACACCGGGCGTGTCGGGCAGGCCGAAGGTGGCGACCCCGGAGCCGGCCGCCGCCAGCAGCGCGTCGACGTGCCCGTGGTAGCACCCGGCGAACTTCACGACCTTGGACCGGCCGGTGAATCCACGGGCGAGCCGGATCGCGGACATGGTCGCCTCGGTGCCGGACGACACCAGCCGCACCTGCTCGACGGGCTCGATCCGGGCCACGATCTCCTCGGCGAGCGCGACCTCGCCCTCTCCGGGCGTACCGAACGAGGTGCCGCGGGCCACCGCCTCCTGGACGGCCGCGGTGACCTCGGGGTGCGCGTGGCCGAGGATCATCGGCCCCCACGAGCACACGAGGTCGACGTACTCACGGCCGTCGGCGTCGGTGAGGTACGGACCCGTACCCGACACCATGAACCTGGGCGTACCGCCCACGGCCCGGAAGGCACGTACGGGAGAGTTCACGCCACCGGGCGTCACGAGGGACGCGCGGTCGAAAAGCGTCTGCGAAACTGGGGCTTCGTATGAATACGCCACTTTGGTCCTGATCTGCGATTCGGGGTTCGGGGGGCCGGCCGGAACACCCGGCCGCCGGTGAGCAGGGAGCGCGCTCTCCCCGTATGAGGCTCGTACAACGAAAAGGCGTCAGTCTCCTCGCGTCTGCGAAACTGGGGCGTCATGGGGAAAGCTCACACATGCCATGGTGTCAGAGGCGTCGACGGTATTGCGGACAGGTGTTTCACCGCACGCCCGTGGGGGAGGTCACTGACGATGATCGGGTTGCGCGGCGGGGCTGTGTCTCCTAAGAAGTAGTCGGGTGGATGAGATATGCATCGCGGTGGCGGAGTGGGCGAAGGGACCGACGACCTGGGGCCCGAGCCTGCCCGGCGAGGTCGGCACCGGCGCAAGGCCGAGCGGGTACGGGACGTTCAGGCGGGTGGTGCCGGTGGTTCAGGGAGCAGGAGCAGTGGACGGGTGGGGGTGACCTACAAGTACTTCGGTGCCCCTGACGGGGCCACCGCCGCACGCGTGCCCATCTCCATGCGCCCCGAGGAGCTGGGCGGGGACGAGCTGGGGATGGGCGGCATGTTCAGCAAGATCAAGCCCGAGACCGTGGCGGCCATGGTCCTCACCGGCATACAGGGCATACCCCTGCACCAGGTCCCTCCGCTGGAGCTGGTCGTGCTGCATCCCGACTACGCGGTGGTCAAGCTGCCGATGACGGTGGTCGACCCGCTGCGGGACGTCGGCGAGGAGTCCGTGGGCGCGGCGGCCTTCATATGGTCCACGGTCCCGG
>NZ_DATMVN010000419.1:0-4618 GCF_035563135.1 Streptomyces sp.
TGGTCGAGGGCGCCGCCCGGCAGAAGACCCCCAACGAGATCGCGCTCGGCATCCTGCTGGCATCACTGACCGTCGTCTTCCTGCTCGCCGTCGTGACGCTCCAGCCGTTCGCGGTCCACGCCGGCGCCGAGCAGTCCATGACCGTGCTCACCGCGCTGCTGGTCTGCCTGATCCCGACGACCATCGGCGCGCTCCTCTCCGCGATCGGCATCGCGGGTATGGACCGTCTCGTCCAGCGCAACGTCCTGGCCATGTCGGGGCGCGCGGTGGAGGCGGCGGGCGACGTGTCGACGCTTCTCCTCGACAAGACGGGCACGATCACGTTCGGCAACCGGCAGGCCGCGGAGTTCGTGCCGGTGGAGGGTGTGACCGAGGCGGAACTGGCCGGGGCCGCGCAGCTTTCGTCGCTGGCCGACGAGACTCCCGAGGGCCGCTCGATCGTGACGCTCGCGAAGGAGAGGTACGGTCTGCCCGACCGCCACCGGAGCGGGTTCGCCCCTGCCACCTGGGTCGCCTTCACGGCCCGGACCCGTATGTCGGGAGTGGACCTGGACGGCCTCAGCGCCCGCAAGGGAGCGGCCGGTTCGGTCCTCGCCTGGGTGCGGGAGCGGGGCGGCCGTGCCGCCGGTGACGCCGGCCGGCTCGCCGACCGGATCTCCGAGGCCGGCGGCACTCCGCTGCTGGTCGCGGTCGAGGACGCGAGGGGCGCCCGGGTCCTGGGTGTCGTCCATCTGAAGGACGTCGTCAAGGACGGTATGCGGGAGCGGTTCGACGAACTGCGCCGGATGGGCATCAAAACCGTCATGATCACGGGTGACAACCCGCTGACCGCCCGGGCGATCGCCGAGGAGGCGGGAGTCGACGACTTCCTCGCCGAGGCCACTCCCGAGGACAAGATGGCCCTCATCAAGCGGGAGCAGGCCGGGGGCAAGCTCGTCGCGATGACGGGCGACGGAACCAACGACGCCCCGGCGCTCGCCCAGGCCGATGTCGGCGTGGCGATGAACACCGGCACCTCGGCCGCCAAGGAGGCCGGGAACATGGTGGACCTGGACTCCGACCCCACGAAGCTCATCGAGATCGTCGGGATCGGCAAGCAGCTCCTCATCACCCGGGGCGCCCTGACCACGTTCTCCATAGCCAACGATGTCGCGAAGTACTTCGCGATCATCCCGGCCATGTTCGCGGTGGTGTACCCGGGGCTGGATAAGCTCAACGTGATGGGACTGGCGTCGCCGGAGTCGGCGATCCTGTCCGCCGTCATCTTCAACGCGCTGGTCATCATCGCCCTCGTACCGCTGGCCCTGAAGGGCGTCAGGTACCGGCCCGTCAGCGCCGACAGGATGCTCCGCCGCAACCTCGGGATCTACGGACTCGGCGGTCTGATCGCCCCGTTCGCCGGCATCAAGCTCATCGACCTGTGCATCTCCCTCGTTCCCGGGCTCTCCTGAAGTCCCTCGTTCCCGGGCTCTCCTGAAGCAGAAACGGCTGATCAGCCATGAACACCTCCTTGAAGAACACCGTCCGGACGCTCGGAGCGGGGCTGCGCGCCCTGCTCGTCCTGAGCGTCATCTGCGGCATCCTCTACCCGCTCGCCGTGACGGGCGTCGCCCAGGCTCTCTTCAGCACGGAAGCCAACGGCTCCGAGCTCCGGGACGGAAGCGGACACACCGTCGGATCGTCCCTGATCGGTCAGACGTACAACCTGCCGAAGCAGAACCCGGACGAGACGCCGAAGCCGGACCTGAGGTGGTTCCAGCCCCGCCCCTCCAACGGTCTCGGCAGCAACAGCGTCAACCTCCGGTACTCGCTGATCCTCTCCGGCGCCACCAACCGCTCCGCGGACAACGCCGAGTTGATCCGGTGGGTCACCGAGGCGAGGGCGGCGGTCGTCGCGGACAACTCCACCCCCTCCTTCACGGTGCGGCCCGACGACATACCTGCCGACGCGGTCACGTCCTCCGGTTCGGGCCTCGACCCGCACATCTCCCCCGCGTACGCGAAGCTCCAGATCCACCGGGTGGCGGAGCGGAACGGCCTTCCCGTCCAGCAGGTGGCAGAGCTCGTGGACGAGCACACCGAAGGGCGCATCCTCGGGTTCATGGGCGAGCCCCGGGTCAACGTCCTGGAGCTCAACACCGCGCTCAGGGAAGCGGGCGAGGGCTGACTCCGGCTCGGCGCGCTCAACCTCCGAGGCGGCGGTGCCGGACAAAATCGCCGCCCTCCGGCGAGCCCGCCCCACAGCGACGGCCGGCCCTCTCCCCGAAGTCCTGTGCCCTCGCGTGCCTCCTCACTTCACAGCAGTCCGAGTGCTTCCGAAACTTTCGAGAACATCGAACGCAAATCTCGATATGAACTTCGAGATCATCATGCACGACAGCATTTCCGTTGACCCTCTACAGACCTGAACAGGTAAAAGACTTTCACCATGTTCCACATCAAGGATCGACGCTTTCGTAATCTGTGTCGAAACCATTGACACTCGGCAGGGGCAGTTCAACACTGTTCGCCGTCGACAGACTTCAACCACTGTCGATCCGGGTCCACCCCGACCCGGTATCCAGGCCGGTCGCCGAGCGTGATGACCGGCCCAGTCCGGCCGGGAAGCCCGCCACCGACGCGCGAACCGTCACCAGCTGTTCACCGACATCCCCACAGGGGGCGTTCCGCGCTGTCCGGGCCCCCGCCCGGCCTCACGAGGACGAGGAGGAAAGAACGCACATGAACGACGCACCCGCACAGCCGACGAGCCGCACACGCGGCTGGTTCAGACGCACCGTCCGCAACGTCTTCGCCATGGCGATGGCCGCCGTGGCCGTGCTGGCCCTGCCCGGCACGGCCACGGCCGACACGGTCGTCAACTCGAACCGGACCGGCACCGACAACGGGTACTACTACTCCTTCTGGACCGACAGCCCAGGCACCGTCTCGATGAACCTGTCGTCCGGCGGCCGCTACGGCACCTCCTGGAGCAACACCGGGAACTTCGTCGCCGGCAAGGGCTGGAGCACCGGTGGACGCAGGAGCGTGACCTACTCGGGCACCTTCAACCCGTCCGGCAACGCCTACCTGACCCTCTACGGATGGTCGACGAACCCGCTCGTCGAGTACTACATCGTCGACAACTGGGGCACCTACCGCCCGACGGGCACGTTCAAGGGCACCGTCACCAGCGACGGCGGTACGTACGACATCTACGAGACGACCCGCGTCAACGCCCCCTCCATCGAGGGCACTCGCACGTTCAAGCAGTTCTGGAGCGTCCGGCAGTCGAAGAGGACCGGCGGAACCATCACCACCGGCAACCACTTCGACGCGTGGGCCCGGCAGGGGATGAACCTGGGCACCTTCAACTACATGATCATGGCCACCGAGGGCTACCAGAGCAGCGGCAGCTCCGACATCACTGTGGGCGCGACCTCCGGGGGCGGCGGCGACGGGGGCGGCGGTAGCGGCGGCTGCACCGCCACCGTCTCCGCGGGCCAGAAGTGGAGCGACCGCTACAACCTCGATGTCACGGTCTCCGGCTCCAGCAACTGGACCGTCACCATGAACGTGCCCTCCCCCGCCAAGGTCCTCTCCACCTGGAACACCACCGCCTCCTACCCCAGCGCCCAGGTGCTGACCGCCAAGTCCAACGGCAGCGGCAACAACTGGGGCGCGACCATCCAGGCCAACGGCAACTGGACCTGGCCCACCGTCTCCTGCAGAGCAGGCTGACACCCGGGCAACCAGCAGATCGCAGCACCGGGGCGGCGGTTCGCTCCCGCCGCCCCACCCCCAGCCGTCTCCCCCATGACCACCAGGACGAGAAAGGCTCATCCGCATGCGCATGCGCATCACGCCACGCCTGTCCTTACGGCCCGTGATCACCGCACTGGCGGTCGCCGCGACAGCCGCGACCGCCACTACCGCCGTCGAACCCACTGCCTCCCACGCCGCCACCGCTGCCGCGTGCAGCGGGTACGTCGGGCTCACCTTCGACGACGGCCCCTCCAGCAGCACGCCGGGCCTGCTGAACGCCTTGAAGCAGAACGGGCTACGGGCCACGATGTTCAACCAGGGCCAGTACGCCGCAGCCAATCCGGCCCAGGTCAGGGCGCAGGTCGACGCCGGTATGTGGGTCGGCAACCACAGTTACACCCATCCGCACCTGACCCAGCAGAGTCAGGCACAGATCGACTCGGAGCTCTCCCGCACCCAGCAGGCGATCGCGAACGCCGGCGGGGGCACGCCGAAACTGTTCCGCCCTCCGTACGGTGAGACCAACTCGACGGTGCAGTCCGTCGCCGCCAGGTACGGTCTGACCCAGGTCATCTGGGACGTCGATTCCCAGGACTGGAACGGCGCGAGCACCGATGCGATCGTGCAGGCCGCCGCCCGGCTCACCGACGGCCAGGTCATGCTCATGCACGACTGGTCCGCCAACACGCTCGCCGCGATCCCCCGTATCGCCCAGGGGCTGGCGAGCCGAGGGCTCTGCGCCGGCATGATCTCCCCGCAGACCGGCCGCGCCGTGGCTCCTGACGGCGGCAGCCCCGGCGGGGGCGGCGGTAGCGGCGGCTGCACCGCCACCGTCTCCTGCAGAGCAGGCTGACACCCGGGCAACCAGCAGATC
>NZ_DATMVN010000420.1:0-13818 GCF_035563135.1 Streptomyces sp.
GGCGTAGCGCTGTCCGGGACCGACCGCGGGTAGGAAGCAGTGCCAGATGAATCCGTCGACCTCGGTCAGCTCGATCCGGGTCTCGGTGTCGGCGTCGTCGAACAGGCATAGTTCGACACGGTCGGCCGCCTCGGAGAACAGCGAGAAGTTGGTGCCGGTGCCGTCATAGGTGGCACCCAGCGGATACGGCTGCCCCGGCCAGATCTCCACGACCCCATCCTGGGGGACGACCGGTTCGACTCGGCCGCGCACACCCCCGTGCCGGTCGGCGTCGAAGGATTCCGGTGCAGACGCAGCGGCGGACTCCCGCCCGCGGGGGACGGGAGCCCGCCGCCCATCCTCATCGGCGCGAGGTCGGCTCAGGCCGTGACCGGAACCGGCTACTCGGCGGCTGGCGCTGCCGCGGTCGACTCGCTGCCCGTGTTCGTATCGGGCTGCGACTGGTCGCCCGGCGTGGAGGTCGGCAGTGCCGGCGCGCCCCGGCCACCCAACGCCATGCTGGTCGTCACAGGCGTCGCAGGGGCTGAGGTCATGGCGTTGCACCCTCGTGGTCAGTGAACGGCGGGGATGCCCGGCGTCCCGGGACGGCGCCGTCGTGGGCGCCGAGCCGGGATGGAGACCGGGTGACCGGGTGGACGACCACCCGGGGGCGGCTGGGGATGCGGCAGGCCGCATCCCGGTCAGCTGCTGATCTGGATCCGACGGGGCTTGGCCTGCTCGGGCTTGGGCACGCGCACGGTGAGTACGCCCTCGTCGAGGTGAGCGCTGACCTTGTCCGCGTCGACGTCGGCGGGCAGGGTGACCGTGTACTGGAACTGCCCCACCCTGCGGGTGCGTCGGCGCAGGATTCCGGTGCGTTCCTTCTCCTTGATCTCACCGGAGACGGTCAGCTGCCGGTCGCTGAGTTGGATGTCGATGTCGTCGCGCTTGACGCCGGGCAGGTCGATCTCGACGACGTAGGCGTCGTCGGTCTCCTCCACGTCAGCCTGGGGCGCCCAGCCGTGCAGGTCGCCGCCCACGTTGGCCTCCCACAGGGAGTTGACGCGCTGGGTGAGCTCGTCCAGCTCGCGGAAGGGGTCCCAGCCGGCGACTGCGCGCGGCCGCGAACGGACAGGCAGTGTCATGAGTGAGCCTCCTTTCGAACCGGAAGGTGTGGACTGCGACTAGGGAGTAGTCGCGTCGACACCTAGGTAAACCTGCAGTAGCCGCTATAGATTCCGCCAGTGCTGGATCTGAGCCGGAACCAGCAGCTGGAAGCCGGATCCGGTGTCAGGGCGCGCGCCCTCCACCTGCCACGGAGCACGCCACCGCAGGCCCTTGCCCGCGTCCTGTTCCCGCTGCTCGCGCCGGTTGATCCCGGAGCCACGGTCGACGACTTCTTCCTGCCGGCCGGTCACTCGTGCTCCTCCCTCCGAACTCGCCCACCACTGGACGGCTGCCGCCAGCCCCGAGCTGCGGTCGCCAGCCACGATCAGCGGCTCACCGGCTCAGACGGACAGGCAACCTCACGCGGGATGGCCATTCCCGCGTGACGCCCCCGACACTGCCGGTGGACCTGGGTACGGCCGACCGCAGAGGGATCTCACGTACCCACGGTGCGCGTTGGTCGTCGATCGGCCATGACCCCACCCTTGATCAGCCGCTCGGCTATATGGCGTCCGACGGCGACCCCACTCATCTGTCCAGCGACGGCGCCGGTCGACTGAAGAGCAGGACCGGGATGGAGAACCCCTCGCTCGCGCCCGAGTTGAGGGTGCGCCGTTCGAGCCGCTAACCGTGCGACCGCAAACCCGCCTCAGAAAGGGCCCCCCGCGGAGGGCATGGGCCCGGCCGGAAAGCCAACCCTCCCCTGCACACTGGGCGGCAAGTCCGAGCGCAGCCGGTCGAGACTGGTACGCAGCCGATCGCTATCGGCCCGGGCATCGGCAAGGTCAGCCTGGGCATCAGCGAGCTGGTCCTGAAGCTGGACGATGGCTCCCGCGGAAGCGAGCGGGTGCCCGTCGTCGATCAGCTCGCGAATGCGCGCGGCCAAGGTCAATTGCTCTCGCGAGTAGCGGCGATGGCCGCCGGGAGAGCGCTGCGGATGCAGCACACCGGAACTGTCGAGGCTACGGAGAAAGGCCGGCTGCACGCTCAGCAGCTCGGCGGCCTGACTCATTGTCAACGACGGGTACTGCGGATCGTCGAGCCGACGCAGCGGATCCTCCCCCATGGGTCTGCTCACCTCCTTTCCGAGAGCGCAGGGGCCGAGCCCCAGCGGGCCCGGCCCTGCGGCTGCCGTCGATCAGGCCTCGACAGCCCTGTTGGTCGACTCGGTCGACTTCCCCTCGATGGTCCGGTGCTCCGGCTTCGCCGGGGCATCGGCGCGAGTGACGGTGATCTTGCGAGCCCGAGCCTTCTCCGCGACCGGAATGCTCACCGTGAGCACGCCGTCGTGGTACCTGGCCTCCAGCCGGTCGGTGTCCAGGCTCTTGCCCAGCACCAACTGCCGGGAGTAGCGGCCATACGGCCTCTCGGCGATCGCCCATTCCGCGTTCGCCAGCTGCGGTACCGAGCGCTCCGCGGTGATGGTGAGCTGGGCGCCCTCCACGGAGACGTCGATCGAGCCCGGGTCGACGCCAGGCAGGTCGAAGTGCGCCACGAAGTTGTCGCTGACCTTGTAGGCGTCCATCGGCATGCCCGCGAGGGGGTGGGCGGTCGCGCCCGTCCTGCCGGTGAGCTGGTCCAGCGCCCGGAAGGAAGCGGACGGGGCGGCGAGCGGGTCATAGGCAGTCAGCATCGCCATCGCAGTGCAACCTCCAATCGGGTCATCGCAACTGCCACGGAGCAGATTCTTCAGTGGTGACTACAGATTACCGAGCCAGCAGGAAACGTAAACACGTGGCGTGGCAGCGCGTCCTCACGAGCCACGTCCGCGCCAACTGCCCGTACTACCGCGTCCCCCACTGCCGGTGCGCGGCGCCCAGAGCTACCGCGGCTACCGAGTTGAGGACCTCCGCGCGGACGCCGTCCATGCAGCGCTGTGAAGCCACCGACGGCACGCGAATGACGACGCTCGTCCGCGTGCTGGCTCCTGCTGGTGCTGGCGGAATTGAGGGCTCTTGAGAAAGGGCTCCAGATCTTCGTCCGGCCTGGTGCTGCCGAATCCCGCCCGTGCAGCCCCGGGCCAGTCTCGGCGCCTGCCCGCAGCTACTACCGAGGTCTCCGCGCCCCCGGTCCTGGTCTGCACCGGCGCTGGGCGCGGGTGCCTCATTTCCCGTCAGCGGACCAACACGTGCCTTCATCTGCGCGAGCCGGTTCGTCTCACGTCGCCACAGCCCCGGAAACGGCGGTGCGGGAGGCGCGAGGACCCATTGCTGGACCCTCGCACCCCCCGCGTCACCGTGACCTATCCCTGAGAACCGAGTGACCTTCAGGTGAGAATCTGCGACCTATTCGCGAGAATCCCATGACCTATTGGTGAGACTCGACATCAGCTGACAACTGTCATCCCAACGTCATTCCCGATCTCACCTCGCCTGTGAAAGCCCATTGCGCTGGGTCCTCCAAGGAGTCACGACTGAACCCCCGTCTGGGCTGGTATTAATGGCTGCCCTCCGCTGACCACGACGCCATCGGGGCCAGCCCGCCGGTACCGACCGGCGACTGGCAGCAACACTGAGGTTCCCATTGACCGGTGCCCCAGTTATCCGGGCCGGGCATGGGCCTTAGCCGCTCACGAGCAGCCCAACCGGTCGTCAGGGTTAGCCAGACGCCGCACCTCGTCGTGGTACACCACGAACTTCGGGTTCTTCTCCTCGTCGCCGCGGTATAGGCCGACCTTCAAGTATGAGGTACCGGGCTCCAAGGTCTTGGATTCCTGCAACGGCCCGCGCAGCGGGAAGATTGTCATGAGACCAGTGCGCTCGACAGGGCTTCCACTGAAGTCGGGCCTCGTTGTGCTGTGCCAGACCTTGATCCAGCCGCTGCCCAGGTTCCATAGTATTTCGGCCCGGAAGTAGTGCCAAATATCCCGCTCCAGAGGGGCGATCTCCGACTTCGGCTCCAGGACTAGGGATGTGCCAATGTCACCTTCAGGGTCGATGTAGCGCAGGTCCAACAGGATCTTCTCCTCCTCGACAATGAACGCCACCGGCGGGGAGGTCCCGGTAACGTCCTCCGCGGGGTCCTGCTGGTGCCACTGGGTAAACACCTGAAACTGAACATTGGTGTTGTCGGGATAGTCACGCGGGAAGTACGTCGCCCACTCATAGCGCACTGGACGATCCGAGACGTGCTCAGTGGGACCAACACCCTCGGCTCGCCAGCCGGAACTGACGTTGTCGCCTTCATCCACGACCTGGGCGCGCCAGACGCGTTCATGCCCGCCCACTGGCGCGCCGTCTTCCTCGGACACGCTGGCGAAGTGGGTCTTGTCCTCGCCGACGTGGACGTTGCACCAGTCCTCCAGCCTCTCCCCCGGCGCTTGCCACGTCACCGTCCACTCCGCGGCAACCTCCTCGACCTGCTGGCCACTTGCCGCTCCGGATTGCTGGCTGCTCATTGGGCTCCCCCTGAGTCCCTAGCCACGGCACCACCGAGACAAGGTGGCGCTCGATCGTCCCGCGTCAGCGGCTAGCCGAACAGAGACTCAGGTCTCCGGTCCAATGCCGCGACGGGGCTCCAAGGCACCTCGGCGGCCCACAATCGAGGTGGTCGACTTGGACTGGCAGCACCTGTTGACGACAGGCCCTGTGAGGAGCGGCGGCGCCTGCTGCCAGGCTTTGCCGACCACGGGATGGCGTGCAGACGACGACTCCGCGAATCAAGCGACGAAATCGATGACCAGGCCGGACCTAGCGGCGGACTCCTGGTCAGCGGCAGGTCGGCGAGGCGCGCCGAGCCCAACCAGGACCTGCGGTCACTGGATGGGCGGCGCTGCTACGTTCCCGTCCTTCGCTGTCTGGTCGGGGTGGGGGGACGTCATGGGCGCAGGTTTCGGTGGTACATGGAGCGACATGGAGCCCGGGCCGGGAGGATTCCATCGGGACCACTTCGCCAGCGACCACGATTACGGCAACCGGGTCACACTGCACGAGCAGATGCAGCACGAAGACTGGGAACGGGGATTGTCGTCGCGCCCGATGTCCGAATCGAAGGCACCTGTGCCGCCGTGGACGGGCCTGCCCGTGGCGATGCGTCTCTCACGGAGTTGGAGCGCTGGCTGACCATCCAGGAGGACGCCCAGACCGCCCAGAAGGTGCTCGACGAGTTGCCGGAACTGTGGACGTACAAGGCGTATCAGGAATCCACCGTGGAGGAAGAGGAGCGGCTGGCGCGGTTGGTGCGCCGGATCGCCCGCCTGCTGCCTGCGGTCGACCCCACGCTGGCCGCCTGGGAGGCGGAGTGGGTATCGGCGGCAGAGTCCTCGCGGGTGAGCGCGGCGGAAGCAAACGCGCGAGTGCTTGCGGCGAAGGCGGCACGAGACGCCGTCTCGGCGGTGGGGCACGTCGGGGCCGCACCGGCTCCCATCCCCGCTCCGTCGCCACGCCGGTCGCTGAGGGCGCGGATGCGGGCAACCTTCGGCCGCGGCGATGACCGATACGTTCCGCCGCCACCCGGGTGGTGGGAACTCGACCGCGCGCTCAACCAGGAACGCACCACCCGGAAGTCCACGGATGACAGCGCGAAGCATTTCGCGGTGATGGCCGACCGGATGACCCGCTTCATGAAGGTGTACCGGGCAATCAAGTGAGCGGGCACTGCGCGTCCGCCCCAGTGGGAGAGGGCATGGGTTGGGCTGACTCAGACGAGATGCCATGTCGGCCGTGGGGACGGATCCTCCGAGACCGCGGTTGAGTCGCGTGGACGCTCGGTCTGGCGTTGCGGTGCATCGCCGGTGGGCACGATTTTAATAGCCCGGAATCATCGAGTCAGGACGACCTGTTCCGGGGCGGAGACTGCGCGGCGGGCACGCTCCTACGCCGCACGAAGTTCCTCGACAGCCGTGGGCAACCACCGGTACTGCCAGCCCATGCCGTTTCGCCCCAGATCGCTTGGTCCCGAAGCCGGTCGAAGCCCGCGTTGATCAGTACGGCGACGCCTGTATCGAACCGGATGTGTCGGTCTTGGGGAACGCGGCGGCCGGGCGGCGCCAGCATGAGGCGCTGACGCGGGACAGGCGCCCTTGTGCTGCTGGGGCCGCTGGCTCAGGTCCTTGGACGAAGTCGTCCAGTTCATCGAAGAACACGATTATCGCGCCCGCGCCAGCGCCCTACAGTCCCTCTTGACGCCCTACACGCACGCGTCCTCCATCGACGAACAGCGGGAGTGGTGGCCGAAGATCGACGAGACCCGACTGGCCGATGTGCCGCCCGAAGTTGCGGCACAGGCGCTAGACCTGCTGCCGCTCTACGAGACCACGGTCCGACTCAACTTCGGACAGCCGCCCATGGATTGGATGGTCGAACAGGCCGCTGACCTCGGCGGTCACCTCAGCGGCACACTCAGGTACGCCTTCATCCGCTTCAGTGGCATCACAGTGCCCGCACGCGCGACGCCCATCCTCGCCGCCCGAGTCGCAACTTGGCCCGCCATCGACGACCTGTCGCCGGGACTCGCCTGCGCCCAAGGCAGTGCGTGGACGCCCTGGTCGAAAGAGACACCTCATTGGACGGGCCCTGGCAGTGATCTTGTGGACATGCGTCTGCCACTGGGGATCACGGAAGTCAGCATGGTTTGGCACTAAGCGCGTCAGGCAGTATTGGACGCGAATAACCCGCGCGAAACGAGAGGGACGCACATCCGTCGAGATCGCGAGCAGCACGTGAAGGCGGACGCCCGCGGCAAGTCGCCCAGAGCCGCTGGTCGTGGAAAGCGACTGACTGCTCGCCGTTACGTCGCAAGCAAGCACTGAGGGGCGAGACTCGTACGAGTCTCGCCCCTCAGTGCTTGCTTGCGACGTAACGGCGAGCAGTCAGTCGCTTTCCACGACCAGCGGCTCTGGGCGACTTGCCGCGGGCGTCCGCCTTCACGTGCTGCTCGCGATCTCGACGGATGTGCGTCCCTCTCGTTTCGCGCGGGTTATTCGCGTCCAATACTGCCTGACGCGCTTAGTGCCAAACCATGCTGACTTCCGTGATCCCCAGTGGCAGACGCATGTCCACAAGATCACTGCCAGGGCCCGTCCAATGAGGTGTCTCTTTCGACCAGGGCGTCCACGCACTGCCTTGGGCGCAGGCGAGTCCCGGCGACAGGTCGTCGATGGCGGGCCAAGTTGCGACTCGGGCGGCGAGGATGGGCGTCGCGCGTGCGGGCACTGTGATGCCACTGAAGCGGATGAAGGCGTACCTGAGTGTGCCGCTGAGGTGACCGCCGAGGTCAGCGGCCTGTTCGACCATCCAATCCATGGGCGGCTGTCCGAAGTTGAGTCGGACCGTGGTCTCGTAGAGCGGCAGCAGGTCTAGCGCCTGTGCCGCAACTTCGGGCGGCACATCGGCCAGTCGGGTCTCGTCGATCTTCGGCCACCACTCCCGCTGTTCGTCGATGGAGGACGCGTGCGTGTAGGGCGTCAAGAGGGACTGTAGGGCGCTGGCGCGGGCGCGATAATCGTGTTCTTCGATGAACTGGACGACTTCGTCCAAGGACCTGAGCCAGCGGCCCCAGCAGCACAAGGGCGCCTGTCCCGCGTCAGCGCCTCATGCTGGCGCCGCCCGGCCGCCGCGTTCCCCAAGACCGACACATCCGGTTCGATACAGGCGTCGCCGTACTGATCAACGCGGGCTTCGACCGGCTTCGGGACCAAGCGATCTGGGGCGAAACGGCATGGGCTGGCAGTACCGGTGGTTGCCCACGGCTGTCGAGGAACTTCGTGCGGCGTAGGAGCGTGCCCGCCGCGCAGTCTCCGCCCCGGAACAGGTCGTCCTGACTCGATGATTCCGGGCTATTAAAATCGTGCCCACCGGCGATGCACCGCAACGCCAGACCGAGCGTCCACGCGACTCAACCGCGGTCTCGGAGGATCCGTCCCCACGGCCGACATGGCATCTCGTCTGAGTCAGCCCAACCCATGCCCTCTCCCACTGGGGCGGACGCGCAGTGCCCGCTCACTTGATTGCCCGGTACACCTTCATGAAGCGGGTCATCCGGTCGGCCATCACCGCGAAATGCTTCGCGCTGTCATCCGTGGACTTCCGGGTGGTGCGTTCCTGGTTGAGCGCGCGGTCGAGTTCCCACCACCCGGGTGGCGGCGGAACGTATCGGTCATCGCCGCGGCCGAAGGTTGCCCGCATCCGCGCCCTCAGCGACCGGCGTGGCGACGGAGCGGGGATGGGAGCCGGTGCGGCCCCGACGTGCCCCACCGCCGAGACGGCGTCTCGTGCCGCCTTCGCCGCAAGCACTCGCGCGTTTGCTTCCGCCGCGCTCACCCGCGAGGACTCTGCCGCCGATACCCACTCCGCCTCCCAGGCGGCCAGCGTGGGGTCGACCGCAGGCAGCAGGCGGGCGATCCGGCGCACCAACCGCGCCAGCCGCTCCTCTTCCTCCACGGTGGATTCCTGATACGCCTTGTACGTCCACAGTTCCGGCAACTCGTCGAGCACCTTCTGGGCGGTCTGGGCGTC
This sequence comes from Streptomyces sp., assembly GCF_035563135.1. Taxonomy (GTDB): domain Bacteria; phylum Actinomycetota; class Actinomycetes; order Streptomycetales; family Streptomycetaceae; genus Streptomyces. Next base: position 8,601 of record NZ_DATMVN010000420.1, read on the forward strand.
CTCCTGGATGGTCAGCCAGCGCTCCAACTCCGTGAGAGACGCATCGCCACGGGCAGGCCCGTCCACGGCGGCACAGGTGCCTTCGATTCGGACATCGGGCGCGACGACAATCCCCGTTCCCAGTCTTCGTGCTGCATCTGCTCGTGCAGTGTGACCCGGTTGCCGTAATCGTGGTCGCTGGCGAAGTGGTCCCGATGGAATCCTCCCGGCCCGGGCTCCATGTCGCTCCATGTACCACCGAAACCTGCGCCCATGACGTCCCCCCACCCCGACCAGACAGCGAAGGACGGGAACGTAGCAGCGCCGCCCATCCAGTGACCGCAGGTCCTGGTTGGGCTCGGCGCGCCTCGCCGACCTGCCGCTGACCAGGAGTCCGCCGCTAGGTCCGGCCTGGTCATCGATTTCGTCGCTTGATTCGCGGAGTCGTCGTCTGCACGCCATCCCGTGGTCGGCAAAGCCTGGCAGCAGGCGCCGCCGCTCCTCACAGGGCCTGTCGTCAACAGGTGCTGCCAGTCCAAGTCGACCACCTCGATTGTGGGCCGCCGAGGTGCCTTGGAGCCCCGTCGCGGCATTGGACCGGAGACCTGAGTCTCTGTTCGGCTAGCCGCTGACGCGGGACGATCGAGCGCCACCTTGTCTCGGTGGTGCCGTGGCTAGGGACTCAGGGGGAGCCCAATGAGCAGCCAGCAATCCGGAGCGGCAAGTGGCCAGCAGGTCGAGGAGGTTGCCGCGGAGTGGACGGTGACGTGGCAAGCGCCGGGGGAGAGGCTGGAGGACTGGTGCAACGTCCACGTCGGCGAGGACAAGACCCACTTCGCCAGCGTGTCCGAGGAAGACGGCGCGCCAGTGGGCGGGCATGAACGCGTCTGGCGCGCCCAGGTCGTGGATGAAGGCGACAACGTCAGTTCCGGCTGGCGAGCCGAGGGTGTTGGTCCCACTGAGCACGTCTCGGATCGTCCAGTGCGCTATGAGTGGGCGACGTACTTCCCGCGTGACTATCCCGACAACACCAATGTTCAGTTTCAGGTGTTTACCCAGTGGCACCAGCAGGACCCCGCGGAGGACGTTACCGGGACCTCCCCGCCGGTGGCGTTCATTGTCGAGGAGGAGAAGATCCTGTTGGACCTGCGCTACATCGACCCTGAAGGTGACATTGGCACATCCCTAGTCCTGGAGCCGAAGTCGGAGATCGCCCCTCTGGAGCGGGATATTTGGCACTACTTCCGGGCCGAAATACTATGGAACCTGGGCAGCGGCTGGATCAAGGTCTGGCACAGCACAACGAGGCCCGACTTCAGTGGAAGCCCTGTCGAGCGCACTGGTCTCATGACAATCTTCCCGCTGCGCGGGCCGTTGCAGGAATCCAAGACCTTGGAGCCCGGTACCTCATACTTGAAGGTCGGCCTATACCGCGGCGACGAGGAGAAGAACCCGAAGTTCGTGGTGTACCACGACGAGGTGCGGCGTCTGGCTAACCCTGACGACCGGTTGGGCTGCTCGTGAGCGGCTAAGGCCCATGCCCGGCCCGGATAACTGGGGCACCGGTCAATGGGAACCTCAGTGTTGCTGCCAGTCGCCGGTCGGTACCGGCGGGCTGGCCCCGATGGCGTCGTGGTCAGCGGAGGGCAGCCATTAATACCAGCCCAGACGGGGGTTCAGTCGTGACTCCTTGGAGGACCCAGCGCAATGGGCTTTCACAGGCGAGGTGAGATCGGGAATGACGTTGGGATGACAGTTGTCAGCTGATGTCGAGTCTCACCAATAGGTCATGGGATTCTCGCGAATAGGTCGCAGATTCTCACCTGAAGGTCACTCGGTTCTCAGGGATAGGTCACGGTGACGCGGGGGGTGCGAGGGTCCAGCAATGGGTCCTCGCGCCTCCCGCACCGCCGTTTCCGGGGCTGTGGCGACGTGAGACGAACCGGCTCGCGCAGATGAAGGCACGTGTTGGTCCGCTGACGGGAAATGAGGCACCCGCGCCCAGCGCCGGTGCAGACCAGGACCGGGGGCGCGGAGACCTCGGTAGTAGCTGCGGGCAGGCGCCGAGACTGGCCCGGGGCTGCACGGGCGGGATTCGGCAGCACCAGGCCGGACGAAGATCTGGAGCCCTTTCTCAAGAGCCCTCAATTCCGCCAGCACCAGCAGGAGCCAGCACGCGGACGAGCGTCGTCATTCGCGTGCCGTCGGTGGCTTCACAGCGCTGCATGGACGGCGTCCGCGCGGAGGTCCTCAACTCGGTAGCCGCGGTAGCTCTGGGCGCCGCGCACCGGCAGTGGGGGACGCGGTAGTACGGGCAGTTGGCGCGGACGTGGCTCGTGAGGACGCGCTGCCACGCCACGTGTTTACGTTTCCTGCTGGCTCGGTAATCTGTAGTCACCACTGAAGAATCTGCTCCGTGGCAGTTGCGATGACCCGATTGGAGGTTGCACTGCGATGGCGATGCTGACTGCCTATGACCCGCTCGCCGCCCCGTCCGCTTCCTTCCGGGCGCTGGACCAGCTCACCGGCAGGACGGGCGCGACCGCCCACCCCCTCGCGGGCATGCCGATGGACGCCTACAAGGTCAGCGACAACTTCGTGGCGCACTTCGACCTGCCTGGCGTCGACCCGGGCTCGATCGACGTCTCCGTGGAGGGCGCCCAGCTCACCATCACCGCGGAGCGCTCGGTACCGCAGCTGGCGAACGCGGAATGGGCGATCGCCGAGAGGCCGTATGGCCGCTACTCCCGGCAGTTGGTGCTGGGCAAGAGCCTGGACACCGACCGGCTGGAGGCCAGGTACCACGACGGCGTGCTCACGGTGAGCATTCCGGTCGCGGAGAAGGCTCGGGCTCGCAAGATCACCGTCACTCGCGCCGATGCCCCGGCGAAGCCGGAGCACCGGACCATCGAGGGGAAGTCGACCGAGTCGACCAACAGGGCTGTCGAGGCCTGATCGACGGCAGCCGCAGGGCCGGGCCCGCTGGGGCTCGGCCCCTGCGCTCTCGGAAAGGAGGTGAGCAGACCCATGGGGGAGGATCCGCTGCGTCGGCTCGACGATCCGCAGTACCCGTCGTTGACAATGAGTCAGGCCGCCGAGCTGCTGAGCGTGCAGCCGGCCTTTCTCCGTAGCCTCGACAGTTCCGGTGTGCTGCATCCGCAGCGCTCTCCCGGCGGCCATCGCCGCTACTCGCGAGAGCAATTGACCTTGGCCGCGCGCATTCGCGAGCTGATCGACGACGGGCACCCGCTCGCTTCCGCGGGAGCCATCGTCCAGCTTCAGGACCAGCTCGCTGATGCCCAGGCTGACCTTGCCGATGCCCGGGCCGATAGCGATCGGCTGCGTACCAGTCTCGACCGGCTGCGCTCGGACTTGCCGCCCAGTGTGCAGGGGAGGGTTGGCTTTCCGGCCGGGCCCATGCCCTCCGCGGGGGGCCCTTTCTGAGGCGGGTTTGCGGTCGCACGGTTAGCGGCTCGAACGGCGCACCCTCAACTCGGGCGCGAGCGAGGGGTTCTCCATCCCGGTCCTGCTCTTCAGTCGACCGGCGCCGTCGCTGGACAGATGAGTGGGGTCGCCGTCGGACGCCATATAGCCGAGCGGCTGATCAAGGGTGGGGTCATGGCCGATCGACGACCAACGCGCACCGTGGGTACGTGAGATCCCTCTGCGGTCGGCCGTACCCAGGTCCACCGGCAGTGTCGGGGGCGTCACGCGGGAATGGCCATCCCGCGTGAGGTTGCCTGTCCGTCTGAGCCGGTGAGCCGCTGATCGTGGCTGGCGACCGCAGCTCGGGGCTGGCGGCAGCCGTCCAGTGGTGGGCGAGTTCGGAGGGAGGAGCACGAGTGACCGGCCGGCAGGAAGAAGTCGTCGACCGTGGCTCCGGGATCAACCGGCGCGAGCAGCGGGAACAGGACGCGGGCAAGGGCCTGCGGTGGCGTGCTCCGTGGCAGGTGGAGGGCGCGCGCCCTGACACCGGATCCGGCTTCCAGCTGCTGGTTCCGGCTCAGATCCAGCACTGGCGGAATCTATAGCGGCTACTGCAGGTTTACCTAGGTGTCGACGCGACTACTCCCTAGTCGCAGTCCACACCTTCCGGTTCGAAAGGAGGCTCACTCATGACACTGCCTGTCCGTTCGCGGCCGCGCGCAGTCGCCGGCTGGGACCCCTTCCGCGAGCTGGACGAGCTCACCCAGCGCGTCAACTCCCTGTGGGAGGCCAACGTGGGCGGCGACCTGCACGGCTGGGCGCCCCAGGCTGACGTGGAGGAGACCGACGACGCCTACGTCGTCGAGATCGACCTGCCCGGCGTCAAGCGCGACGACATCGACATCCAACTCAGCGACCGGCAGCTGACCGTCTCCGGTGAGATCAAGGAGAAGGAACGCACCGGAATCCTGCGCCGACGCACCCGCAGGGTGGGGCAGTTCCAGTACACGGTCACCCTGCCCGCCGACGTCGACGCGGACAAGGTCAGCGCTCACCTCGACGAGGGCGTACTCACCGTGCGCGTGCCCAAGCCCGAGCAGGCCAAGCCCCGTCGGATCCAGATCAGCAGCTGACCGGGATGCGGCCTGCCGCATCCCCAGCCGCCCCCGGGTGGTCGTCCACCCGGTCACCCGGTCTCCATCCCGGCTCGGCGCCCACGACGGCGCCGTCCCGGGACGCCGGGCATCCCCGCCGTTCACTGACCACGAGGGTGCAACGCCATGACCTCAGCCCCTGCGACGCCTGTGACGACCAGCATGGCGTTGGGTGGCCGGGGCGCGCCGGCACTGCCGACCTCCACGCCGGGCGACCAGTCGCAGCCCGATACGAACACGGGCAGCGAGTCGACCGCGGCAGCGCCAGCCGCCGAGTAGCCGGTTCCGGTCACGGCCTGAGCCGACCTCGCGCCGATGAGGATGGGCGGCGGGCTCCCGTCCCCCGCGGGCGGGAGTCCGCCGCTGCGTCTGCACCGGAATCCTTCGACGCCGACCGGCACGGGGGTGTGCGCGGCCGAGTCGAACCGGTCGTCCCCCAGGATGGGGTCGTGGAGATCTGGCCGGGGCAGCCGTATCCGCTGGGTGCCACCTATGACGGCACCGGCACCAACTTCTCGCTGTTCTCCGAGGCGGCCGACCGTGTCGAACTATGCCTGTTCGACGACGCCGACACCGAGACCCGGATCGAGCTGACCGAGGTCGACGGATTCATCTGGCACTGCTTCCTACCCGCGGTCGGTCCCGGACAGCGCTACGCC
>NZ_DATMVN010000421.1:0-12890 GCF_035563135.1 Streptomyces sp.
GGTCCGGGCGCTCTCGCGAGAGCGGGCCTCCGCGCGGTTCGGGCTCCCGGACGCCGCCTGAGCCACCCGGAGGATACGCACGCGGCCGGAGTCGGTGTCAGCTGAGCCGGCCGCGGCGGACGGCTCCTGCGCCCGCCTCGAAGCGGGAGCGGGCGCCGAGGCGGACCATGGGGCCGGCCACTGCTCCACTGCTCCACTGCTCCACGAGAGGGGTGAACCGCTTCAGCACCTCGGAGGCGTTGCGGGGCGCGGCCCCCTCCGAGGGAAGGCGCGACGCGGCTCGGCTGCGCCCCGCCCTCTTCCGGTGCGGCGCGGCCGCGCGGCGCATGCCGCACGCAAAACACCCTCCTGATCGCGTTTCCGCAGATCAGGAGGGTGTGAGAGCGGTAGCGGAGGGATTTGAACCCTCGGTGAGTTTCCCCACACTCGCTTTCGAGGCGAGCTCCTTCGGCCGCTCGGACACGCTACCGAGAGAGAGCTTAGACCATGCCGGGCCCTGGTCCGAAATCCGATTCCCGAGGACGGCCCGGAGCGTGCGCGGGGCGCGCTCAGCGCTCCCGGAAGAACGCCGTCAGCAGGTCCGCGCACAGGTCCTCCAGGACACCGTGGATCACCTCGGGGCGGTGGTTGAGCCTGCGGTCGCGTACGACGTCCCAGAGCGAACCCGCGGCACCGGCCTTCTCGTCGCGTGCCCCGTAGACGACCCGGCCGATCCGGGACTGGACGAGCGCGCCCGCGCACATCGTGCAGGGCTCCAGGGTGACGACCAGGGTGCAGCCGGTCAGCCGCCAGGAGCCGAGAGCGGCGGCGGCGCGGCGCAGGGCGAGCACCTCGGCGTGCGCCGTCGGGTCGTTGCCCGTCTCGCGCTCGTTGTGACCGGTGGCGATCAGGGCGCCGTCCGGGCCCAGGACAACGGCGCCGACCGGCACATCGCCGGCCGACGCCGCCTGCGCGGCCTCGTCCAGGGCCCGGCGCATGGATGCCCGCCAGGGGTCCCGAACGGGATCGGACGGAGGCGGTGAGGAGGGGGTGGAGGGTGGTGCGTTCACCCGCGGACCCTAACGGACGGCCTCCAGGACCTCGGCCGCTCCCAGGGCGTCCGCGATCTCCGCCAGCGCGTCGGTGCGCAGGCCCAGCAGATCCTTCTCGGACAGCCCGAGGTCGGCGAGGACCCCGAGATCTCCGAGCGGCCCCGCCGGCACGGCGCCGGGGTCGTCGTCATCCGGATCGGGTTCGGTGGCAGCGACGCCGACGCCGCCGGCATCGGGCTGGGATTCTTCCGGTTCACCGTCCTCCGTACCTTCGAGGTCCACGAGCTCCTCGAGTGCGGCGATCTCGTCGTCGGCCCCCGGTTCGCGGCCGAGCAGTTCATCGGTGAGCAGGATCTCCCCGTACGAGGAGCGGGCGGCCGCGGACGCGTCCGAGACGTAGATACGGGGGTCCTCCTCACCGTCCACCCGGACGACGCCGAACCAGGCGTCCTCCTGCTCGATGTAGACCAGGACCGTGTCCTCGTCCACCGAGGCCTCACGGGCCAGATCCGTCAGGTCGGACAGGGTTTCCACATCGTCGAGCTCTGTATCGCTCGCTTCCCACCCGTCTTCGGTGCGCGCGAGCAGTGCGGCGAAGTACACCGTGACTCTCCCACTGGTCATAGGTGAATCGGTCCGACGGGAGGGCAGACGGTCATCCGGCTGCTCTGGGCCCCGCCCAATCGGCATCGTGGCAGAAACGAGCGCGATGCGAGACCTCTTCGACCGTTGCGTCGGCCATCAGTTGTTCCGAGGGCATCCGAGCCGAGGGTGCTCACGCGGCTCGTCCGGGGGCGCCCCGCCCGCCCGGGAGCGGCCCTCACCAGCGGAATGTACGCATCCGCATCTGTTGGCGCATACGGGCCGCGCGGGCCCGGCGCGGCTGGACCCGGTCGCGCAGCTGCTTCGCCTCGTGGAGCTCACGGAGGAACTGCGCCCTGCGTCTCCGGCGCGCCGCGTCACTCTCCTGCGCGTCGGGCACGTTCTCCCGCGCGTCGGGCAGGCCGCGCACGTCGCGTCCCGCCTGCCGCTGATTCCGCTGCTCCCCGTCGGGCACTCGACACACCACCCCAAGCCTGGGTACGTACGTCCCCACCTTCCCCCCGAACAGGTGCTTGATGCCAGCGCGGACCGGCGGGAAGCCCGTCCGGGGCCCGGTTACTGTTGACGGCATGCGGATCCACGTCGTCGACCACCCGCTGGTGGCGCACAAACTCACCACGCTGCGCGACAAGCGCACCGACTCCCCGACCTTCCGGCGGCTCGCCGACGAGCTGGTCACCCTCCTCGCGTACGAGGCCACCAGGGATGTGCGGACCGAGCAGGTCGACATCGAGACCCCGGTGACGCCCACGACCGGTGTGAAGCTGTCGCATCCGCGCCCCCTGGTCGTCCCGATCCTGCGCGCCGGTCTCGGCATGCTGGACGGCATGGTGCGACTGCTGCCGACCGCCGAGGTCGGCTTCCTGGGCATGATCCGCAACGAGGAGACGCTCCAGGCGGAGACGTACGCCACGCGGATGCCCGAGGACCTCTCCGGCCGTCAGGTCTACGTCCTGGACCCGATGCTGGCCACCGGCGGCACGCTCGTCGCGGCCATCCGGGAGCTGATCAAGCGCGGTGCGGACGACGTCACCGCGGTCGTGCTGCTCGCGGCGCCCGAGGGCGTCGAGGTGATGGAGCGCGAGCTGGCCGGTACGCCGGTCACGGTGGTCACGGCCTCGGTCGACGAGCGGCTCAACGAGCACGGCTACATCGTGCCGGGACTCGGCGACGCCGGTGACCGGATGTACGGCACCGCCGGCTGACCCCCGGCGAGCCCCCGGCCGGCCAGGCTCACCGGTCCGTCCCCCGCCGCCTCAGCAGGAGGACGGTGCCGGGGACGGCTTCGTCAGGGCGGTGAGCGCCGTCGCCGCCGCCGCGGGGGTGCTGAAGGCCTTGAACTTCGTACCGATGATCAGATCGACGTCCGCGGTCCTGCGGGCGTCGGTCTTCTGCGTGGCCCCCGGCAGCTGGGTCGTGAGCACCGGGAAGGGGCCGTTCACGGCCGTCGGGCCGCCGAGCAGCATGCCGGTGCCGGGCACCTTCTTGTCGTACGCGGCCGGGGCGTTGTCCACCTTGCCGATGGCGAAGCCGCGCTTCTTGAGCTCGGCCGCGGCGGCCTTGGCCAGCCCGCTGCGGGGCGTCGCGTTGTAGATGTTGACCTTGATGGCGGCCGGTTTCGGGAGCGCCTTCACGGGCGCCGGGGCGCTCGGGGAGGGGCAGGTCTTCGGGCGGTCGGCCGCGTTGGCCTGTTTGTTCCCGCCGGTGAAGACGTCGATGATCTGGAGCGTGCCCCAACCGGCCAGGCCGAGGGCCACCACGGCGGCGGTGACCGAAAGGACCAGCTTGCGGCGATGGCGGGGGCGGCGCATGCGGGGGAACGTGTTACCCGTGATGCGGTACTTTCCGCCCATGCCGGGAGGGGTCAGCATGCTCATGGCCGCAGCGTAGTGCGAGCTGGTGATGATGCCTACTAAATGATCAACCTATGGCACCCGTACGTGCATAAAAGCACTCGAAAGGCCCGAAATGCGCCATGGGTGGGAGTGGCGGGCTCAGCCCAGTTCGAGCACGCGGGCGTGCAGTACCTGGCGCTGCTGCAGGGCGGCGCGCACGGCGCGGTGCAGCCCGTCCTCGAGGTAGAGGTCGCCCTGCCACTTGACGACGTGGGCGAACAGGTCGCCGTAGAACGTGGAGTCCTCGGCGAGCAGGGTCTCGAGGTCCAGCTGGCCCTTGGTGGTCACCAGCTGGTCCAGGCGGACCGGACGCGGCGCGACATCCGCCCACTGTCGGGTGCTTTCCCGGCCGTGGTCGGGATATGGCCGCCCATTTCCGATGCGCTTGAAGATCACACGGAAAGCCTACCGGGCAAGGGCCTCGCGGCGCAGCCAAGGGACAGGACTGGGGTGGCTTCCATAACGGTATGAAACACATCGAAGCGCCGCATGGGCTGTCATGCCGGTGAGGCATGTCCGTGCGTGCGCCCTGGTGGCTGCGCGGTGACGGCGCGGCAGCCGCTCGATGGCGGTCCGGTGGCGCCTCGGCGTGTCACCCCGCAGGCGGGCGACGGCGCGCCCGCGGGGTGCGGTACCTGTCGGGTACTACTCGGTGACGCCGTGGGCGTGACCCTTGCGTGGGCCGCCGTCGCTGCGGGGCTCCCCGGTGGCGGACGCGGCGGGGACCGGGCGGGACAGCGAGCCCAGGTCGTGGGCGTAGGTGCCCACCGCGTCGGCGATCACGTCGATGTTGGTGTCGAAGTGCCCCATGTCGATGTTGTCCAGATCGTCGCAGGCGGCGTGGTAGCAGGGGTCGTACGCGACACCGGCCGTTCCGCCGTACGTCGCGGCCTGCGCGGCCGTCTTGATTCCCTCGGCACCCGTGTACGTACCGCCGGACGGGATGCCGACCTCGATGAACGGCCCGTAGTCGGAGCGTCCGGAGAAGTCCGTGCCGGTGTGCGGCTTGCCCTCGCTGTCCAGGAACGCGTTGATGTCACGCTCCAGTTGGGCGGACCCCTCGGGGCCCGGCCCCTCGCCCACGCCGTCGGAGTCGTCACCGTCGAAGACGAACTGCACGCCGTTCGGAGAGGCGATCATGTCGAAGTTGAGGTAGAGCGCGATCTTCGCGCGTTGTGCCTCGGAGAGCTTCGCCACGTACGCCTCCGAGCCCAGCAGGCCGTACTCCTCCGCCGACCACCACGCGAACCGCACCTTGTTGGCGGGTTTCCGGTCCGACTCGGCCAGCTCCAGGGCGACTTCGAGGAGCCCGGCGGAACCGGACGCGTTGTCGTTGATGCCGGGGCCGTCGGTGACCGAGTCGAGGTGAGCCCCGAGCACGACCGTCTTCGCGTCGTCACCGCCGCGGGTCTCGGCGACGACGTTGCGGGTGGTCCGCTCCTCCCGGAACTCGCGGATCTCGAGGGAGACCTCCACGTCGCCCTTCGCCAGGTCCGCGACGAGCCCCTTGCCTTCGTCCTGGGTGATCCCACCGGTGGGGATCTTTCCCGCCTCGGCTCCGCCCAGGGTGCCGGAGAGGACCCCTTCGGTGTTGTTGTAGATCACCGCGGCCACCGCGCCCGCCGTCGCGGCGGCCGCCTGCTTCTGGGCGAAGGAGCAGCCGCCCCGTTCGATCAGGGCGATCTTTCCGGTGAAACCGGCCGAGGCGTAGTCGGCCGCCTCGCAGCCCGTGGTGCCGTCGGCGGGGACGGCGGCGAGAGCCGCCGTGATCCCGCCCTCCTCGGTGGAGGCGGTGTAGGTCATCGCCCTGATCGAGATGTCACGGGGGGCGGGGGAGATCACGGAGAACCTCTCGGCGAGGGCCTCGGTGTACAGGAAGTCGAACGCCTCGTAGCCGACCTGGTATCCGGCTTTCCGGAGCAGCCGGTGGACATATGCGGCGGAGGCGTCGTGGCCGGGCGAACCGGCCGCGCGGTGGCCGTCCGCGGACCTGGCTATGGCCTGGAACCGCTCCAGATGCCGGTACGCGTCCTTGGCGGAGGAACGTTCGACCAGGTGCCGGGAGAGTTCGGCGGCGTCACCGGCCGGGTCCTGCGAGGAGGTGTGTCCGCGGCCCGTGGACGCGGCGAGGAGGAGGGGTACGGACAGAGCGGTGGCGGCCACGACAGCCACGGCTCTGAGACGAGTTGCGTGCACTGGGGTCCTTCCGGGTGAACGGATATCGGGGAGTGGCCGGCGAGCCGGCGGGTGTCTGTGAGCAGCCGGGGCCGTTCACTGGTCGGGTGCGGTCGGGTGCGGTCGGGTGCGGTTGCCCGGAGCGGGCCGCTGTCCTGTCTGCGGCCTTCGCCTGGTGTTCGTGCGACCGCACCTCGGCGAGCGGGCCGGGGCCGGTGATGCCGGCCACCGAACGGTGCGGGCCCACTTCGCCGTAAGCCCCGGCGGCCTCCCGCCGGCCCGTCGGCCGTACGCCGGACTGTCCGCCCAGCCGTTCGTCCGTGTCGGACTCCCGGGCGATCCGGTCGGCGCGGGCCTTGCCGTTGTCGCTCTCGGTCATGCATCCGATGATCGCGAGGGAGGCCGGGTTCGGCGACTCGGTACGACGTGAGTGCGGCGCCGTGATCACCCGGGGCCCCGGCGTCCCCGGCATTCCTGATGTCCCTGGCACCCCCGGCGTTCCCGGTGTCCCCGGCGTCTCCGGCGTCTCAGGTGTTCCCGGCGTCTCCGTGTTCCCGGCGTCTCCGGTGTTCCCGGAGGGTGCCGGGGCCGGCCGGTCCGCCCGTATCCGCAGGTAGCGGGCCTCCGGTGAGCTGAGCGTGCGGGCCGCCGCCCGCCGATAGGCCGCGCGTGCCGCCTCGTGGTCCCCGGCCCCGTCCAGCAGATGGGCCCGTACGGCGTCCAGCCGGTGGTGGCCCGCCAGCCGGTCCTCCAGGGCCGTCACGGCTGCCGGTCCGGCCCGGGGGCCCCGCACCATGGCGAGGGCCACCACCCGGCTCAGTCCCGCCATCGGGTCATCGGGTGTGCGGCGCACGAGGAGGTCGTATGGCCGGGCAGCCCCCGGGCCGGCCACTGCCGGGACACGGCGATCAGCGCTTCCTGCACGGCGTCCTCCGCCGTGTCGAAGTGGCCGTAGCGGCGTACGAGCGCGCCGAGGTCCTGCGGCGCGTGGTGGCGCAGCAGGTCCTCGACACCGGTCGGTCCAGCGTTCACACGGCCTCTTCTCCGGAAGCGCGCGTGCCCTGTCCGGCAGCGGCCGGGGGTTCGCCGGAGCCGTCCTCGATCGGCCGGATCAGCACCGGATGGACGGGGGCGCCCTCCGGCTGCGGACACTCCTGGATGCGCGCGGCGATCTCGGTGACCCTGTCCAGACTCGCGCAGTCGAGCACCCAGTACCCGGCGAGCTGTTCCTCGGTCTCCCCGTAGGGACCGTCCGTGACCACCGGCCGGCCGTCCGCGCCCGGCATCACCGCGCGGGTCCGTGCGGGTTCGGTCAGGCCCTGGCCGTCGACCATCTCGCCCGACTCGGCCAGATCGTTGTTGAGGGCTTCCATGAAGGCGAACATCGCCTGCATGTCCTTCTCACTCCAGGCCGGGCTCCCGGCCGACGGCTTGCCGCTCATGGCCTCGTAGTCGGCCTGCGAGCCCTGAACCATCACGAGGTACTTCATGGTGTCGCTCCTCGGCTTCTCGGTCGCCGTCCCCTGTGGGCAACTCTCACAGGGGACGTCGAAGCCTGCGACTCGTCCTCGACACCACGCGGGGTCTTTTCCGAAATCACTCCGCCGCACGGGCCGGGAAGCAGCCCCCGTAGAGTTCGGCTGCGCCGTCCCGCCGACCCCGAGGTACCGCTGTGTCCCCCGCATCACCCCCGCCCGCCGTCCCGGCGCCCGCGTCCGCCGTGAGTGTCGTGGGAATCGGTGCCGACGGCTGGGCCGGCCTGCCGGACACCGCACGCGCGGTGCTCCTGGACGCGGAGGTCCTGATCGGCGGTGAGCGCCAGCTGGGGCTGCTCCCGCCGGAGTGCGCGGGCCGGCGCGTCTCCTGGCCCTCGCCCCTGCGGCCCGCCGTACGCGGTCTGCTCGCCGCGCACGCGGGGAGCAGGACCGCCGTGCTGGCCAGTGGTGACCCCATGTTCTACGGCATCGGCCGGGCCCTCACCGAGGAGCTGGGCGCCGGAGCGCTCCGTGTGCTGCCGCACCCGTCCTCGGTGTCGTACGCCTGCGCCCGGCTCGGCTGGCCGGTGGAGGACACCGAGACCGTCACCCTCGTCGGCCGCCCCACGGCCCGGCTGGCCGGCGCGCTGTACGACGGGCGCCGGCTGCTGGTGCTCTCCGCGGACGCCGCCACGCCCGCCGCCGTGGCCGCCCTGCTGCGGGACCACGGCTTCGGACCCAGCCGGATGCGGGTGCTCGAACAGCTCGGCGGCACGGCCGAGGACTGCCTGGACGGGCTCGCCGGCACCTGGGAGCATCCGCCCGGGGACCCGCTCAACGTCATCGCGGTGGACTGCCGGAGCGACCCGGGCGCCCTGCGCCTCGGAGCCGTGCCCGGGCTCCCCGACGAGGCGTACGAGCACGACGGCCAGCTCACCAAGCGCCATGTCCGGGCGGCCACGCTCGGTGTGCTCGCCCCCGCCCCCGGCGAGCTCCTGTGGGACGTCGGCGGCGGCTCCGGCTCGATCGCGGCGGAGTGGATGCGGACCCACCCGTCCTGCCGCGCCGTCACCGTGGAACGCGATCCGGTCCGGGCACGGCGCATCGAGCGCAACGCGGACCGGCTCGGCGTCCCCGGGCTGCGCGTGGTCACCGGCCGTGCACCCGATGCCCTGGCCGGACTGCCCGTGCCCGACGCGGTGTTCATCGGCGGCGGGCTGACCGCGCCGGGCCTGCTCGACGCCTGCTGGGACGCGCTGCCCCCGGGCGGCCGGCTGGTCGCCAACACGGTCACGCTGGAGTCCGAGGCGCTGCTCACCGAGTGGTACCGGCGGTTCGGTGGTGACCTGGTCCGCCTCGCGGTGGCCCATGCCGTGCCCGTCGGCGGGTTCACCGGCTGGCGCCAGGCCATGCCCGTCACCCAGTGGTCCGTACAGAAAACCTCGCACGCTCCAGGAGACGACAGATGACCGTGTACTTCATCGGTGCGGGCCCCGGCGCCGCCGACCTGATCACCGTGCGCGGCGCCCGTGTCCTCGCCGCCAGCCCGGTCTGCCTGTACGCGGGCAGTCTGGTGCCGCGCGAACTGCTCGCCGGATGCCCTTCGGACGCGCGGCTCGTGGACACGGCCCGGCTGGACATCGACCAGATCACCGCCGAACTGGTGCGGGCGCACGAGGACGGCCACGATGTGGCCCGGCTGCACTCCGGCGACCCTTCGGTCTTCAGTGCCGTGAACGAGCAGATGCGGCGGCTCGACGAGGCGGGCGTGCCGTACGAGGTGGTGCCCGGGGTCCCCGCCTTCGCAGCCGCCGCGGCGGCGCTCAAGCGGGAGCTGACGGTGCCCACGGTCGGCCAGACGGTGATCCTCACCCGGATCGCCCAGCGGGCCACGGCGATGCCCGAGGGCGAGGACCTGGCCACACTGGGCCGCAGCGGTGCGCTGATCGTGCTGCACCTCGCGGCGCGGTACGTGGACCGGGTGGTCGGCGAACTGCTGCCGCACTACGGGGCCGACTGTCCCGCCGCCGTGGTCGCCATGGCCTCACGCCCGGACGAGATCATCCTGCGCGGCACGCTGGAATCCCTCGCGGAGCAGGTGAAGGCGGCGGGAGTGATCCGGACAGCGGTGATCATGGTCGGCCGGACGCTGGGTGCGGAGCAGTTCCGCGACAGCCACCTGTACTCCCCGGAGCGGGACCGCCACACCTGCTGACGGGCGGGGCGGGAGCGGGACGGAACGGCCGCCGTCCCGCCCCCCCCGCCCGTAGCCGTCCCGCGCCGCTCATCGGGGTTCGCTGCGCCCCACGACGGCCCCTGCCCGGTCGATGCAGATCACATCGACCGCCACGGGTGCTCCCCGCAGCACCGAGAGCGCCTGGTCCCGGGCCGCCACGGCGACCAGGTCGCCCAGCGGCACCCCAGCCGCGGCGCACAGCTGCAGTGCCGCGAGGCCGGTGTTGGCGACCTCGATCTCCGCCGCCAGCTCCTCGCTCGCGCCGCCCTGACGTGCCAGCCGTGCCAGGTAGGGCTTGTCGACCTGGGAGCGGCCCGAGTGCAGGTCCAGGTGCCCGGCGGCCAGCTTGGACAGCTTGGCGAACCCGCCGCAGATCGTCAGCCGCTCCACCGGATGCCGGCGGACGTACTTCAGCACCGCACCCGCGAAGTCCCCCATGTCCAGCAGGGCGATCTCCGGCAGCCCGTACTCGGCGACCACCGTCTTCTCCGAGGTCGAGCCCGTGCACCCCGCGACATGCCGGTGCCCGGCCGCGAGGGCCACGTCCACCCCGCGCCGGATCGAGTCGATCCAGGCCGAGCAGGAGTAGGGCACCACGATGCCTGTGGTGCCCAGGACCGAGAGGCCGCCCAGGATGCCCAGGCGAATGTTCCACGTGAAACGTGCGATCTCCTCGCCGTCGTCCACCGAGACCGTGATCTCGGCGTCTCCGGTGCCACCGTGCTCCGCCGCCACGCGTGCGATGTGGTCCCGCATCATCTGACGCGGCACGGGGTTGATCGCGGGCTCGCCGACATCGAGCGGCAACCCGGGGAGCGTCACCGTCCCCACGCCGGGCCCGGCCCGGAACACCACACCGGACCCCGCCGGCAGCAGCCGTACGGTGGACCGCACCAGCGCGCCGTGCGTGACGTCCGGGTCGTCGCCCGCGTCCTTGACCACGCCGGCCGTGGCCCGTCCGTCGCCGAGCTCCTCCACCGCGAGTGCGAAGGCGGGGGTCTGGCCCCTGGGCAGGGTGATGGTCACCGGGTCGGGGAACTCGCCGGTCAGCAGGGCCGTGTACGCGGCCGTGGCCGCCGCCGTCGCGCAGGCCCCGGTCGTCCATCCCGGCCGCAGACCGGTGTGCTTGAGTTGGGCGGTGCGCCCGCCCTGCGCCTCACTGCTCATGGATGGACCGATCCGATGCCCTTGCACATACTCGTCCTCGGTGGCACGACGGAGGCCCGCCGACTGGCGGAGTCGTTGGCGGCAGCGGACGGGGTCCGGGTGACCAGCTCACTCGCGGGACGCGTCGCCCGGCCGAAGCTGCCGCCCGGCGAGGTGCGCGTCGGCGGCTTCGGCGGAGCCGAGGGCATGGCCGACTGGCTCCGCGGACACCATGTGGATGCGGTCATCGACGCCACCCATCCCTTCGCCGGAACGATCAGTTTCAACGCGGCCTCGGCCGCCGCCGCTGTCCATGTTCCCCTGCTGGCTCTCCGACGGCCCGGCTGGGTGCCCGCCGAGGGCGACCGGTGGCACATCACCGATTCCCTCATGGGCGCGGCGCAGCTGCTGCCGGAGCTGGGATCGCGCGTCTTCCTGACCACGGGACGCATGGGTCTGGCGGCGTTCGCCGCACTGGACCCGCTGTGGTTCCTGGTGCGCTCGGTGGACGCTCCTGACGCCCCGCACCCGGCGCGGATGGAGGTCCTGCTGGACCGGGGGCCGTTCTCCCTGGAGGGCGAACGGGAGCTGATGCGGCGGCACCGCATCGATGTCCTGGTCACGAAGGACAGCGGAGGTGACGCGACCGCCCCCAAGCTCACGGCCGCCCGCGAGGCCGGAATCCCGGTCGTGGTGGTGGCGCGCCCGCCGGTCCCTCCGGGTGTGCCGGCGGCCGGGACGCCGGAGGAGGCCCTTGCCTTGCTGCGGACCCTTCTCCCTTGACGTGGCCCGGGTTGTCAGTGGGCGTCACTAGCGTGGGGACCCACCCACTCACCGGCGTCACGCATAGGCTGTGACGCGACCTCAGGAGCCGTGCATGCAGCCCACGTTCGCCGATTTCTCCGCGACCCCGGCCCGTGTGTCCAACTGCGCTACGACGTACGAGGCGTGTCATGCCGCCTCCTCACACCTGGCGATGAGCGCCGGTGCGAGGGTCGCGCTGGACTTCGAGGTGGACGCCGGGGAACAGATCGGCGAGGTGACGCTCAAGGTGACCGCTCTGGTGTCCAAGCTGGGCCGCTCTCCCGGGTACGCCCCGGTCGACCTGGTGGTCAACCAGCACGTGCTCGCCCGTGGCCTCACGGTCCCCGGCGGCGGTGACCTGCCGCAGGACAACGTGTTCGCCGTGCCGGGACGCCTGCTGCGGCCGGGCACCAACACCCTGGAGGTACGCACGGCGGACGACGCGCGCAGCATGCTCTGGCTCTACCGGGTCACGCTCGACTCCGTCTACGAGCGTGGCCGTTCGGAGCGTGCGATGGCGGCGGAGGCGGCCCGCGACACGGTCTTCGCCTATACGACCGAGCGCCGTGAGCCCTTCACCTCGTCCTGGAGGCCCGGCCCCCGGCTGCTGTTCCACGTCGACCGGGGCGAACAGTCGCTGCCCGCGCAGCTGGGGTGGCGCGGGGCGGACGGCGCGGAGTCGGCGATCAGTTTCCAGTCGAACATGTCCGACTTCCACGGACACCACCGTGCCGCCGACGGCACACTCGCCGAGCTCCGCGGCAGGATCACCGGACGCTGGGCCTTCCCGGAGGGCACCGAGGGCGCACCCGTGCACCGGTTCGAGACGGAGGAGGGGTGGGGCGGCGGCTGGCACACCTCCGGCGAGCTGCGGCTCCTGGTGGACGACGGCTCGGGCCCCGTGGAGCGGGTGACCTGGCGTGACCAGCGGGGCAATTCCGGTGTGGCCGGGCTCCGCATCACCCCGAGCGGCGCGGACGCCTCGTCGGACCTCACCGCGGACGCGTCCGTGTCCGACGTGAGTGACGAGTACACGGCTGCCGGGGAGATCGCGGACCACCTGCTCCACGCCTCGCAGGAGAAGTGGCTGGCGGGCGATGACCGGGCCTGGGTGGAATTCGAGTTCAAGCGTCCCGTCGCCCTCACCTCGTACACCCTGACCTCGGCCGACGACTTCCCGCAGCGCGATCCCCGGGACTGGCTGCTCCACGGCTCGACGGACGGTGAACACTGGACCCGGCTGGACTCCCGGTCGGGGGAGGGTTTCACCGAGCGCTTCGAGGCCAGGACGTTCCGGATCGGCGGGGCCCCGGCCGCCCCGTTCACCCGCTACCGCCTCGACATCACCGGCAACGGGGGCGCGGACGAGATACAGCTTTCCGGCGTGGGGTTCACCGGTGTCGGGCCGGCCGGCTTCAGCGGTTACTACCAGCGGTACGACGAGGGCCCCATCGGCTACCGGGGGACGGCCGTCACCGTGCCGGAGAGCCCCGCCGACCCTGCGGCGGAGGCGGAAAGGGCGGAG
>NZ_DATMVN010000422.1:0-12064 GCF_035563135.1 Streptomyces sp.
CCCACCTGGACGCGCACGCCCGGGAAGACGCCGACGTGATGACGCCGGAGGACATCGACGCTGCCCAGGCACTGAACTTCTCCCGCAACCAGTGGCGCACGCTGGGGTGGATACGTGACGGCAAGGTGCGCGAGACCGCCGACGGATTCAGCGCCTACGACATCAGCCCCGACCGCGCCGACGTCTCCAAGAGGATCAGGAAGACCCTGGTTCCGCGCCTGTGGGCGGCCGGGTTCGTGAAGGTGCTCGCCATCGCCCCCGGGGCCCGCGCGTTCGGTCTCACCGACGAGGGAGCCCGCGCGTTTCGTCTGTGGTCGAACGCGATGCGCATCAACGCGGTCACGGAGCCGGAGAAGGACACCCGGCACGCCGCCGTGAAGAGCTCCCCCTACCGGTGGCTGTCCGCCGGGGAAACCTGGCCCGGGGAGCAGGAGAAGGCCCAGGCCTCAGCGGACGCGGAGCAGGCCGCCAACGAGCGGGCCGCCGCGCTGCGGGCCGCGGAGGAGAAGGCCGCGGCCGAACGGGCCGCCACCCCCACGGTTGATGAGTTGGCTGTGCTGCAAGCGCTGAACGCTGACGGCTTGGACGCGGAGGCGACCGCGACGCTGTCGGCCGCGTACATCGGCCACGTGGTCACCCGTCACCGTCCCGGGGCCACCTCAGCGCGCCTTGACGCGGGCACGGGCAAAGGCGACCGGCGCGTGACGCGTACCTACAACGTCAACGGCGTGGAGAAGCCGATCACGCCGACGGCTGGCAATGCGCTGTCTGCGGCCGCCGCGAACCTCACCGATGCCACGGCCGAGACCTGGCGCGCCCTGTGCACGACGGTAAACGAGCGGTACGGGGTGTACCAGCTCGACCTGGTCGCTGCCATCAAGGCAGGCGCGGCGACGCTCGCCCTGCTCGATCAGGCCGAACAAGGGCCGGAGGAACCGGCGGAGCTGTGGGCTTCGCGCGAGTTCGTGCAGACCGCCAAGCCGGGCACGGAGGCCGAGGTGATCGAGTGGGCCGGGGCGGGGCTGCTGTGGCAGAACGGTGACGGCTTCCGCCACGCCGGCCGTAAGGTCAACGTCTCCCGGGTGCTGCCGCTGATCGAGGCCGGAACCCTCCACCGCAGCGCTGACGGCCGGGTGTACCCCGCCCGGCCCCCGCAGCCCGACAACGAGGCT
Organism: Streptomyces sp.; assembly: GCF_035563135.1. Lineage (GTDB taxonomy): Bacteria > Actinomycetota > Actinomycetes > Streptomycetales > Streptomycetaceae > Streptomyces. Next base: position 1,173 of record NZ_DATMVN010000422.1, read on the forward strand.
GCCGCCCCGCCCGCTGCCCGGCCGGAGGTCCCGGCGGCAGGCGGCGGTGGCGCCGCACCGCAGGTCCAGGAGCCGGTCCCGGTGCGGGTGCCGGACACCTTCAGCGCCTCGGGCCGTACGCCGCTCACGTACGACGACCTGGACGGCTGGACGTACGCCGACTTCGTCGCCGCGCACCCGTCTGAGGAGGACACCGCCGACCTGGTGAGGCTCGCCGGGCCAGGCCCGGTGCGATGGCTCTTCGCCCCCGCCGAGGGTGACGCCCCCCGTGCGGTGAATCTGTTCGGTGGTTGTGGAGGCTGGTGCGTGGGGATCCGCCGCATCCTCGGGGCCAAGGTCGACATGCTGTGCATCGACGTCAGCCGCGATGCCACGGCCACGGCGACGCGGGCTGGCTGTCACGCCGTCTGCGCGGACGTGCGCAGCATCGACCCGGAGCACTTCGTGTTCCGGCACACGCAGATCCTGATCGGGTCCTCGCCGTGCATCGACTTCACCAACGCCGGGAAGCGCGCCGGGCGGTTGCCCGAGAACGTCGCCGCTCTGGCCGACGCCATCGAGCAGGCCGGGGCAGCCGTCGGGAACTACATCGTGGACGGCCCCGGCTGCACGTGCCTCACCGACGACGAGTGCGAGTGCGGGCCGGAGGCCTACGACCACTTCGGCCCCCGCTCGGGCGCCACCTGGGACGAGATCCGCTCACTCGTCGCCGACATGCCCGGCGCTGAAACGGCCGGGCTCATGCTCGAACCGATGATCTGGGCCCTCGCACTCAAGCACAGCGGAGCGCCGCTGCACACGATTCTCTTCGAGCAGTCCAACCAGCTCCCGCAGGAAATCCGCGACACGATCACCGAAGAGCTGTACTGCGCCGGGGAGAGTGAACTCGGCGCGGCGGTGTCGGTGACATGGGAAGAGATCGATGCCGCCGCGTACGGGTCGCCGTCAAGGCGCCGCCGGGCGTTCATGATGGCGACGTTCGGCCGCTACAACTCCGGTCCGGCGGCACCTCAGATCACGATCACCGCCGACCAGGCGACAGGGCTTCCCGCTGATCTGGAGGTGATTACCCGGGGCGCGCGCAAGACCAGCGGAGGCAACGCGTTCATCATGGGCCGCGTGATTCCAGGCGTCACCTCGCGTATCCGGTCGGTGGACGTCGGACACAAGGGTGGCCGGTTCACCCTTGAGCAGGTGGCTGCCCTGGTTACCCTCCCCAGGGAGTACGCGGCCCTCGCCGAGGGCTCACGGACGAGCATCTGCCAGCAGTTCGCGGACGTCGTGGCCCCTGTCGTCTCGGCCGCGGTCTTCGGGGAAACCGTCGGCCACCTCTTCGGGATCAAGCGAAACCGGGGCGGATGGCTGCCGCTCCTGCTGGCCTACCTCCGCGAGCAGTACCCCGGAGCCAAGGCGGTCCTGAACACGAAGCTAGCCACGCCGGAAGCGGGGGAATCGGTGGCCAAAGACCGGCGCGGAGATGCGTTCGTCGAGGCCTCGGAGGGCGAGCAGACCCCGCGTGGCCCGGCACCAGCCCGAGCCCGTCCGCAGGTCGAGGTGGAGCCTCCTGTGCACGCGGTCAGCCGCCGCTAGGATGGCGGGCAGGCAGACCTGCTGCCGCCCGCCTCGCACTGTGGCCCGGACCCGCGTGCATCCCAGGCGCTAAGGGGGAGATCTCCACAGTGAGCTGACTTTCTGCTGCGCCCACTCGCGGTGTGCCGGTCCGGGAGCCACGCCGAGAATCGGGACATCATGGCGAAAGCCGATCGCAACACCGCCGCCCGCGCCGCCGTTACCGGCGAGAACCATGCCCAGGCTCTGTCCTGGATCCGCGCTCACGGTCTCCTTCACGGTCTGGCCCCCGACGCCGCGTCCGCCGAGCAGCAGGCCCTGGAGGCGGCGCTGCTCTTCGCGCTCGCCCGGCCGGTCGGGGGTCTGCATCCCCTCCCCCTGAGCGGGAGCCTGTTCGGCGTCGCCAAGGCGAGCCCGGGGCCTGGCAACGAGTTGAGGCTGTGGCCGGTGACCGGATACGAGGCCGAGGTCCTGGTCCGCCTGCTGCCCAGCCGCACGAGCGAGACCGTCTCGACCGTCACCGGCGTTGCCGGGCTGCGCTGGGTCTGCGACGGCAAGTACCTGGCCCTGGGCAGGGTGGGCGCCTCGGAACAGGTACTGCTCGCCGCGCAGCCCCGCGACGTCCGGCAGGCCGGCCGTCTGTGTGCGGAGGCGGGTCTGCTGCCGTTGTGGGATCAGGCTGGCACCGCGTTCGAGGACACTCCGCGCCGCGTCATCGACATCTCCCTCGCCGAGTCGGCGCCCGCCTGGAGCCGCGCGCTGCGCCGCCCGCTCCTGGCTCGCGAGGTCGCCGCCCACTGGGCTTCGCGGGAGCCGACGCTCGCCGAGCTGACCGGTGACGAGTCCGCGCTGATGGCGCGCCCGCACGGGCCGGTCTCCCGGCGCCCGCAGATCGTGTACGTCCGCTCGACGAAAGGTGGGGTCGGCTGCAGCACGCTGAGCGTCCAGATCGCCTACGGGCTGACCCGCGCCGGGCGCACCGTTGCGCTGGTGACCGACGACGCGATGCTGCGGCATGTGGCCAAGGACGCGGCCGACGATGCGGCGGTGTGGCACGAGCCGTTCGCCCCGGCAGGCGGCGGCCGGTTGCTGGCTGCCTCGCACGGCTACTTCGGGGAGCACCTGGACGCGCGCGCCGCGGAGGCGACGGGCCGCGGTGAGGTCGTGGTCCTTGATGTGGGGGGTCGGTCGCCCGCCGAGCTCGCCGGTCTCCCGGCCGCCGACCTGACCGTGCTGACCGACTACTACCGTGCCCGGGACTGGGTGAAGGTCGACGTCATCGACCGCAGGCCCGAGAAGATCCGTGTCTTCGCCGCGCTCGACGAGCGCTTCGCCCGGTGGTGGCGTCCCTCGACGGAACAGGTCGACGCCGAGCGGCTGCGTGCGGCGCTGGACCGGGAGTTCTTCTACTACGCCGTGACCCGGCTGGGGGCCCCTGACGAGGTCGACGTGTACGACGTCGACGATGCCGAGGACGTCGAGGAGTGGTGGGACCTGGGGGCCCACGGGTCGCCCGGACACCCCGACGACGTCCTGCCGCCCGAAGACGGGGCACCTCTGGACCTGTGGCGCCGGCACTTCCTGGACTTCATCACCCCCGAGGGGCAGCGCCGGCACCCGGACTGCTGGGATGCGGTGCGCGACTCCTGGATCACGCACAACCGGCTGCGTAACCTGCAGCGTCTCAGCGCCGACGGGGACCCCATCGAGGACCTGGCCGTACGGGCCTCCGAGTTCCTCGCCACCGTGGCATCCGAGGTCGACCTCCAGCCGCGCGCGGCCACCATGCAGGAGCAGGAGGCGTGGCGCACCGCGAAGCTGATGCGGTGGCTCGACGCCCGGTTCACCGCACACCTGCGCCACGATGCCGCCTACCTGCCCCGGTCTTCGGCTCAGGCGGTGATGGCGGTGCTGGACGCCCGCTTCCTCGCGTACGGACCGCACCACGCCGAGGGATTCGCGGCGCTGGCTGACGAGCTGACGGGTGACAACTGGTGGGATGCGGCCGCGGCCGCCCGGTCCCTGGACGGCGTCTCCTTCCCCCTCCCGCCCGGCCCTGCCGACGACGCGGACGCCCAGGAGCAGGGGTGGGCCCTCTTCCTCGCGGCGGTCGAGGACGAGGGGGCCCGGCGCCATGGCGAGGTGTGGTCGGAGGTCCGCGCACACTGGGTGGAACACCACCACCACCTGGAGCAGGACAAGCGTGCACCGTTCGCACCCGCCGAGGAGGAACTTCCCGAGCTGCGGCGGCAGTTCGCCGCCGCCCTCGCCCCGATCGCGGCCGCAGAGGTGGACTGGGGCTCAGTCATCGGCCAGTGGGTGGCCGGGATGCGCAGCAACGCCGCGCGGGTCCGTGACTTCGACGACCTCATCGAACGCCGCCAGCGGCCCGGCACCGGCGAGGAGACCACCACCGCCCTCCTGCGCAGCGTTCGTACCCTGGGCCTTGACCCGCAGATGCCCGTGGTCATGATCACCAACATGTACCGGCCCATGGGCGGCCCTGAAGCCGTCGCCGAAACGGCTGAAGCTCTGCGCGAACATGGCGTGGCCGCCCTGTGCACGGTGCGCCAGCTCAAGGCCTTCGAGGAGCTCCTGTTCGCGCCCTCGACCTGGAACGACGAGCGGGTCAGGCCGGTCCAGGAGGAGCTCGGTGCGGTCTTGAGCGCCGCGCTGAAGAACGCCCGGAAGACGTCGGCGGGGTCCGGGCGGGACTGAAGCCGGCCTTCGGTCGGGACGTCCCAGAGGAACTCCCCTGGGACGTCCCGCGCCGGTCCGACTGCGTACGCCGTGGGCGTGGGCGGGGTTGCTCCGCCGGCAGTGCGACCGCGTCCCCCGTCGGCCTGCCCGACGGGGGACGCGGAGCATACTCAGGAGCGTGTTCGGGTGGCGAGCAGGTCGGCCACCAGCCGGGCCAGCTGGTTGGCGGCGGCGGCTTCCTGGGCCGAGGGGCGTGTCAGGGCCTGCAGGTCGTCTTCTCGTTCGGCGTGCTCGGGCAGATCCGGCAGGACGGTGAGCGCGGGGATGCCCTCGGCGCGCAGGGCGTCGCGGACGTCGGCGAGGTGGTGCTGCTCGTCGGCGAGGGCGTTGTCGACGTGCGCGACCGCGAGCGCGATGGGGATGTTCTTGGGTGCGTCTGCGTCCAGGCGGGCGAGCAGGAACCGGGCCGTGGCGACCGGGTCGGTGGGGTGGATCGTCTCCTCGATCAGGTGCCGCCAGGGGGCGAGACTGTCCCTGCGGGTGACGGCATCAGCCGCTGCCCACCGGGGGTGGTGTTCCTGCCACGTCTGCTCGCCCCAGCGGGCGGTGGCCGTGGGGGCGGCCTCGCGCAGGACCGTCTCGGTAAGAGCTTCGTCGTCCCCGCCGCCCGGGAGGTCGAGGTTGCGGTTGTAGCGGACCCACACGGCGGCCACGGCCTCCCAGCTGTCCGGGTGGCGGATGGCCCCTTCGCGGGTGAGGAAGGCCAGGAACTCCTGGCGCCAGAGGTCCAGGGTCTCGGCGTCGAGGTCTTCCGGCAGCGCCAGCGGCTCGTCCTCCTCCTCGTCGTCCTCGTCGTCCTCGTCGTCGAAGTCGGGCTGGAAGTCGTCCCACCAGGCGGCGGAGTCCTCGGGGTCGTCGGCGTCGTAGACGTCGGGGTTGTCGTCCGAGACCCGGTCCCAGACGTACGACTCGAACGTCTCGTCCAGGAAGTTCAGCAGCTGGGAGTGCCGGTCACGGGCCCGGGCGCGGGCGGTGAGATAGCGGGTGTTGAGCCAATCCCACATCTGCACCCAGGCGGGGCGCCGGTCGAGGATCTCGGTGCTCCCCCACACTTCGGGGTCGAGGTGGGTGAGGACGACGGCCGCGTCCGCGTGTCCGGCCAGGTGCCGCAGCTCGAAGACGTTGCCGGCGTCGAGAACCACGGTGTCGTGCCCGCGGGCTGCGTCGACGAGCAGAGCCGGGGCGTTGGGCGCGCTCGGGGAGAGAACCATGCCGCGCAGGGTGCCCGGGCCCGGCAGACCGGGCAGCAGGTCGTGCCACTGTCCCGGCTGCGGCGACGTCTTCAGGATCCGGTGGAGCCCGTTCGGGTCGTCGGCGCCGAGGTAGGCGACCGTGGCGCCGGTGCGTGCCAGAGCCCCGGCCAGGGCGAGCGCGGTGGTGGTGCAGCCGAGTCCGCCCTGCCCGAGGGAGCTGGTCACCGCGACGATGCCGCGAGCCGGCCCTCCTGCCGGGCCGACAGGGCGGGCGGCGATGCGCCGGGGCTTGGGGCCCTCCAGTTGCCCGGGCTCCGGCGCGGTCCGGGACCAGTCCGGCGTCTGGGCGGTGTGCAGGCCGGCCCGGCGCAGAGCGCGGCTCCACAGAGCCGCCTCCTCCGGCGGCAGGGTGCCGACGAGGTGGTCCCATGCCTGCCGTTCGCCGGGCTGCGAGGTGCGCGCGGACCACAGCGGTTCGAGGCCGGCGGCCAGGATGTGGTCCTCGGCCTGCTGCAGGGTGGCCGGTCGGGCGCGCAGGATGAGATGGGCACGGTGGCCGGGGCGGGCCAGGAGCAGGGTGTCGGTGCGGCTGGGGTGGGGGTGGGCCCGCAGTCCCGGGACGCCGGCGATGCCGCTGTCGGTGCGGACCGGCAGGATGCGGCCCAGTAGCGGGGTCAGATGGTCGGGGTGGGGCCACAGCACGAGCGTGTCGAGGTCCGGGGAGACCCCGCGCAGCCCGAAGAAGGTGCCCGCGGCGGTGGGGGCGGGGACCTGCGGGTGGGGTCGGGCCAGGATCCGGACGAGGGCGGCTTCGAGGAGCTGCTGGGCGGGGTCGGTGGTGTCGGGTACGAGGCCGAAGTACAGGCCCCGGGCCTGGTAGAAGGCGTGGGCGGCCTGGCGGGGCTCGCCGGTGTATTGCTGTCGCAGCAGGATGTTGCTGCTGTCCCTGGACATAAGGGCATCCGTTCCGCGGCACGACTCCCCGGACCGGCGTACCGGCAGATGCAGTGATGGCTGTGCAACTGGCGTGACGATCGTCTCTTCTCGCCGCTGGTGCACCTGTGGGTCCGGGCCACGCGGTGCGGACGAAGGCAGCAGTCTCTGCCCGGGGACAACATAGCGCCCGCTCCTGGCGGACCGTCCGCAGCACCTCATCACCGACCACCGGCTCAACACTCCTGAGAGGGTCGGAACCGCGATCGCGGTGTACGACCTAGATCAGACGTGCCCCGTTTTCAGGTGCTACGGCGACGTCCAGCGGGAGGCGAGCTGAACGTCGGTGGACCTGCGGAATTCGCCGCACAGAGGTCTGCATCGCCCGCGTGCGGTCAGATATTCCCCGTCAACCTGCCCGTGCACGCCGAGATACGCCCGCCGAGACGAACGAGGAGCCGATCATGACCGAGGCCACCTACTCCACCGTCCGCCGCTACCTCGGCAAGGAGTTCCGCCTCAGCCGGACGTCCACCGGGCGCCGCTCCGGGCAGCGCTGGTCGGAAGGCATCCAGGTCCGCACCTCACAGACGCTCGGCGTGATCGTCGACTACGTCGAGAGCCACGCAGCATGGGGTTCTGGCGGCTCGCTCCGGCAGGAGAAGCTGAACGCCGTCCGGAAGCACCTGGAGCAGCGCTTCACCGTGGCGGACCATTTCGCCGGTGACGGCCGCATGGTCGTCACCGGCAAGCTGGCGAACTAAGCCGGGAGGTAGGGGTACCTCCCGCCCCGATCTGACCTGCACCGGGGTCGCAGTCCGCAGCGGACCTGGGGCGGTACGGCGCGTACGGCGAACACTGTCCGGGAACCCATCGGCCGTGCCGAAACGGGAGCCTCCCGTGAGCTTGCCTTGAGAGCTGGACTCATCGCTACGATGGTGGGCGCAGGAATGGGCAACCGCGCCACGCCTGGTCCACACCGACCTCGACGCCCACACCGTCGACGGGGACCACAGACGTCTGAGACTCGCGCGAGCCAACTCGTCATGCTCTCCTCCTGGACGGCCGACGCGTGTGGGGCAGCAGGCCGGACAAGGACAAGAGGTCATGACCAATCCCCGCCGCCGTGAACAGGACCGTGCCGTACGCGCGTACAAGCGGGCCCACCCTGGCATCACCCTGGCCCAGGTCCGCGCCGCCGTCGCCGCCCGTTCTGGCCCACGCCCCGGCCTCCCCTCCCGGATCACCGGCGCTCCCCTGCCCCGGCCCGGTGAGCACCTTGAGGACTACGTGAAGCGCGTCGCAGTTGCCGCCGGAGTCCAACGGCACCGGGCTGTGGAGCTCCTCGGTCTGGAGCCCGGCGCCTCAGCGACCGAGCGCCTGGACCAGCTCGCCGACAGCCTGTCCGACGCCGCGGTGAAGGCGCTCGTCGCGGCCACTGGCATGACCCCGCAGCAGGCCCGCGCCCTGGCCGCCCCACACAATGCCGGGCCCCAGTACGTGGAGCTTGAAGCCGTGGCACGCCAGCACCTGGGCGAGAAGTACTTCCGGCGCGGCGGCGCGGACAAGACCCGTACGGGGGCGGCTGAGCTCGCCGGTCTGTTCGCCGAAGCGGGCAAGCGGCTCCCTCTCCCGCCCGGTCTGCTCGCCAGCGCGTTGCGCTCCGGCCCCTACCGTCCGGTCATCGTCGACCTCGACTGGCAGGACGACTCCCTTCGGCCGTCCATCGACCCCGAGGTGTTCAAGGCAGTCGCCCAGGCCCTTGGCATCGAGCAGGGGGACGACCCGCACGCGTAGCAGGACAGCCAGACGACGTCGGGGCTCAGCGGTTGGGTAGAACACGGCTGGGCCCCGGCCCGCAGCAACGCACCGTCGCGGCCGGCCGGGGCCGGGCCTCGGCCGGCTTCCCTTCCCTTCCCCGCTGACGCAGGTGAAGGCGGAGACCTCCTCGGCAACCGGGCACCGGCCGATCCAACGACGGCTGTGAGCGGACGGCCGCGGAGGCATAGACCTGTTGCCCCACTGCTGTCCGCTCCCTGCGGCAGACTCATCGAGCCCGCACCGTCCCTTGAGCGCAGTCCCGCAGGGGGCATCCGCACTGAATGCCGCGTGTCGCCGACCGCTGACACCTCCCAGCGGCTGAGCCGGGCCGTGCTGAGAGCCGTGGCGGCAGCGCGCAAATTCGCCGCACGACTGCCCGACTTCCCAGCTCGCGGTTAGCTGCTCCCGTTACCCCGCCCGCCCTGAGAGGAACAGCCCGTGACCGACCAGCCGACCCTGGCCACGCTCACTGAGGAGCAGCTGGCCGACCTCATCGCCAAGGCCACGGCGTTCCGCAACCAGCCGTCTCTCCACCAGTGCTTCTACCCGGGATGTCTACGGGAGTTCGACATGGCAGCCCGCATGGACGGGCGGGAGCCAGCCCGTCCTTCCTGGTCCGGTGCTGGCTGGCGTCAGGTCACCCGTGGTCCCTCGACCGGCTCCGTCTGTCCCGATCATGTCGGCATCGTCACCGAGCACCTGCCCCGCACCGTCGACGTGCCCAACGGCCGCTGGATGGTGGCCTGCGCCTGCGGCTGGATGTCCCGCTCCCAGATTTACGGTGGTCTTCTGCGGCCGCTGTGGGAGGAACATCTCCTGCTCGCAGCCGGGGAGCTCGCTGCGCCTGTGACGCTCGCTGAAATACCCGGTCGGCTGTCGCTGGACGAGCACACGGAGGCCAGCCTGGCGGAGCTTTACGAAGTCCTGGAGGACACCGAGCACGACCGAGCCGAGACCCGCGAGGCAGCGCAGGCCATGTACAAGGCCTGGGACTGGCACCGGAAGGCCTTCGGCGGGATCGCACGGGCCGTCAATGCCGTCTGCAACATGATGCGCCTAGGCGTCGGTGACACCCGTGACTGGTCCGCCGACCGGCACGACGCCTACCTGTGGGCCGTCCTCATCGGCTGGGACGACGACACGCTCAAGAACGTCGCGGCACGGCACCGGTGGAACGAGCACCGCGTCCGGTACGTGCGCGAAATGCGCGCCCTCCTCTCCCCCATTACCGACCCGCAGAAGCAGGAAGCCGCCGAATGAACCCTCTGACCGCCGGAGCCGCAGCTCCCACAACCGGACCCGTCTCCCCTCCACGGCAAAGCGCCAGGGCGGGCACAAGTCCTCTGAATCCGCGCGGGAGGGCAAGCCGCTCGAGGAGATGCCTCCCTGGACCCAGGACGTCGTCTTCAGGGACGCCCTTGGACTGGTAAAGGACGAGCACGCAACCTGGGTCCCGTACACCTCGCCGCGCGGGATCGAGTTCGTCATCACCTCGGCCTGCGGCTTCCGCTACACGGTCTCCAAGAACGGCATCGCCTAGCCCGCCCGCAGGATTCGCCGATCGTCGCCCTTTCCGCACCCCGCCCTATTCACTGCGGCCGTCCCGCCGGCGATACACCAAGGCCCCGCCGGCGCTCACCACCCGCGGAGCGGAGACACGATGAATGAACTGCCCCACCAGAGCCCGCCCACCGAAGGCGAACTGCTGCGCGCAGCCCTGGCTGCCGTCGGCCGCTACGCCTTCCCTGGCACCGAGGGAGGGATGACCTTCCTGATCATGGCCGCACGTCCCGGCGCCCCCGACGACGAGGAAGCCGCCTACGACGGCCCGCATGTCCTGATGTACGCCGGCGAGCGTGCCGAGCGCCCCGCCACCGAGCACCGTGAACCCTGGTCCGCGCACCTGCACGACGTCACCGGCGACTACCTCACCACCCTGGTCGACGGCGCACCGGGCGACATCGACGCAGTGGCCGACGCCGTCCGGTGCGCCCGCGAGGTAACTGACAAGCTCGCCCATCGCTACGACACCGTCCCGACGCCCTCGCTGTAGTCCTCTACAGCTCGGCGCTCCAGGTCCTACAGAGTCCACGTCCGGGGCCCTGGAGCGCCCAACGTCCGCACGCAATCCCGAGTTCACCGCGGCGGCAGTCGACTGGCCACGTCCCCTCGTCGAGGCGACAAGGTGCCACACGACCCTGCCCCCCCACTCAGGGACGGCTGTCCGCTCCCTGCAGCAGGCTCACGGCGGCCACCAATGTCCCTGACACAGTGCCGCGCCGACAAGGGCCGTACCCGCTGCTCCTGCCCGCCGCCGACCGCACCCGGCCGACCAGATTCGCGGCCAGGCGACGCTACGGCTGCGGTCGGCTTCAGTGACCACGACCGCAGCAACCGTCGGCTTCTCCTCAAGGAAGGCGTCCATGAGCACCACCCCTTACACCGATGACGACCTCCGGGCCGAGGCTGCCCGCCAGCGCGCCCTCATCCAGGATCCCGACTTCATGGGTGTCGGCGAGCAGATGGAGGGCAACCTCCGCTGGGCAGCGCTCAATCAGGAGGAGTTCCGTCAGGCGCAGCAGAAGATCCATAACCTCATCAACAAGGCGGCCGACA
>NZ_DATMVN010000423.1:0-12251 GCF_035563135.1 Streptomyces sp.
CTGCACGAGCTGCGCATCCCCCGGGTCCAGCTCCTCGTCGAGCCGTGGAACACGGCGTCGCTGCGCACGGCCGAGAGCGCCGGCTACCGGCGCGAGGGTCTGCTGCGCGGCTGGCAGGAGATCGGGGGGCGGCGCCGCGACATGCTGATGTACGCCCGGCTGAACGGCGACCGGCCCCCCGGTGGCCGGGCACCCACCGGCGGCTGAACACGAGACGTTACGATCGCGGGCACCGCTGCGCACCAGCGGGTCCGCAGCCGCCGGAACCTTCAGGAGAACCGAGCCTTGTCCGAACCACGCATCGGTGTGTCCATCGTGACCATGGGAGACCGCCCGCAGCAGGTCGAGGCACTGCTGGCGTCGGTGGCCATGCAGGACGTACGGCCCTCCCGCGTGGTCGTCGTGGGCAACGGCTCACCGCTTCCCGACTACGGCTCCTTCCCCGGCCTGACGGACCTCGCGGGCGGCGTGAGCGTGCTCGAACTCGATGAGAACCTCGGCTGTCCCGGTGGCCGCAACAAGGCCCTGGAAGCACTCGCCGGCTTCGGTGACGTGGACGTGGTGATCGAGCTGGACGACGACGGCCTCCTGGTCGACAAGGACGTCTTCCGCACGGTCCGGTCGCTGTACGCCGCCGATCCCCGCCTCGGTGTCGTCGGCTTCCGCATCGCCGACGAACACGGTGTGACCCAGCGCCGGCACGTCCCGCGTCTGCGCGCCAAGGACCCGATGCGCCGCGGACCGGTCACCGCGTTCCTCGGCGGCGGCCACGCGCTCTCGATGAGGATGCTCGCCGAGACCGGCCTCTGGCCCGCCGAGTTCTTCTTCACGCACGAGGAGACCGACCTCTCCTGGCGGGCCCTCGACGCGCAGTGGAAGATCCTCTACGAGCCGGACCTGCTGCTCCAGCACCCCAGGACGTCCCCCGCCCGGCACGCGGTCTACTACCGCATGACGGCCCGCAACCGCGTCTGGCTGGCCCGCCGCCACCTGCCCGCCCTCCTGGTCCCCGTCTACCTCGGCACCTGGATCCTGCTCACCGTCGCCCGTACCCGCTCGGCCTCCGGTCTGCGCGCCTGGGCGGCGGGCTTCGCCGAGGGGGTGCGCACCGAGTGCGGCGTCCGCAAGCCGATGCGCTGGCGCACGGTGTGGCGGATGACGCGTCTGGGCCGCCCGCCGGTCATCTGACCCCGCCCGGAGCCGGCCGTGGACCGGACGGGACGGGACGGCGTACGCCTCGGCTGCCGCGCCGGAGGGAACGTTGCATAATGCGGCCTTGAGGCAGTGCCGACCACTCGTCCGAGGAGTCCGCTATGGCTTTGACCCGCGAAGAGCGTGAACAGTTCCTGGCCGAACCCCATGTCGCCGCGCTGGCCGTGGACGCCGGCGAGGAGGGGCGGGCCCCGCTCACCGTGCCGATCTGGTACCAGTACGCGCCCGGCGGCGACCTGTGGATCATGACCGGGCGCGACTCCCGCAAGGGGACCTCCATCGCCAGGGCGGGCCGCTTCAGCATCATGATCGACCGTCTCTCGCCGACCGTCCGCTATGTCTCCGTCGAGGGCCCTGTCGTCGCGACGCTCCCCGCGACCCGCGAACAGCTCGTGGAGATCGCGGCGCGTTACCTGCCGGCCGGGAAGGTCGACTCCTATGTCGACTTCGCGTGGAAGAACCACGGCGAACAGGTGGTCATCCACATGCGTCCCCAGCGCTGGCTCAGCACCGACCTGGGCGACGTCTGAGCCGAGGGCGTACGCGCGCGGAGCCGGCCGGGGGCCGCTCTCCCCTCCGGCCCGCCGGGGCGTGAGGAGGGGCAGGGAGCACATCCCGCCCCCGCACACCGTTGCCCCGGCCACAGCTCGACGAGGCAAGGGGGGTCACACGCGTGGAGGGAGCGCGTACGGCGTGGGCGGCCCCGTCGCCGCCGTCATGCGGCGACGGGACCACCGGGGAGGGCGCCCTCCTGCCGGGGTCTCACCAGTTCTTGTACGTGACTTCGCCGAGGCCGCAGAAGGCGCAGCCGGGGCTCAGGAAGTCCTGCGCGCGCCGGAACTCCTCGTCGGCCAGGTGCCATCGGAGCCAGGAGGTGATGATGTGCCGGCCGTTGCGGGTGGCGAGGATGTGGTCGGTGCCGTCGAGGATGTTGAACCACACCGGCACATCGGTGTTGGTGTAGTCGCGTTCCATGTTCGCGGTGGCGAAGTCCTCGTCACCGCCGATGTAGAGGGCCGGATTGCGGAGGCTGTCGGGGCCGTTGCCGTCGAAGGAGCCGCCGGCCACATGGACGGTGGTCTCCAGCCGCTGCTCGTCGGCCACGTCGAACGTGCCGATCGACCCCCGGGAGTGGCCGCCGAAGGCCACTTCGGACAGGTCGAGGTCCGTGTACAGCGGGCTGCTCGGGCTGGTGTTCTGGTCCTCCAGCCAGTCGAGGGCGTCGACCATGTAGTCGCCGCTGCTGGACGAGACCTCGCTGTAGACGACGAACCCGTGCGAGGCCCACTGGCGCAGCATGTCCTCGTAGTCGGCGGGGCCGGATCCCGCGCCCGGGCCCCACACGAAGACCGGGTGGTCCACGCCGTCCCGGCCGGCGTCCGTCGGACGGACCAGCCATCCGTCGTCGCCGGGGCCGGCGGACTCGTCGACGGTCACCGCGTACGGCCCGGGCTCGGTGACGTCGTCCACCGGAGGCAGGGACCCGGCCGGGGGATCGGTCGGGCCTCCGTCGCTCTCGGCTTCGACGACCACGTCGTCGAGGGTCAGCGTCTCCAGGAGGCTGTTGGCGTTCAGCGAGAACCGTAACCGCAGGTCACCGCCGTCGACCGAGGCCGGCAGGGGGAATGACACCGCGCCCGTGGCGGTGCGCGCCGATTCCAGTGCGGTGAACGCGGCCCCGTCGACCGAGTAGGCCACGGTGAAGGCCTCGCCGAGGTCCAGTCCTGAGACCGTCCGGGTGTAGGACAGCGTCACGTCGCTGTGCCCGGTCAGATCGACGGGCGCGGACACCATGGACGGGCCGGAGCTCACCGACCCGCTCAGCCGGGCACCGTAGCTTCCGGTCCTGACGGAACCGGAGGCGGTGAAGGTGCCGAGTCCGTCGGAGAAGTCCTCGCTGTAGACCGCGGTGGCTGCGGAGGCGGGGACTGCCGTCATACCGGTGGCGGTGGCGGCCATGACGCCGGCGGCCACGGCGCCGAGCGCCCGCAGGCGCCCTCTGGTGCGAGACATGGATGAATCCCTTCCGATCGCGTCGGCCGGCTGCGCCGGCGCACCGTTGTCGGTTGCACGGGTGGTACCTGCTTGCGATCACCGGAGTCCGTCCCGGGACCGGCTCACGTCGATTGAAGCGGGTGCCCGGAAGGAAGGAATCCGTGAAATCACCGGGCCGGGCCGTCCGCCGGCCGCTTCCGGTGCGGTGGAAGGCCTCGCGGTCCCGGGTCCCCTCGCGGCCGGCGTCCGCCCCGGCCCTCACCGCTTCGCTTTCCGGGAAGCGGTCCTCCCCCTGGCCCGCCGCCGGGTCCTCGTCGTGCGAACTCTGGTTCATCCCGTCGAACAGGAACGTGGACACATAGCGCTCGCCCGTGTCCGGCAGCATCGCGAGGAGCACCGATCCCTCCGGCGCGGTCTGTGCGACGCACAGCGCCGTCGCCGAGGCCGCGCCGACGGAGATACCGGTGAAGATGCCTTCTTCCACCGTCAGACGGCCCGCGACGAAGCCCGGAGACGGAAGACGGTGACCTGCTTGAATGCTCGGGTGACCCCTGACATCCATTTCCTTCGCGTCTTCTGCGACCCGAACGGCGACCACGGCAATGTCCTGGGCGTGGTGCGCGAGGGCCGCGCCTTTCCCGACGAGGAGTCCAGGCTGGCTCTCGCCCGGCGACTGGGGCTCAGCGAGACGGTGTTCATCGACGACGCGGACCGCGGCACCGTGGACATCTATACGCCGGGGGCGCGGCTCCCGTTCGCCGGGTATCCCCTCGTCGGCGTGGCCTGGCTCCTCGGTCTGGAGAGGCTGGACCTCCCCGTGGGGAGCGTCCTCGCCCGCCGCGCCGACGGCTGTACGTGGATCAGGGCACGGGCCGAGTGGGTTCCGCCGCGCACGCTGCGGCAGTACGGCAGCGCGCAGGAGGTCGACGCGCTGCCGGTGCCGGAACCGGGAGAGTGGACATACGCCTGGGCATGGCAGGACGAGACCGCCGGACGGGTCCGGGCCCGGGGGTTCCCAGGCCGTGGCGACGGGATCGATGAGGACGAGGCCACCGGCGCGGCAGCGCTCCTGCTCGCCGACCGGCTGGGGCGGGCCCTCACGGTCACCCAGGGCAGCGGGTCGCAGATCATGGCAGCCCCCGGCCCTGACGGGACGACCGATATCGGCGGGCGGGTCTGCGCCGCGGCGGGGCCCATGCGCTGAACCGGCCCCCGGCCGAGCCCGGTGGGTGACGTCGTCGGCACGAACCAGGACCATGCGTTCGAAGCGTCTCGTCCGGAAGCCGGGCACTCACCGATGCCGTGCCAGGACTGTCCGGGACCGCCCGGACCGCCCCGGCTCAGGGACCGGTCGGAAGAACCGGCCGTGCTTCGACGGCCCATGGATCTCTTTCAGCAAGTCGGTCCACGTGGAACACAGCAGAGGCAGGATTGCGTCCGGCACGGACGGGCCGCGTACGTTCCTTCAGCCGCCCGCGGCGGCTGTGTCAGCAGCTCCGGAACCGGTGGCTGACGGAGCTGCGGCACCAGTCCCGGCACCTGTCCTGCGAAGCGTCGCTCAACAGCGCGGAGAGGGAACTCCTGTGAGCGGGTACGAGCGCAGGTTCGTCGGGCATCTGCTTCCCGCCGTCCGGTCTCCGGAAGCCGCGTACGGCATCAGGAATCCGCAGGCCCCGGATGCCGATGTGCCGCGCGGGCCGGTGGACCCGAGAACGGCCGGCACTCTGTTCGCGCACCTCGCGGACATCCGCCAAGCCTGGGCGAAGTGCGATCTGCCGGAGGGCGAGAGGCGGGCCCTGTTCCTGCGGTACGGGCTGGACCGGCCTGACGGGGAGATAGCCGCCGAGTGCGGAGTGACGGACCGAGGGGTCCGGTACCGGCTGGAGAGGGGTGTGGGCAAGCTCGCGGCTGGTTGTCCTGAGGCGAGCGCCTCGACGGATACGACGAACTGACCGCAGCATGAACGACGCCCCCCGGCCTCACGGTCGGGGGGCGTTTGCTCGTTTCGTAGGAGAGCGTTGTTACGGCAGAAGGTTGCTTTGCCCGGCGCGGACGCTCTGCGTGAAGAAGTCGTAGTCGGTGCGCGAAACGATGAGAACCTTGGCGTCCGGGTCGCCGACATCCACGGAGTCCCGCAGCGCCACGACCCCATCAACGAACGCAACCTCAAGGCAGTTGTCGCCACCGTTGGACATCTCGCTCTTGGCCCAGACGGCGTTGGTGAGATCGACCTTCTTGTTCATGTGTAGCTGTCCTTGATCAAAGAGTGGATGAAGCGGAGCGATGCCTGCCCGTCAAGGGCTTGCTTGCCGAGGAGTTCCAGCGCTGTCATGTAGCGGCCGACGTCGCCGTCTTCCTCCAGATAGAGGGACGTTGTCAGCGTCTCCACGACACAGACAGGTGGCCCCATTGGGAAGTGTAGAAGCTGGAAAGGACCGTCAATACCTGCGTGCGGGCCCACGTCGAACGGAAGTACCTGTATGACGACGTTGCTGGCCCCCTCCGCCACTTCGAGGAGTCGTTCGAGCTGGCCTTTCATCACGGCTTTGGTCCCAACCACTCGACGTAACGCCGCCTCATCGAGGATGCAGTGAAGCTTGATGGGCTTCTCCCGCTCCAACGCCTTCGCCTGGCGAGCGAGCCGCAGGTCAACGAAGTGCGCTACCTCACGCTTCGAACGCCACTTGTGACTCTTCTCCACGACCGCCGTGGCGTACTCGGCAGTTTGGAGAAGGCCGGGCACGACGTGAAGGAACGACTCGGCCTCGGACGCCAATGCCTCAAGGTGGAGGTACTCCTCGAACTCGGGGCTCCGGATCGCCTCCTTGTACTCGTCCAGCAGATTGGTCCGCTTGCCCGAGGCCGCCAAGGACGCCATGTCCTTGACCTTCTTCCTGGTCTCCTCGGACTCGACGCCGTACACCTGGAAGAACGCCGTCAGGCCGAGACCGCTGACCCGCTGCTTGCCATTCTCGATCTTGCTGAGCGCAGGCTTGCCGGATAGGCCGAGGCGTTCCGCGGCCTCCTCCATGCTGAAACCGGCGGCACTGCGCAGCGATCGCAGTGCTGAGCCGAACCTCCTGCGGTGCACGTTCGGTCGCGCTTCGACCATGGCCACCTCCCTGGCCCCGCAGGGTACCGGGCGCCTCGGTGTCGTCATATGCCAATCGGCCCGTCGGCAACGTTTCTCATTAGTGGGGTTGCCCGCAACGTTTCTCATGAGCCATCGTTGCACTCATCGAGAGATTCCGTGAATCGTCCCAACGCCACGTTGCAGGCGGCCTATTGACGTCTTGTCATACCTGTCTGCGACCCGGCGTAAGCGAGTTCGTCAACCGCGCTCAACCCCTCTGACCTGTGCTCCCTCGCACAGATCAGACACAGGAGACAGTTATGACGCACACCCCGAACGAGACGCGAGAGGCGCCTCTGAACCCCGAGGCCGCGACGCGCATCGCCAACGATGCGCTTTCCCTCCAACTCGGCACGACCACTCGTCCGGTCATAGAGGAGCAGATCGATCTGCTCCTGGAGCAGCTCGAAGCCTTTTTCGAGGCGGGGCTGCCCGAGGACGAGACCGAGGCCGGCGAACAGCGTCGAGAGATTCGGGCTCTCCTGCTGCGGGTCCCCGGTCGCCAGGACCCGACCTTTTCCACGTACACGTACATGCGGGCCCTGGGTCGGGTGCTCCGGCGGCACATCAGCCAGTACGAGGCACGGCAGGAGAATGAGGGTGCGGAGGGAGATGCCTTACCGGCCGAGTCCCGTCCGGAGCAGCCCAGTGGGACGTACCGGGTGCCGAGTGGCCCTGCGATGCTCGCCGCTCAGCGGTGGCTCAGCTTTCCCGGCAGGGGGCACAGGTGATCGGCACACCGGAGTTGGCGCGGACGGTGAGCGCGTATGTCCATCGCTGTCCTGGGGAATCTCTGACGCTCTCACCCCTGTGGTTGACGCTCGCGCAGCATCAGCGGGCTGGCGCCTGTGTCCACATGGGGACGTGCCCGATCCTCAAGGTCAGCCCTGTGATCGTGGACGAGCAGCACAGGCTGCTCATGCTCCGCCAGGCGTCCCGCTTCGTCCTTCCCGAAACCGGGCTGGAGGAGTACGACACCTTGCGAGAGGCTGCGGAGACGCTTGCCCGTGCAGCGGGCGTGGAGGAACCGTGGTTGCAGCCGGGCTGTGAGGACCCGATCCAGCTCTTTCCCGCCCGCGCCGCACCGGAGGACGGTGACCGCACGCGGGTCGTGATCCGGTTCCTGTTCCGAACACATTCCGGTCTGTGCCGGTTCCCGGACAGTGCCCCGCAGACCTGGGTGCCACTGGTCGAGGTCGACATCGACCTGGCCCGCCGGGTGGAGAGCTTCCTCGCGGAGGGACGGGCGTGAGCCGGGAACGGACCGGCGAGCTGATGTACTTCGCCGCCCTCGCAACCCTGATCGTCCTGTTGGTGACCGCGATCCGTGACGCCCGCTGATCCCTCGCCTGCCCCACTGACCCCGTCCGACCTCTTCTGGAGAGACCAGCCGTGCGTGTCCCGATCCCCTGTGTTGCCGCCCGGAGCACCGATCAGGGCCCCCTCGAAATCGATCTGTGCGTAGAGGTGCCGCCGAACGGAAAGCCTCGCATCGCCTATCAGTACCCCGGCCCGGACGACCGGGACGCGCACGGCAACCTGTGGGTGCGCATGAGCAGCGCCGGTGAAGGCGGGCGGGTGCTGTATCACTCCATGCACCCCGCCCGGCAGCGTGAGTGCATGGAGAACCTGTTGTGCCAGGTATGCGCCGAGCCGGCCCTCAGGGAAGCGGGGACGTTGTTCATCGAGTGGCAGCGCCCTGACGAACCACCGATGCGTCTGGACCGCCTCCGCACCGACATGCCACCCGTGTGCCCGACGTGCGCTGCCTTGTCACTGCGGCACTGCCCGGTGCTCCGGGACGACGTGGAGCCGGTCCTCCTGCTCGTCCGCAAGTCGGTCGTGTGCGGGGTGTCCGGCAACCTCTACCGGGTGAAAGGCGACTTCGAGGGGTGGATCGAGGCAGAAGCAGACGTGTACTCCAGCTACAACAAGCCCCGGTACCCAGGGCTGATCGCGCAGCGCTCGCACCGAAAGCTGCGCGGCGTGACCGTGGTGGACCCGGAAAGCCTTGCCGCCGGACAGGAGCCGTGACAGACCGGATCAACATCAGCACGGGCGCCCAGGGGGGTGCATGAGCCGCGTCATCCTGATCACCCCTAGCCCACAGGACCTGGGGCCCGTACACCGGGTAGGGCGGGATGCCTGGTCGGGCAATGTCGCCACGCTCCGATGTCCGGAGCCGCGCTGCGGCCGGTTGGTGTATGTCAACAACCGCTCACGGGTAGCTCTGCATGCTCCCCACGGTCAGGAGTGGGACTGCTGCATGTCCGGTGCGGAAGTCGTGGACCGAGCCGGCCCGGGAACGTAACTGCCCGATCACGGCCAACGCCTGCGCGAACTCGCAGGCGGCCTGACACAGACCCCCGCCCGCGCCCACGCCAAGCCGCCCAGCGTGGCTACCTTCGTAGCGGTGAGATTCGGTACGGAACGGGGTGAGGCGGCACCCGCGATTCCACGAGAAAAGGCCCCTGACCTGCGATATCGCAGGTCAGAAGCCTGAGGCGGCAGACGAGTCGGACTGTACGCCGGGTTCTGTCGCCCGGTCGCCTCGCGGCGGCCGGGGAGACGGCCATCCATCTAGGACCGGCATTGCTACCGGTCTCGTGCGGTCTACCCGCGAACTCGGGCGGGCAGCCCTCGGTCGTTCGCGCAGGAGCACCGGGGTGCCCCCTCTTGACCTTGCTCCGGGTGGGGTTTACCTAGCCGCCTGAGTCGCCTCAAGCGCTGGTGGTCTCTTACACCACCGTTTCACCCTTACCGGGGACCGAGGTCTCCGGCGGTCTGTTTTCTGTGGCACTGTCCCGCGGGTCACCCCGGGTGGCCGTTAGCCATCACCCTGCCCTGTGGAGCCCGGACGTTCCTCGGGAGAATCCGGGGATCCTCACGCGGCCGTCCGTCCGGCTCGTCTGCCGTGGTGACCATGCTACCCGGCGGGGCCGGGGCTGAAGGCCGCGATGCCCGCCTCCCAAGCCTGCGAGAGGTCGGCGCCCGGGGGAAAGCGGCCGTTGAGCTCCAGCACCACCATTCCGTGGGCGAAGGCCCAGGCCGCCCGGGCCCGGTCCTCGTCGCCCCCGGCGGCCCGGAGCAGCGGGGCTGCGGCGTCGGCCGCTCCCGCGGCGGGGTGGGCGTGCCCCATGGTCAGGAGGTAGAGGTGCGGGTGGGCCAGGGCGTAGGCGCGGTACGCGGTGGCGAGCGCGGAGAAGGAGCCCGGGGCCGCCGCCTCGGCGGCGTTCAGGACCCCGGCGGTCTCCCGGAGCATCTCGGCGGCCAGCACCGCCACCACGGACGACTTGTCCGGGAAGTGCTTGTAGAGGGACGGCGCCTTGACACCCACCCGGCCGGCCAGCCGTCGCATGGTGAGCGCTTCGGGGCCCTCCGCCTCCAGCAGGACGCGTGCGGCGGCGATGATCTGCCGGGGCCTGCCGGCGGCCGGGGCGGTGGCGAGGTCACTCACGTATGAGACCTTCCCTGGATACGGGGTCGGTACGCGGTCCGTAACCGAGGACGTGATCGTACGAGATGCGGACAAGCCGGTCGCCGGGGGTCCGGGCGGCCGGGGTCGTCCGACGGGGCCTGGCGCCCGGGCTCAGACCGGACGGTGAGGGCGCCCAGGCGCGGGCCGGGCGCGGACCGGGCGGTGGGGGGGGCCGACCTGCCGGGCGGGACCCGGCCGGGCGTCGGCCCGTACCCTTGCCCGGGGGCTCCCACCCGCGCGGGGCCCTTGCGCCCCGTATGAAGGAGACCTCCGTGCTCGTGCTGTTGCCACCCTCCGAAGGTAAGGCCGCTTCGGGGCGCGGAGCACCGCTGAAGCCGGAGTCCCTGTCCCTGCCGGGCCTCGCCGACGCCCGGGCCGCGGTCCTCGACGAGCTGGTCGAGCTGTGCCTGGCGGACGAGGAGAAGGCCCGTGAGGTGCTCGGCCTGAGCGAAGGGCTGCGGGGCGAGATCGCCAAGAACGCGGAGCTGCGCACCGTCGGCACCCGGCCCGCCGGGGAGATCTACACCGGGGTGCTTTACGACGCCCTCGGCCTGGCTTCCCTGGACGCTGCGGCCAAGCGGCGGGCCGGGAAGTCCCTGCTGGTCTTCTCCGGGCTGTGGGGTGCGGTGCGGGTGGGCGACCGGATTCCCTCGTACCGCTGCTCGATGGGGGTGAAGCTGCCGGGCCTGGGTGCGCTGAACGCGCACTGGCGTGCCCCGATGGCGTCGGTCATGCCGGAGGCGGCCGGGGACGGGCTGGTCCTGGACCTGCGCTCGTCCGCGTACGCCGGGGCGTGGAAGCCCGTGGGCGGGGTCGCGGAGCGCACGGCGAGCGTGCGGGTGCTCCAGTCCCAGGTGGTGGACGGAGTGGAGAAGCGGTCCGTGGTCAGCCACTTCAACAAGGCGACGAAGGGCCGGATGGTCCGGGACCTGCTGCTGGCCGGGGCCGGGCCGAAGGGGCCGGCGGAGCTGGTGGAGGTGCTTCGCGATCTCGGCTACGTCGTGGAGGCGCAGGCTCCCGCCCGGGCCGGACGGCCGTGGGCGCTCGATGTGGTGGTCACCGAGATCCACTGACCACAGAGGCGTTGCACACCGCGCAACGCGCGTTGCGCGGTGTGCCGTTCTCGCGGCAGGATGAACGCATGACCTCCTCCGCGCCCGCCGCCGTGTCCGCCTCCGTCATCGATCTCGCCCCCGTCGTCCCCGTCGTCGTGATCGATGACGCGGCCGACGCGGTGCCCCTGGCCCGTGCGCTCGTCGCGGGCGGGCTGCCCGCGATCGAGGTCACCCTGCGGACGGCCGCCGCCCTCGACGCGATCCGGGCGATCGCGTCGGAGGTTCCCGACGCCGTGGTCGGCGCGGGCACGGTGATCTCCCCGGCGCACGTGACGGAGACCGTCACGGCCGGAGCGCGCTTCCTGGTCAGCCCCGGCTGGACGGACGTCCTGCTGGACGCGATGAAGGCCTCGGGCTTGCCGTTCCTGCCGGGCGTCTCGACCACTTCCGAGGTGGTGGCGCTGCTGGAGCGCGGGATCACCGAGATGAAGTTCTTCCCCGCCGAGGCCGCGGGCGGCACCGCCTACCTGAAGGCTCTGGCCTCCCCCCTCCCCCAGGCCCGGTTCTGCCCGACGGGCGGCGTCTCGCTCGCCTCGGCACCGTCGTACCTGGCCCTTCCCAACGTCGGCTGTGTGGGCGGGAGTTGGATGGTGCCCGGTGACGCGGTGGCGGCCAGGGACTGGGCGCGCGTGGAGCGGCTGGCGGCCGAGGCCTCGGCGCTGGGGCACCACTGAACCCGGCGGGCGCCGGGCAAAAGCGCCGCTAACGCAGGTGCGAGGTGTCGTTGAGGAGCCTGAGCGAGGGGTTTCCGTCCGCGTAGTACGCCACCGTCGAGACCGAGGCGGGTGAGAGCTCCATGCGGAACAGCGACTCCGGCGGGGCACCCAGCGCGAGCCGGACCAGGGTCTTGATCGGGGTGACGTGGGTGACCAGGAGCACCGTGCGGCCCGCGTAGCGGGCGACCAGCCGGTCGCGGGCCGCCGAGACCCGTTCCGCCACCTCGGCGAAGCTCTCCCCTCCGCCCGTGGGCGCCGCGTCGGGGGACGCCAGCCAGGCCGTGAGGTCACAGGCGTGGCGCTCCCTCACCTCGGCGAAGGTGAGGCCCTCCCAGGCACCGAAGTCCGTCTCGCGCAGGCCTTCGTCGATGCGGACCTCCAGGCCGAGCCGTTCGGCCACGGCGGACGCCGTCTCCCGGCAGCGGCGCAGCGGGGAGCTGACGATCTCCTGGACGGTGCCCCGGGCGGCGAACGCCTCCGCCGCGCAGGCGGCCTGGTGCCGGCCGGTCTCCGAGAGCTCGGGGTCGCTGCCGCCGCTCCCCGAGAACCGTTTCTCGGGGGTGAGGGCCGTCTCGCCGTGCCGGAGCAGGATGAAGGTGGCG
>NZ_DATMVN010000424.1:0-22461 GCF_035563135.1 Streptomyces sp.
GCGGGCGAGGTGCGTGACTTTGACCCGGTCGCGTTCATCGAGGAGCGGTTCCTCGTCCAGACCGACCGTTTCACGCACTACGCGATGGCCGCCGCCGATCTCGCCCTGGACGACGCACGGCTCGGACGCGCGGACTACGAGGGCGCGCCCTTCAAGGTGGGTGTGGTCACCGCCGCCGGATCCGGCGGGGGTGAGTTCGGCCAGCGTGAGCTCCAACGGCTCTGGGGCGAGGGCTCCCGCTTCGTCGGCCCCTACCAGTCCATCGCCTGGTTCTACGCAGCCAGCACCGGCCAGATCTCCATCCGGGGCGGTTTCAAGGGGCCGTGCGCCGTCGTGGCCAGTGACGAGGCCGGTGGCCTCGACGCGCTCATGCACGCCGGACGCTCCATCCGGCGGGGCACGGACGCGGTCGTCGTCGGCGCGGCCGAGGCACCGCTCGCGCCGTACTCGGTCGTCTGCCAGCTCGGCTACGACGACCTCAGTCTCTGCGAGGAGCCCACCCGCGCCTACCGGCCGTTCACCGCGGACGCCTGCGGATTCGTGCCGGCCGAGGGCGGTGCGATGCTGGTGGTCGAGGAGGAGACGACGGCCCGCGACCGCGGAGCGAAGGTCCGTGCCGAACTGGCCGGACACGCCGCCACCTTCACCGGAGCGTCCCGGTGGGCGGAGTCCCGCGCGGGACTGGCCCGGGCGATCGAAGGAGCGCTCCGCGAGGCGGACTGTGCGCCGGAGGAGATCGACGTCGTCTTCGCCGACGCGCTGGGCGTGCCCTCGGCGGACCGGGCCGAAGCCCTGGCGATCGCCGACGCCCTGGGCTCGCACGGACGGCGCGTCCCGGTGACGGCACCCAAGACCGGAACCGGCCGGGCCTACTGCGGCGCACCCGTGCTCGACACGGCCGCCGCCGTGCTCGCCATGGAACACGGTCTGATCCCGCCCACGCCCAACGTCTTCGAGGTGTGCCACGACCTGGACGTGGTCACCGGGCGTGCGCGCCCCGCGGAACTGCGGACGGCGCTCGTGCTGAGCCGAGGACTCATGGGTTCCAACGCGGCCCTGGTGCTGCGGCACCCCACCGACCCCCCTGTGTGAGAAGGAGCAGCCTCATGAACGCGCAACTGACGTACGAAGAACTGGCCACGCTCATGAAGAGCGGCGCCGGAATCACGGTCGACCCGTCGGAGATGGCCGGCCGCCCCGGCTCGGCCTTCGACGAGTACGGCCTCGACTCGCTCGGCCTGCTCGGCATCGTCGCCGCGCTCGAGAACCGTTACGGGCACCCGCTGCCCGTCGACGCCGACCGGTGCAGGACGCCCGGCGAGTTCCTCGACCTCGTGAACAACACCCTTGTGACAGGAGCCTGACGTGTCCGGACACACCGAGAACGAGATCACCATCGCCGCTCCGCTGGACCTCGTCTGGGACATGACGAACGATCTCGAGAACTGGCCGCAGCTGTTCAGCGAGTACGCGGCCGTCGAGGTCATGAAGCGCGAGGGCCAGAAGACGACCTTCCGCCTCACCATGCACCCCGACGACAACGGCAAGGTCTGGAGCTGGGTCTCCGAGCGCACCACGGACCGCCAGGGGCGCAACGTACGCGCGCGGCGGGTCGAGCCCGGGCCGTTCCAGCACATGGACATCCGGTGGGAGTACTCGGAGGTCCCGGGCGGCACGCGCATGCACTGGCGCCAGGACTTCGCGATGCGCCCCGACGCACCGGTCGACGACGCCTGGATGACCGACAACATCAACCGCAACTCGCGCGTCCAGCTGGAACTCATCCGCGACAAGATCGAGCAGCGCGACCGGGAGCGCCGCTCCGCCTCGGTCCCCGTCAACTGATGCCCCGAAAGGCAACCGGATGCACCACGCACTGATCGTCGCCCGGATGGCACCGGAATCCGCGCCGGACATCGCGAAGCTGTTCGCGGAATCCGACAACACCGACCTGCCCCACCTCGTCGGAGTCAACAGGCGCACCCTGTTCCAGTTCGGCGATGTGTATCTCCACCTGATCGAATCCGACCGGCCCCCGGGCCCGGAGATCGCCAAGGTGACGGAGCACCCCGAGTTCAAGGCCATCAGCGACCGGCTCACGGCCTTCGTGAGCCCCTACGACCCCCGGACCTGGCGCGGTCCGAAGGACGCGATGGCGCAGCAGTTCTACCGGTGGCAGCGCGACGGCTCCGGCTGACACACCGACGACCGCCCCGGGTCCGGCACTCAGGTGCCGGACCCGGGGCGGTTTCCGTCGCCGCAGTACGCGGGCTACGGCACGACGCACTCGAACGCGTGCAGGTACGCGTTGACGGGGCGGATCTCGCTGACCCGCAGCCCCGCGTCGGACATCCGGTCGACGAGGCTCTCCCGGGTGTGCTTGGCACCCCCCACATTGAGCAGGAGCAGCAGGTCCATGGCAGTGGTGAACCTCATCGACGGGGTGTCGTCGACGAGGTTCTCGATGATCACCACGCGGGCGCCGGGACGGGCCGCGGCGACCACGTTGCGCAGGGTCCTGCGGGTGCTCTCGTCGTCCCACTCGAGGATGTTCTTGATGATGTACAGGTCCACCTCGAACGGGACGTCCTCACGGCAGTCCCCGGGCACGATCCGTACGCGGTCGGCGAGCCGGCCGCCGTCCCGCAGCCGGGCGTCCGCACGTGCCACGACGCCCGGCAGGTCCAGGAGGGTTCCGTGGACCGACGTGTGCTTCTCCAGCAGGCTCGCGAGGACGTGTCCCTGGCCGCCGCCGATATCGGCGACCGAGGACACCCCGGTGAGGTCCAGGAGGCCGGCGACGTCCCGGGCGGACTGCACGCTGGAGGTGGTCATGGCCCGGTTGAACACCTGGGCGGACTCACCCGCGTCCTGGTGGAGGTATTCGAAGAAACCCTTGCCGAACGTCTCCGGGAAGACACTGGTGCCGGAGCGCACCGCGTCGTCGAGCTGGGGCCAGACCTCCCAGGTCCAGGGCTCCGTACACCACAGGGAGATGTACTTCAGGCTGTTCGGGTCGTCCTCGCGCAGCAGCCGGGACATCTCCGTGTGGACGAACTTCCCGTCCGCCGTCTCGCTGAAGACCCCGTAGCAGCACAGCGCGCGCAGCAGCCGTCGCAGGGGCACGGGTCCGGCGTCCACGACCAGGGCGAGCTCGGCGGCCGATGCGGGTTCCTCGCCCAGCGCGTCGGCGAGGCCCAGCCGGGCCGCCGCGCGTACGGCCGCGGCGCAGGCCGCTCCGAACGCGAGCTCCCGGAGCCGCATGGACGGCGGTGGGCTCTGCGCGGCGGAAATCCGCGGTGCGACCGGAGGGGGTGCGGCGGGGGTGGTGCCGGGGGTGGGACTCACGGTGGTCATACCGTCTCGTTTCTCCTTGTGCGGCTTCTGCGGCGGTGATCCGTCATCCGGCACACATGCCTGCCGGGACGGATGTCCCGCACGTGTTGCTGACGAAGGTGTTGCCGGTGCCCGAGGTGTCGCGGTCGGCGAGGTCGGCCGGCTTGTTGCCCTGCACGAGGTTGCGGCTGATGGTGTTGTCGGTGTTGAGGGCACCCACGAAGCTCTTGAACAGCAGAATGCCGCCGGAGAGCGGGGTCGAGCCGACGTTGTCCCGGATGACGTTGGAACGGACGACCGTGGCCTCGCTGCCGGTCAGGACGATGCCGGACCCCTGGATCGCGGTCAGGCGCGGGGTCGCCGGGCAGAACTTGTTGTTCTCGACGATCCGGTTGCCGCTGATCGTCATCGCCCCGGCCGCAGGCTTGGACTCGTCACCGACGACGAACACCCCGCTGCAGTTGCCGGTCAGGGTGTTGCCGTCGATCACGAGGTTCCTGACCCGGCGGGCGGTCACACCGATGCGGTTCCCGCTCACGGAGTTGTCCACGACCAGGGTCCCGCCGGTGTCGGTCGCCCCGCCCTCCTCGCTGACGGAGTTGGCGACGAAGATACCGGCGTCGCCGTTCCCGGTGGCGGTGTTGTTCCGGAAGTCGCCGCGGGTGGACCGCTCCTGGGCGATGCCCCAGGTGCCGTTCTCACCGGCGGTCACCCTGCGTACGGAGAGTCCGTCGGTCCAGGACGCCCAGATGCCGCTCTTGTCGAAACCGGAGACGGTCAGTGAGCGGATGCGGACGTCGTCGACCGTGTTGCCCTTCGTCCCGATGACGCAGACGCCGTTACCGCCCGTGGCACAGGCGTGGGCGGCCTTGGCCTCCTCGGCCCCCTTGGTTGCCTTGGTTGCCTTGGGCGCCTGGGCGGCCGCCGGCGTGATCACCGTACGTTCACCGGCCCCGCGCAGAGTCAGACCGGGCTTGGTGATCAGCACGCTTTCGCGGTACGTGCCGGCCAGCACCATGACGGTGTCACCCGGCTGCGCGGCGTCCACCGCGCTCTGGATCGATTCGCCCGGGTGCACCACGAGATCACGTTGACCGGACGCGGCGGTGGGAGCGGCCGCGAGGCCCAGGGCCGTGGCAGTGGTCACGGTGATGCCTGCCAGGCATTTCATGTGTCTTTTGCTCATGAGCCGAAGCTATGGGCGATCGGCGGCCGGTGCCACGCAAGGTGAGCGTATGGATACATGGCGTGCCTGAATGGCTTACTCGCGCCGCCGTACCCGTTTCCGTGCGGCCGGTAGCGTGGCCCCATGACGGGCGAGCGCGATCTTCGGACACTGTTGCACCGCATGCGGCCGGAGCTGCATCCCGGCCGCTACGTCTACACGACCCTGCCCGGCGGCGAGGTGCCCGCCGGTGTCACACCGGTGGTCACCGTCTCCGAGCGGGAAGGGCTGACACTGGTCGTCCCTGAGGCACAGGCCGTGACGTCAGGACTCGAACACCACTTCGTCGCCGGCTGGATCACGCTCCGTGTGCATTCCGCGCCGGAAGCCGTCGGGCTCACCGCAGCGGTCTGCCTGGCGCTCACGGACGCCGGGATCAGCTGCAACGTGGTCGCCGGATTCCACCATGACCACCTCTTCGTGCCGTACACGCGTGCGGCCGAGGCGGTCCGCGTACTCGAGGCGCTGGCCGAGGAGTCCGCGTAGGAGTGCCCGGCTCCGCAAGGTGAGCCGGGACACGTAACATGGCCCCATGTCCTTCCTCCGCCGCCGTAGCGCCGCCACACCCGCGGGCCCGGACTTCGATGTCCTGGCCATGGACCCGGGGGACTGGCCCGGCAACCTCGGCGCCGGTCTCCTTCCCGCTCCCGACGGGAGCTGTCAGGGCGTGTTCCTCCGTTACGACCTGTTCGGCGGACGCGGCCCCGCGATGATCATCGGTAATCTGCCCGAGGGCTCACCGGCCCGCGAGACCGAGGAGGGCCAGGTACCCTTCGAGGTCGCCCAGCTGCTCCTCGCCCTCGAGAACGACGAGCCGGTCGAAGTGACCGGCACCGAGGACGTGCCCGTCATGCAGGGCGACAGCCTGCTGATCGTGCGCCGCGTCAAGCTCTCCGAGAGCCGGATCTCCTGCGTGCAGTTCGACCGGAGCGACGGTGTGCTCGTCACCATCGCCAGCTGGGACCGGCCGATCACCGACGATCTGTACGCCCTGCTGAAGCCACTTCCCGCAGAGCTGTTCCAGCAGGGCTGACACGCCCCTGCGTCGTCAGCAGCCGCGTCACCCGCGCCGCCGACGTCCCGAACCCCGTGGGCCCGCTGATGTGCCACGGGGTTCCTGTGCCCCGGCGCAGATCCTCCTCGCGATAGCGCCGGCAGTCCCGGTGCCAGATCAGGATCCCCGCCAGCCAGTGCTGGAGCTCCACCACGTAGCCGGCCAGGACCTCCCTGGCCTCCGCGTCCAGATCGAAGTCGTCGTACAGGACCGGCAGTTCCTGCTCGGCGACATGCTGGAACTGGCGCATCCGTGAATTCATCAGGTCGTGCACGATCGCGACCCCTGTCGGATAGTCCACCCCGAAGAAGTTCTGCACCACCAGGACGCCGTTGTGCACCTCACCCTCGTACTCGATCTCCTTCTGGTACGAGAACAGGTCGTTGAGCAGGCACGCGTAATCCGCCGCCGCGTTCTCCAGGGACCGCATCGGGCCGCTGCGGTAGACGGCGTCCGGCACCTTCCTGCCGTGGCCCAGCCGGCACAGGCTCATCGTCAGGTCCGAACCGAACGTCGCCCGGCGCATCTCCACGTAGTCCACCGGATCGGGAATCCGGTTCTGCGCCTGATTGGCCAGCTCCCACAGCCAGCTCGCCGTCATGGACTCCACCGCCTCCCGGAAGGTGCGGCGCGCGTCCTCGCCCATCGGCCCGGCCGTCCGCCGCCAGAGGTCGGCGAGCCCCCGCTCCAGCGCGTTGACCGGTTCCGGCCCGGGTGACCCGTCCAGCGGCATGAACCGCGACAGCCGCTCGTTGGCCAGCCGTGCCCCCGCCAGATCGCGGGACCGGCCGTGCACCACCGGGAACCAGTCGTCGCCGTACGTCCCCCAGGTCAGCCACCCCGAGGACAGGTCGAGCTCGTCGGGAGTGGCGTCAGGATGCAGCCCCGCGGCACAGAGCGGCAGATCGGTCGCGATCAGCCGCTCCTCGTCCCAGATGTGCGAACCCGGCACACCCGGCTGCGCCTCCAGTAGCCCCATCCGGCGGGCCCAGTCCACGATCCGTACCCGCGCCCCGTCCAGATGCGGGCTCAGCGTCGTGCTGAACGGCATGTCGAAGTCGGGCAGCAGGGAGGGGCCGACGCGCTGGTAGGGCACATGGGTGTGGCTGCGCAGCCGCGAGGCCTCCGAGCGTGGTGTGAAGCGGAGCGACGCGGCGGCCATGCCGAAACCGGGCACGCTCTCTCCCGCGCCGCCGCCGTTCATGTAGCGGCTGGAGCGCATGTGCCACTCGTGGCCCCCGGACTGCCAGTCCTGGAGTCCCTTCACGTAGGCCAGGACAGCTACCGTCTCGTCGGCGGCCAGCCCTTTCTCCGCGCACAGCGGACCCAGTTCGGTGAGGGCGGTGTTCTCGAACTGCTGCAGGCGAGACGTCAGCAGGTCGTTGACCGCTTCGGCGGCTTCCTGGGCCGAGCAGCCCAGAAACTTCTCCAGGACCAGGACACCGTTGCTGTTCTCGCCTTCGTCCTCCACTTCGCGCTGGTACGAGAACAGGTCGTTACGCAGATGCACACCGTCGGAGAAGGCGTCCCTGAGCACCCGCAGCGGGCGCGAGGCGGACACCGCCTCGGGGACCTCCGCGTTCGCCGCGTACTCCACCAGCCCTGCCGACCACGGGGCCCCGCCCACCTTGCGGCGCATCTCGATGTACTCGACGGGATTGGCGATGCGCCCCTCGTTGATGTTCGCGAGCTCCCACAGGGATTCGTACAGCAGATTCTCCGTAGCCTCGGCGAACCGGGCCCGCCAGGCATCGGACATGGCAGGTACGGTCCTGGCCCAGAGGTCGGCCAGCCCCGCTTCCACCGGATTGACCGGCTCCGGCGTCGGCGCGCCCCGCTCCATGGGCATGAAGGCGGGCAGCCGGTCCAGATAGCGCTTGCCGCCCTCGCGGTCCGGAGTCCGTTTGAACAGCTCCAGGAAATGGTCGTCGAAGAAGAAGACCCACACATACCAGTCGGTGACCAGGGACAAGGCCTCCGCCGAGCAGTCGGGGTGGGTGTACGCGCAGAGAAGCGCGTAGTCGTGGGATTCGAGGTCCTTCTCCTCCCAGATACCGGAGCCTTCGAGCATCCCCATGCCGCGTGCCCATTCCCGGGTATGGTTCCGTGCCGCCTCCAGATGAGGGTTGAGACGTGCCGGGTACGGCACGTAGAAGTCCGGCAGTGAGAAGGGCTGTGCCATGCTGCGTCCGGCCTTTCCGAGAGCTCCGCGCGGTCCACGCGGACCGGCCCTGTCGGCGCCAGCACTACCCCTCGGCCATCCGGGGCACTCACGGTGCGAAATAGTCACACAATTTCAGGTCCAGTCGCACGCTGCACTCTTGACTCCCCAGCACCTCCCGCCACAGAGTGTGCGCCGACCGGCGGACACGGGGAGCCCCCCGGGTACGGCTCTGCCACCCCGCCCAGGAAGGGTTGTCATGACGTCGAAGCAGAGGGCCGGATTCGCGCTCGCACTGGCCACGGCGGGGGCGCTGAGCGCGACGTTCCTCTCCCCGGTCGCGGCCGGCGCGGACACCGTACGACCGGAATGCCCGCGCGGCCTGACCTGTGACTGGATCCCAGCGGCCTACCAGCAGACCGGCGATCCGGCGGACAAGGACACCTACGGCAACTACGACACGGCGAACCGGCCCGGCAGCAACGCCATCAGGTTCATCGTCCTGCACGACACCGAGGTCGATTACGACACCACCCTGAAGATCTTCCAGAATCCCGCCAGCCAGGCCTCCGCCCACTATGTGGTGCGCTCGTCCGACGGCCATGTGACGCAGATGGTGAAGAACAAGGACGTCGCCTGGCAGGCGGGAAACTGGTACCTCAACACCCACTCCATCGGCATCGAGCAGGAGGGAGTCGCAGCCGAGGGCGCCAAGTGGTACACCCCCGAGATGTACCGCTCGACTGCGCGACTGGTGCGTCATCTGGCGGCGAAATACGACATTCCGCTCGACCGGCAGCACATCCTCGGGCATGACGGCGTGCCGCCCACCAGCGCGGCGGGCACCCGGAACATGCACTGGGACCCGGGCCCCTACTGGGACTGGAACCGCTTCATGGCGCTGCTCGGCAAGCCCACGGTGCCGAGCGCCCCCAGGAGCAGCGAACTGATCACCGTGAGCGCGGACTTCACCAGGAACCAGCAGGAGTTCCGCGACTGCGAGAAGGGTGTCGACCTGCCACGGCAGGGCAGCAGCGCGGTCCCGCTGCACACCGGGCCGTCCGCGGACTCACCGCTCTTCTCCGACCCGGGGCTGCACCCGGACGGCTCGCCGGGGACGAACTGTGCCGCCGACTGGGGCAGCAAGATCAGTGCCACCCAGCAGGCCGTCGTCGCCGACAGGGTGCCCGGCTGGACGGCGATCTGGTGGTACGGGGGGAAGGCGTGGCTCCGCACCCCTGCGGGCGCCCGGACCGTCAGCCCTGTTTCCGGGCATGTCGTGAGGCCTAAGGAAGGCAGGGCGGAAGTGCCGGTGTACGGCGTCGCCTACCCGGAGAAGGGGGAGTACCCCACGGACTTCGCCAAGCCCACGGTGGGCGGCCCGCTCGTCTACACCATCAAGGCGGGGCAGGTTTTCCCCGGTGGTGGAGAAGCACCCACCGGTTACTACTACGCGCCGACGATCGACGCCTCGAAGCCTTACGACCACACGTACTTCCGCGGAGCGCGGAAGTACGTGACGGTCCAGATCGGCCACCGGATCGGCTTCGTGAAGACGACCGACGTCGACGTGGTGCGAGCCGGTTCATTGAGCAGCGGCTGAGACCACGACCGACGCGCTGCGGGGCCCATGTGTCGGCACCGGCCCCGCAGCGCGCTTCCCCCCGCCCCTCAGGCCGGCCGACCCGGTGTGGTCAGCGCGTGCCCACCGCCGCACGCACGGCCCGCCGGGCCATCGCGCAGTCGTCGTGCAGCCTGCGCAGCAGCAGCCGCTGCTCCTCGCTGGAAGACATGACACCCTGCCGCTCCTGGCCGCCACCGGTCGGTACGCCTTCGCGCATGGCCCGCTGGACAGCCGTCTCATATGTACGGATCTCCCGGGTCAGGACGAGCATGAGGTTGACCAGGAAGGCGTCACGGGCTGTGGAGCCCGCCGCCTGCGCCAGCTGGCTGATCTGCCGCCGCGATGCCGGCGCGTCACCGAGCACGGCCCAGAGCGTGGCCAGGTCGTACCCCGGCAGGTACCAGCCGGCGTGTTCCCAGTCGACCAGCACGGGTCCGGTGGGCGGCAGCAGGATGTTCGAGAGCAGGGCGTCACCGTGGCAGAACTGACCCATGCCCTGCCGGCCGCCCGCGTGGGCCAGGCCGTGCAACAGCTTCTGCAGGTCGCCCAGATCACGATCGGTGAAGAGCCCCAACTCGTGATAGCGGGCGATGCGTGAGGCATAGTCCAGCGGCGCGTCGAACAGGCCGGTCGGCGGCCGCCAGGCGTTGATGTGACTGATCGCTCCGAGAACGGCTCGCAGATCCGCACGGGGCGGTGCCTCCGCCGGGTGTCTCGTCAGCGCCGCGACACGGCCGGGCATCCGCTCGATCACCAGGGTGCAGTTCTCCGGGTCGGCAGCGATCAGACGCGGGACCCGGACCGGCGGGCGGTGCCTGACGAAGGCCCGGTATGCCGCTATTTCGTGCCGGAACCGCTCCGTCCACGCGGGGGAGTGGTCGAGTAAACACTTGGCCACCGCGGTCGCGCGGCCGGTGGTGCCCACGATGAGCACCGAGCGCCCGCTGCGGCGCAGCACCTGCACCGGATTGAACTCCGGACAGATGCGGTGCACGGAGGCGATGGCCATCCGCAGCTGCGCACCCTGGGCGCCGGACAGGTCCAGTCTTCCGCTGATCGGTTGCGCGCCCGGCCCCGCCGTCCGCCGGGTCCGACCCGTGCCGGACGCCGGTGACGCGGCGCGGGGGTCGAGATAGGGCCCGCCACCCGCCCCCGAGGGACGAAGCGGCCGGAGCGGGGCGGACACGGAGGACGATGCTGTGTACATGGGCGAGACAGATCCCTTCGTGCGCCGACAAGTTGCGTGCGCCGCCCCGGCCGACGGCCGTTCGGCACCCTGGGGAGTGCCTAGGGCTGCCGGGCGGGGTGGCGCTTTCCTACCTGACACCGGTGCGCGGGTGGCACAACATCTGGCGGCCCCTGGCGAACCCTGGCGAATATTCACCCGGCATCCACCGGGGGGCTAGGGTCAAGTCAGCCGAGAACCTGGGGGCTTGACGTGACCGGAGAACCCAACACCCGTCTGTCCGACCTGTTCGGCCTGGCCGGCTGGTCCAAGGGCGAACTCGCGAGAATGGTGAACAGGCAGGCGGCGGCCATGGGCCACCTCCAACTGGCCACCGACACCTCGCGGGTGCGGCGCTGGATCGACATGGGGGAATCCCCCCGCGATCCCGTGCCCGAAGTGCTGGCGGCTCTGTTCACCGAGCGGCTCGGCCGTGTCGTGACCATCGAGGACCTCGGGTTCGGTCGGCGCGGGCGTGCGGGAAAGCGGCGAAAGGCCGGGACGGAAGACAATCCCGACGGTCTGCCGTGGGCGCCCGAACGGACGGCAGCGGTCCTCACCGAATTCACGGGAATGGACCTCATGCTCAACCGACGCGGCTTGGTGGGCGCGGGCGCCGCGCTCGCCACTGGCTCAGCAATCACCGGCGCCATGCACGACTGGCTGCACTCCGAGCCCGCTCCGGCGGCCCGGACCACTCGCCTCCCCGACCCCCTGTACGCCGACAACGCCGGCTTCGATCTGTACGAGGCCGCCCCCATCGGATCCGAGGAGATCGAGGCCCTTGAGCACTCGGTCGAGGTGTTCCGGGCCTGGGACGCCTCCAGGGGCGGCGGACTGCAGCGCAAGGCGGTCGTGGGCCAGCTCAACGAAGTGGGCGGGATGCTCGCCTACCGCCACCCCGAGCATCTGCAGCGCCGCCTCTGGGGCGTCGCTGCCGACCTCGCGGTCCTCGCCGGCTGGATGTCCCACGACGTGGGCCTCGAGCCCACGGCCCAGAAGTATTTCGTGATCGCGGCGCATGCCGCGCGCGAGGGCGGCGATCGACCGCGCGCGGGGGAGGCGCTCTCCCGCGCTGCACGCCAGATGGTCCACCTGGGCCGGCCG
This sequence comes from Streptomyces sp., assembly GCF_035563135.1. Classification (GTDB taxonomy): domain Bacteria; phylum Actinomycetota; class Actinomycetes; order Streptomycetales; family Streptomycetaceae; genus Streptomyces. The sequence goes on from NZ_DATMVN010000424.1 coordinate 11,733, forward strand.
GACGACGCGCTGGACCTGATGAGGCTCGCCAAATCCGGCTCCGGGGAGGAGGCACTGCCGCGTACCCGGGCGATGCTGCACACCATCGAGGCCTGGGCGCAGGCCTCGATGGGGCGCGGGCAGGCCATGCGGCGCACACTCGGCGAGGCCGAGGAGCTCTTCGTCTCGGACAAGGGCGATGTGCCTCCGCCGAGCTGGATGCAGATGTTCGACGAGGCGGACATGCACGGGATGCAGGCCCTGGCCTTCCGTACGCTGGCCGAGCACGACCCCGGTGCGGCCTCCACCGCTCAGCGCCATGCCAAGCAGGCACTCGACCTACGGATAAACGGACGTCAACGGTCCAAGATCTTCGACTACATCTCACTTGCCTCCGCATGCTTCATCGCCGGCGATCCTGAGCAGGCCGACCGCTATGCACGCCTTGCCCTGGTGTCGATGGGGGAGACGTCGTCGCACCGGACCTGGGACCGCCTGTGCGAGATGTACCGGCTCACCGGTCAGTTCGCGGGGTACGGCAAGATCGAGGACCTGCGCGAGGAGATCGAACGCGCGCTGCCTCCAAGGGCATTCAGCAAGAAGACCAAAGGCTCCCGGATCTGACCCCGGGGCCACCACCGAGCAACTCAGGACGACGACTGGGAGGAAATCGCAAAGGGCCGGCAGGTCGGATGACGTTCAGACGGACACAGGGCGGCCTGGAACTCTTTGCGGGCGCTCCGGAATCCCTCATGTCTCGACACGGGCCACCAACACGCAGGCGTCATCGATCCGTTCGGCAGATCCGAGAGCCTCGACCATGGTCCGTACGCAGTCCTGTGATGTGCGGGCCTGCGTGAACCGAGGTGCCAGCCCCAGAAGCAGATCCGGGTCGGTGCTCCAGTCGCTCCGGCGCGTCAGACCATCGGTGTGCAGCACGAGCACGTCGCCCGGGAGCAGGACCACCTGGTCCTGCTCGTAGGTTACTCCGGACGCCGCCCCGAGCAGCACTCCGTCCGGCGAGGGCAGAGGCCGCCCCACTCCGTTGCGGAACAGCAGCGGCGCCGGGTGTCCTGCCTGCGCCCATGTGAGCGTGCCGGTCGTGGGATCGAAGCGGCAGCACACGGCGCTGCCCAGGGCCGGCTGCGCCGAGCATTCGATCAGCCGGTTCAGGTGGCCCATGACCGCCCCCGGCTCGACACCGGCCACGGCCATGCCTCGCAGCGCGCCGAGCAGCATCGCCATGGCCGAGGTGGCCGGGATCCCATGGCCGGTGAGATCACCGGCGGTGAGCAGGGTTTTTCCGTCCGGGAGCGGCAGGGCGTCGTACCAGTCACCGCCGATGAGACCGCTCGATCCCGACGGCAGGTAATGAGCGGCGATGTCCAGTCCGCTCCCGCTCCGGCCGGGCATCGGCAGTGAGCCGTGCCACGGCGGAAGAACGGCCTCCTGGAGTTCCACCGCCATCCGGTGCTCGGTGCGGGCCACCTGCTCCTGGTGTCGTAGCGTGTCCCGTGTCCTGCCCACGGTGTGCTGACTACGCCTCAGCCTGCTGACATCGCGCAGGACCGCCCACATGGAAGCGGTGCAGCCGTCCGCGTCGAGGACGGGTTCGCCCATCATGTGCAGGGTTCGCATACCGCCGTCGGGCAGCAGGATCCTGAATTCGCCGTCTATCGGTCTGCCGTCCACCAGGCAGTCGGTCACCATGGACGTCAGGAGGGCCTGGTCCTCCCTGAGGAGAACGGACGGCAGTTCGTCGAGGGACAGAGCTCCTGTCCCCGGGGCCTTGCCGAAGATCTGATACAGCTCGTCCGACCAGCTGACCTCATCGGTGAGCAGATTCCATTCGGCGCTGCCCACCCTGCTGAGGAGCGAGCCCGTCGGCGCCCCGGCCGACGGTTCCGGGGCGGCGGCCCTCTCTGCGGATCCGGCGGCCGCGTCGTGGGTGATACCGTCCCGCAGCTGTCCCAGATGCTCGCCCAGGTCGTCGAGCTGATGGACGGCGAGCTCACAGAGTGCCCGCTGCCAGCGCAGCCGGGGATCGTCGTCGATCACCGAGGTGTCACGCCGCACGGCGTCCACGTCGCCGCGCAGCAGCCGGGCCCGGTTGATCAGGGCGTCGACGGCCTCCCGCTCCGGCGGTTGCGGGGCGGGGCGGTCCGCAGACAGGTGGGACGGCATCTGATACTCCGATACAGGCGGCACGGCCGGTTCGTGGGGGTGGACCGCACTCGACTGTTGCACAGGCTGGGAGGTCCCGTAAGGGATTTGGCGACACTTGATGCGTTCTTGCTCCCGGCATATGCCATCGGCCGGGTGGGGCGGGCGTCCGCCGAACACCCTTGCTCCTGATGAGAGTTGATGCAAGTAGCCGGGCGTGAGCGGCTCGGTGCACGCCCGCGTATGCGGCCCGCACGGCTCACAGGGGCCGGGAGCAGGGCGTATGCGGAGTCGCGCGGAGGTGTGGAGCGAAGGCCGGTGCCGCCGATCGGACCTCTTCTCGATGGCATGTCCGGGTCGGCGGCCAGGAGCGCCTCGGTCGTTCGTTCAAGACCTGCTCGGACGCGGGAGGGCGTTGCGGAGACGTGCGGCTCTCACCCCGGCTGCTCGAAGCGGAATGCCGATGCGGCCGAATGTGTTGGGGGAGTCAGTGATGAAAACGACACCCGTTCTCGTTCTGGGATGGGTTCTGAACCCTGATGCCTCTCCGGAGATGCCATGGCGCGCAATGAGACCAGGCCCGTCGTCCTGCTCGGGTCCACGGCCGGAACCGGCCACACCTATGTGACGCGGAAGAGTCGACGCAATGACCCGGACCGGCTGGAACTGCGGAAATTCGACCCGGTTGCAGGGCGGCACGTCATGTTCCGCGAGGCTCGCTGACGATCGGCCTCATCGCCTTCCCGTCATCCGCCGAAGGCTCTTGGCCTGCATGTCCGTGGTGTGGATCACAGCTCAGGGGCGGATTGACGGGAACGAGGAGGGGTGGTTTATCGTTCACCTATACGTGGGAGTGAGGGGCCGGAGCGCACCGGACGGTGATCCGCCTTCGCCTTCGCACACAAGCCGCCCCGGCTGGATTCCCCCGATCCGGCCGGGGCTCCCCTCTTTTCATGCGCCTGACGCGGAGCGCACGGTCTGAGGCGTTCTGCGCCCGTACGACCTGCCCATAGGGAGCGTCGCTCACATGGTCTGCGTGAGATCCGCCGCGTAGTGCTCGATGGCCGCCCGGTACCGCTGCACCCGTGGATCGTCGCTCGTCGTCGCCGTCAGGCGCAGCAGCAGTTGCATGGCTTCATGATGCTCGCCGGTGTTGAACAGGGCCATGGACAGAAAGGTCCGCAGCGCCCCGTCGTCCGGGAACTCCTCCACGCCCCGCCGGAGCGTCTCGACGGCCTGCCCGAACCTGCCCAGGACGCGGTAGGTGCTGCCGAGCCCCAGCAGTGCTCCCCGGCGCTCCTCCTCGTCGAGGCCGTCGCCCTGCAGGCTCCGCTCGTAGTACGGCACGGCCTCGGCCTCCAGACCGAGCACATCGTGGGCCCAGGCGGTCTGGTAGGCGATGTCCGCTGCGTCGGGAAACGCGGCGGAGAGGGAGAGGAGGCGCTCCCTGGCCTGCTCGGGATGACCCTGTTCGCGCAGCCGCACGGCCTTTGCCAGCAGTTCGTCCTTCTTCTGTGCGCTCATGCGCTCATGGTCGCACCCGGCCCGGGGTGTGGCCGTCGGCGTTGGGGGAATCCGTTCCGCCATGACAGCAGAGGCGAATGGCAGTGCACGACGCAGGAGTGTGGGACGTCTACTGTTGCGCGCCGCAGCGCTGGCCGCAGCGTTCCTGGCGCTCGTCGCGTTCTCCGTGGTCCTGGCGAAGGTGACGCTCACACCGTCGCCGGCGTCGGAGGACATCGTGACGTCCAATCTGAAGCCAGGGCGGTCCCTGCGGCAGTACGCGCAGGACTACACCTTCCTCGCGGCGTGCAAACAGGCCGGCGGAAACTTGCTGCTGGGTGCTCCGTTCGGCGTTCTGCTGCCGATCCTGGTGCCGCGCCGGCTTCGCATGATCCGGATGACGGTGCTGACCGCACTGGTCATGGCGGTCGTCGAGCTCGCGCAGGGAGCGCTCGTGGCGGGGCGGGCCTTCGACATCGACGACGTGATCCTCAACACGGCCGGCGCGCTGCTGGGGTACGCGCTGGTGGGCCGGCGCATCAGCCACCGCTACCACGTCCTTTCGGACCCCCCGGCCGCAACGGGCGCGTCGGAGCCCGCGTCCCGGGCTCCGGCAGGGGCCGAGCCGACCGCCGGGAACGAGGCGAAGCGGAGCGCGGAACCGAAGACCGGCCGCAAGGCGAAGGCGGGTATCAGGGCCGGGCGAGGTGACAGCCCCAGGGCCGGGTCCGTCGCACGCCGGAGCGCGTCCGCGCCGGTTGCTCGCGGACGCGCTCTGTTCGACAGGTGGCGCAGCCGTCGGGAGGGCCCGGGCGGGGGAGCGCCCGGAGCCCGCCGACGCGGAGCCTAGAGCGCCGGGTAGGCGTTCTTCATGAGCTCCTGGAACTGGGCGGAGAACCACTTGCCCGAGACCGGGGCGTCGCCCAGAGCTCCGGACATGTTGTTGTTGTTGCGGGCGTTACCGGTGTACGTCGGGTCGCACATCCGGTCGAATCCCTTGCCCTCGTCGTTCGGGATCGCCTTGCTGGAGCCGTCCGACTCCCCCGGGGGCTTCATCCAGACGTACGCGTCGATGCCGGCTTCCGGAGCTGCCTGCGGCCGTTCGCCGAGGCCTGCTCCGGCCTGGTTGCACCAGTTGCCCAGGTGGATGCGCCGGTCGTAGCGCCCGCCGTCCACATAGGTGTCGACGTTCGTGGACGCGCCGGGACCGCTCGGCCGGTTGGCGCCGCCCCAGCCGTTGCGCGAGGTGTCGATGAGCATGCCGATGTCGGAGTTGAAGCCGACCGAGACCAGCTCGTTCCGGAACGCCTGGGCGAAGGAGAGCTCGTCCGTGTACCGGTTCCAGTCGACCCACTTGGACTGCCGCACGGAGGTTCCGTTCACGGAGTCGCCGATGGAGAAGTTCTCCTCCTTCAGGGCGCTGTAGTTGGCCGTGTTGGTGATGAAGCCGTGCACGTCGTTGACGGTCGCGCCCTCGGCGGTCGCGGCCTGGTGGAAGATGTCGGCGGACGGCCCGAAGTTGTCGTCCCAGCCGATCCAGCCGTGGTGTCCCGCGTCGATGTAGTTGTAGACGTTCGGCGCGTCGCCGAGCTTGTTGAGGGCGTAGCCGACGCCCTTGACGTAGTTGCCGTTGGCCTTCATGACGTCACAGGCCGGCGTGGCCGTGGGCCGGCCGCCCGCGTTGGTCACGAGGTTCGGCAGGGAGTCGATCTCGACGGTGGTGACGATGCGCAGACCCGCGTACTTCTCATCGGCGAGGATGGCCGCGATCGGGTCGATGTACTCGGTCTTGTAACGGCCGATCTCGGTGGGGCCGAGCTCGCCGTTGGAGGCGAGTGCCGCGCAGTCGCGCCCGGGCAGGTTGTAGATGACGAGCTGGACGACGAGTTCGCCGGAGCCCTTCTGGGTCAGGGCCTCGTCCAGGTGGTCACGCAGCCCCATGCCGCCGTTGGCGCCCTCGATGGCGGCGATACGGTCGAGCCACACACCCGTCGGCTGGTTCGCGACCCGGCTGCCGCCCGGTTCGGCGGCGGCGTTGGCCGACCACTCGGGGTTCACATAGACCTTGGCGCCCTGGTAGGGGTTGTCCGCCTGCTCACCGGCGGGCGGGTCGGTGGGCGGGTCGGTCGGGTCCGGGGGATCGGTCGGGCCCGTACTTCCGTCACAGGTGACGCCGTTCAGTTTGAACGTCGCGGGCACGGTGCTGTTGCCGTTCCCGGTCGCGTTGAAGCCGAAGGTCGTGGAGGACCCGGTGGCCAGGGCGGCGTTGTAGCCGGCGTCCTTCGCGGTGACGGCGGTGCCGCTCTGCGAGACGGTGGCGTTCCAGCCCTGGCTGACCTTCTCGCCACCCGAGAACGACCACTGCAGCTGCCAGCCCGATATGGCGGCGCCCAGGTTCTTCACGCTCACCGAGGCAGTGAGCCCGCCGTTCCACTGATTCTGGATCTTGTAGTCGACGGTGCAGCCCGCCGCTGCCGCGGCGGAGGTTCCGAAGGGGGCCACCGCGGCGGCGGAGCCTGCGGCTGCGGCGACGAGCGCTCCCGCGGCGATGAGCGCCGTTCGGGATCGGCTCAGGTTGGTGCGGCTCGTGCGGCTCATGCGAATTCCGTTTCCTCAGCTGTCGAGGGCGCGCAGATGTTCACGCAGCCCGTTTCCGTACGGGATGGGGGTACCGTCGTAGTCGCTGATCAAGGACGGGGCCGTGAAGCGGTCCCAGGCGTTCCAGGCCCGTCCGGTAGAAGAGGTCCCGGTCGTCGAACCCCTGCGCCTCCTGGTCGGTGAAGCCGGTGGGAGCAGGTGTTCTCGCCGATCTCGCCTGCGGCGAGGGGGACTTCGGCCTGACCGGTGCGAGAGGGGGAGTGCCGGCTGTCCTCGTTCGCACGGGGATCGGAGGTGCGGGCGAGCGAGGGCGGGCGGGTGTGAGTGCCCGTGGACCTCATGCCCGGCGCCGGGGCGGGTGCCGTCGGCGCGCGTATCGGAGCATCCGGCGCAAGCGCCGGTGTACCGCCCCGGGTCCGATGCTGTTCGACCCGGGGGCCGTGTCTCGGATCCCGGCCTGCGGGGCCGGGCCCTCCCGGGCGCTGCTGTCTTTTTCGTCCGCATACTGCGGATCCATGGTGTTCAGGCCAAGCCGGTACTCCTTGTTCGGGTGACCACGCAGGGATGGTGCGGTTGCTCCCGTCGACGCACGCCCGTTCAGAGGCGCGCTCGACGAGTTCGTGGCTCCGGACGTCCGTTGCGGGCGGTCCGCCGGCGGAGACGGCAGGATCCACCGGACCGGTGGAGCCGGCCGGATCCGCGGTGCGGAGCGTGCTGTCGCGCCTGGACTCACCGGTCGCGGGGTCCGGTCCCGCTCCGGCGGCCAGGAAGACCGCCGCAGTCCCCGCACCGTTCGCGTGTGCCCCGTTCCGACTGCCGCCGGCCGCAGTGCTCGCCTCGTGGGAACCGCCGTCCCGCCGAGGTGCGGCGCTGGTGTCCACCGTGTGCACGAGGGCGGAACCGGAAGCCGTGACCATGGACGCGACAGCGCTGCCGGCCATGTCGAGCGCTGCTTCGGGGAGCAGTCTGAACAGGTGCGATAAGTGCGGGAGTTGACGCATGAGCGACTCCTTGCAGATCGGACGGGCCCCCTACGGCACGTCGACTGGTGGAACCGCTCCCACTGGTGTGGCTTGACGTTAGAGCGTCAAGTGGTGTCGGTCAACACACCAGTTCCCCTCTCTTGCTATCGAAATAATTCGACTCTTCAAGCGTCTTGACTCCCTTTTTCCTCATCCCCATGCTGGGAGCGCTCCCACTGGTTCAAGGCTTGTGCTCAGCCCCGCACGCCCCCCATGTCGCCGAGCCGCGAGGAGGTACTGCGCATGCCATCGGGACGCGCACGAAGAACGTGGTTATCGAGGAGACCCGGCAGAACCGGAGCCCGACGCCGCCGTCTGTGGACAGCGTTCACGGCGGTACTGGCCCTTCCCCTGGGAATGACCGCCGCGACCGGCGGGCCGGCCCAGGCCGCAGCCGTCCAGTGCAGCGTGGACTACAGGACCAACGACTGGGGCTCGGGCTTCACCGCCGAACTCACCGTCACCAACAGGAGTTCCGCCGCGATCAACGGCTGGACCCTGACCTATGACTACGCCGGCAGCCAGAAGCTCACCAGCGGCTGGAACGGAACCTGGTCCCAGGCGGGCAAGACCGTCACCGTGAAGAACGCGAGCTGGAACGGCTCCATAGCCGCCGGGGCCGCTGTGACGACCGGCGCGCAGTTCACCTACAGCGGCACCAACGCCGCACCGACCGCATTCGCCGTCAACGGCACCGCATGCGCCGGCGCCCATCAGCCGCCGATCACCGTCCTCACCAGTCCGGCGGCGGGCGCCGTCTTCTCCGCCGGGGACACCGTCCCCCTGGCGGCCACCGCGGCGGCCGCCGACGGGGCGGGCATCAGCAAGGTCGAGTTCTACGACGACACGAAGCTGCTCGGCACGGACACCACATCCCCCTACGCCTACAGCGCCGAAGGGCTGTCCGCCGGCGGCCACTCGTTGTACGCCAGGGCGTACGACAACCTCGGCGCTTCGGCTGAATCGACCCCGGTGGGCATCACCGTCGCCGCAGGTCCGGCCGTCGTCGCCACGCCCGCTCAACTGGGCGTGCAGCAGGGCAAGTCGGGGACATTCAACGTTTCGCTGTCCACCGCGCCCTCCTCGTCGGTCACCGTCACTGTGGCGCGGAGCGCCGGCAACTCCGGTCTGAGTGTCACCGCTGGCGCGAGCCTCACGTTCACCCCGTCGAACTGGTCCACTCCCCAGAAGGTGACCGTCTCGGCCGACGCGTCCGGTACGGGAGCCGCGACCTTCACCGTGACGGCTCCTGGACACAGCAAGGCCGACGTCACGGTCACCCAGCTCGCTGCGGCGAAGGAGTACGACGCCCGGTTCCTCGACCTGTACGGGAAGATCACCGACCCGGCGAACGGCTACTTCTCGTCGGAGGGCATCCCCTACCACTCCGTCGAGACCCTGATCGTCGAGGCCCCCGATCACGGACACGAGACGACGTCGGAGGCGTACAGCTATCTCATCTGGCTCCAGGCGATGTACGGGAAGATCACCGGGGACTGGACCAAGTTCAACGGCGCGTGGGAAACCATGGAGACGTACATGATCCCCACCCACGCCGACCAGCCCACGAACTCCGCGTACAACGCGTCGAAGCCCGCCACCTACGCACCCGAGCACGACACCCCGAACGAGTACCCGGCCGTCCTCGACGGATCGGCGGCCTCCGGATCGGACCCGATCGCCTCCGAGCTGAAGAGTGCGTACGGCACCGACGACATCTACGGGATGCACTGGATCCAGGACGTCGACAACGTCTACGGATACGGCAACTCTCCCGGAAAGTGCTCGGCCGGACCGAGCGAGACGGGGCCCTCGTACATCAACACCTTCCAGCGTGGTCCGCAGGAGTCGGTCTGGGAGACCGTCACTCACCCCACCTGCGACAACTTCACCTACGGCGGTGACAACGGTTACCTGGACCTGTTCACCGGGGACGCCTCCTACGCCAAGCAGTGGAAGTTCACCAACGCTCCGGACGCGGATGCCCGCGCCGTCCAGGCCGCCTACTGGGCGGACACCTGGGCGAAGGAGCAGGGCAAGTCGGGTGAGGTGTCGGCGACCGTCGCCAAGGCGGCGAAGATGGGCGACTACCTCCGCTACTCCATGTTCGACAAGTACTTCAAGAAGGTCGGCAACTGCGTCGGCCCGACCACCTGCCCTGCCGGCAGCGGCAAGGACAGCGCGCACTACCTGATGTCCTGGTACTACGCCTGGGGCGGTGCCACCGACACCTCGGCGGCCTGGTCCTGGCGCATCGGATCCAGTCACGCCCACGGCGGCTACCAGAACCCGATGGCGGCCTACGCCCTGAGCTCCGTCGCCGACCTCAAGCCCAAATCGGCCACGGGGCAGCAGGACTGGGCCAAGAGCCTGGACCGGCAGATGGACTTCTACCAGTGGCTCCAGTCCGACGAGGGCGCCATCGCAGGCGGCGCGACCAACAGCTGGAAGGGCAGCTACGCCCAGCCTCCGGCCGGTACACCGACCTTCTACGGCATGTACTACGACGAGAAGCCCGTCTACCACGACCCGCCGTCCAACCAGTGGTTCGGCTTCCAGGCGTGGTCCATGGAACGCGTCGCGGAGTACTACCACGAGTCGGGCGACGCCCAGGCCAAGGCCGTACTCGACAAGTGGGTCGACTGGGCCCTGTCCGAGACGACCATCAACCCGGACGGTACCTACCTCATGCCGTCCACCCTCAAGTGGTCCGGTGCTCCCGATACCTGGAACGCGTCGAATCCCGGAACGAACTCCGGACTCCACGTCACGGTCGCCGACTACACCAACGACGTCGGAGTGGCCGGCGCCTACGCCAGGACCCTGACCTACTACGCGGCCAGGTCCGGTGACGCCGAGGCGAAGGCGACGGCCGAAGGGCTGCTCGACGGCATGTGGAGTCACTACCAGGACGACCTCGGGATCGCGGTTCCCGAGACCCGGGCCGACTACAACCGGTTCGACGACCCGGTGTACGTCCCGAACGGCTGGACCGGCGCGATGCCCAACGGTGACACCGTCGACAACGACTCGACGTTCCTGTCCATCCGGTCGTTCTACGAGGACGACCCGAACTGGCCGAAGGTGCAGGCCTATCTCGACGGCGGTGCCGCTCCGGTCTTCACCTACCACCGGTTCTGGGCGCAGACCGACGTCGCACTGGCTCTGGGGGCGTATGCCGATCTCCTGGAGTGAGTGACGGCAATGCCCACGGGGTTCCGGCCGCCCGGCCGTCAGCCGGCGGCCGGAATTCCGTCCGTCCGTCCGGCCGGGCCTCGCGCGGACGGGCCGCGGAAGGCATGATCATGCGATGACATGGACAGCAACACCGTTGCGTTTGGCCCCTGGGCTGTACGTCAAGCCCTGCTGAACAGCGCAACGGGACCACCTGATAGATCAGCGATCGGCGAAGAAAGTCGATCAAGGTCAGGGGTCCCGTTGCAGGAGAAGTCTGTCATCACGTC
>NZ_DATMVN010000425.1:0-11999 GCF_035563135.1 Streptomyces sp.
GTTCGGCCTGGGCGCCCAGCACGTGGTCGCCATGTTCGGCGCGTCCTTCGTCGCGCCCGTCCTGATGGGTCTCGACCCGAACCTCGCGATCATGATGTCCGGTGTCGCCACCGCCATCTTCCTGCTGGCGACGAAGGGCAGGGTTCCCAGCTACCTGGGGTGTTCGCTCTCCTTCGTGGGGGTGGCCGCCACGATCCGGGCCGGCGGCGGCACCAGTGCCACGGTCACCGGCGCGGTGCTGGTGGTCGGTGCCGTGCTGTTCCTGGTGGGGCTCGTGGTGCAGCGGTTCGGCGCGCGGATCATCCACGCGGCGATGCCGCCCGTGGTGACCGGGGCCGTCGTGATGCTGATCGGCTTCAATCTGGCGCCTGTCACCGCCTCGACGTACTGGCCCCAGGACCAGTGGACCGCCCTGCTGGTGATGCTGTTCACCGGCTTGGCCGTGGTCTGCCTGCGCGGCTTCTTCTCCCGTATCGCGATCTTCCTCGGGCTCGTCTTCGGCTACGTCCTGTCGTGGGCGCTCGACCTGGTCCTCGGGAAGATCCACTCCCCGGCCGGCGGCGCGGAGGCCGTCGACCACTGGCGGCTGGACCTGTCGGCCGTGGCGGACGCGGACTGGATCGGGCTGCCGTCCTTCCACGCGCCGGCCTTCGAATGGTCCGCGATCCTGGTCGCACTGCCGGTCGTCATCGCCCTGATCGCCGAGAACGCCGGGCACGTGAAGGCCGTGGGCGAGATGACCGGCGACTCGCTCGACGACAAGCTGGGCACCGCCATCGCCGCGGACGGCGCCGCCTCGATGCTGTCCACGGCCGTCGGCGGCCCGCCCAACACCACCTACAGCGAGAACATCGGGGTGATGGCGGCGACCCGGGTCTACTCAACCGCCGCCTACTGGGCCGCGGCCTGCTTCGCCCTGCTCTTCGGCCTCTGCCCCAAATTCGGTGCGGTCGTCGCCGCCATCCCCGGCGGCGTGCTCGGCGGCATCACCGTCATCCTGTACGGCATGATCGGCCTGCTCGGCGCCCAGATCTGGCTCAATGCCGAGGTCGACCTGCGTAATCCCCTCAACCTCGTGCCGGCCGCCGCGGGCATCATCATCGGCGTCGGCGGCGTCAGCCTGAAGATCACCGACAACTTCGAGCTGAGCGGGATCGCCCTCGGTACGCTCGTCGTGATCACCGGCTACCACGCGCTGCGGGCGTTCGCCCCGGCCCATCTGAAGACCCAGGAGCCCTTGCTGGACTCGGGTACGTCCCAGTACGACGAGAAGCCGCCGGCCGGGACGTCCTGACCGGCCCGGGAACCGTCCGGCGCCCGGTGTCCGTCCGTCCCGGTGACGTCCCGGGCCCGTCGGTGCCGTGGGGGGTCCCTGACCGGGACGCTGCGGGTACGGACCGGGGCGAGCAGTTCGCACGTCCGGCCGGCGCTGCCGGCGCGGTGATCGAGCGGATGCGGACTTTCCCCTCCGGCCGGCCGCCCGAGGACGGCCCGCGGTCTTCCACCAGGTCTGTCCGGCGGTCGCGGAGACCCTCCCAGCACATCGCGGACGGAGCGTCCCCGGACCGGGAGGCCGTCGCCGCACCGGGCGTGCGGTTCGCCGAGCGGTGCCTGACGGCGGCCGGCACGGCCGTCCCGTGCCCCCGCCCTCAGCCCTCCGGGAGCTCGACCGGTGCGATCTCGTCGAAGACGTCGCCCGGACCGGGGTTCGTCGGGTCGGTCGCCCCGCCGAACTGCGCCATCACACCCCATACGGCGTTCAGCGCGGTCTGCACGGCTCCCTCGGCCCATCCCGCCGTCCACGAGATGTCGTCGCCTGCCAGGAACAGGCCGCGCTTGTCGGCGGGCAGCCGGTCCTGCATGAAGTGGGTGAACAGGCGTCGCTGGTAACGGTAGTGGCCGGGCAGGTTGGCCTTGAAGGCGCCCATGAAGTACGGCTCGTTCTCCCAGGAGACCGTGACCGGGTTGCCGATGATGTGCTTGCGGATGTCGACGCCCGGATAGATCTCGCCGAGCGACTTGAGCATGACGTCCATACGCTCGTTCGGGGAGAGCGGCAGCCATTTCAAGCTGTCGTCGCACCAGGTGTAGGAGAGGCACATGACGGCCGGCCTGCCGGGCCCGTCGTCCAGGAGGTACGTCCCCCGGGTCATCCGGTCCGTGAGCGTCATGGACATCGTGTCCCGGCCGGTGGTCCCGTCCTCGTCCAGCCAGAACGGCCGGTCGACGGGCACGAACAGCTTGGACGACTCCATGTAGTGGGTACGCTCCATCGCCGTCCAGTGGTCGATCGGGAAGAGCGTGTCGTCGCAGGCGATCTTGGAGAGCAGCAGCCAGGACTGACCGGTGAAGACCGCTGCCCGGTAGGTGCGGATGTCGCCGGTGGCGTCGGTGACCGTGATCCGGTTCCCGGCGGTGCGGTCGAGCCGGGTCACTGCGGTACGGGGCTGCCCGTCGTGCAGGGAGGACAGCGACGTGCCGAGCGGCCAGTGCACGATCTTCTGCGGTTCACGGTCCCACAGCCGCAGCGGCAGCTGCTGGCTGCCGCCGACGATCCCCCGGTGGTGGTCGTCGGCCTCGGTGTAGACGACGCGGAGGATCTCCAGGATCGAGTTGGGGAAGTCGGTGTCCCAGCCGCCCGTGCCGAAGCCGACCTGCCCGAAGATCTCGCGGTGCCGGAAGGAGGCGAAGGCGTCGGAGCCGCAGAGGAAGCCGTAGAAGGTCTGGTCGTCGAGCTTCTCGACGAGCTTCGCCCAGATCTCCCGGATGCGCGGTACGTCGCGCTCGCGCATCGCACGGTTCATGTCGGAGAAGTCGGCGCCCTCCTCCAGGCAGGAGTTCCAGGCGGCCATGACCTCGCGGTACACCTGCGGCAGGTCGTCGATCGTCCGCGCGTAGTGGGACTCGCCCTTGAGGTCGACGACGGTCGACGGGGTGGCCGGGGACAGGGGGTTGGGAAACGGCTTGGTCTCCAGGCCCACCAGGTCGATGTAGTGCTGGAGCGCCGTGGACGAGGGCGGGAAGCGCATGGCGCCCATCTCGGCGGTCAGTGAGGGATCGCAGCCGTCGAAGCCGACGGTGCGCAGCCGGCCGCCGATCCGGTCCGCCTCGTAGACGACGGGCTTCAGCCCCATCTTCATGAGTTCGTACGCGGCGACGATGCCGGAGAGCCCTCCGCCGATGACGGCGACCTCGGTGCCGTGCTCGGTGGCCGGTATCTGCCCGATGCCCGCCGGGTGGGCGAGGTAGTCGTCGTAGGCGTAGGGGAAGTCCGGACCGAACATGGTGATCGGCGGCTGCGCCTCGGTGTGCTGGACGGCGTTGGGCACCGTGGACGTCATGGGGTACGGACTCCTAGCGGGGAAGCGCGGGGCGGGGACGGGGACGGACCAGGGAGCCGTACAGGCCGGGGACGCGGTCCCGGAGGTACGGGTTGGCGGCGCGTGACCGGGAGAGCAGCCCGGGGTCGGCATCGGCGACGAGCAGCTCCTCGCCGCGGCCGGCGCGGGCGCGGACCGTGCCGTCGGGACCGGCCAGGCAGCTCAGTCCGGTGAAGTCGAACTCACCCTCCTTGCCTGCCCTGTTGACGTAGGCGATGTAGAGCTGGCTTTCGAAGGCGCGCACCGGCACGACGGCTTCGGCGACGAACGGGAAGGGATGCATCAGCGCGGTCGGGACCAGCAGCAGCTCGGTCCCCGCCAAGGCGTGCGCGCGTACGTTCTCCGGGAACTCGACGTCGTAGCAGATCAGCAGCCCGATCCGTACGCCGTCCAGCTCGGCCTGCACCACGGGCGTTTCACCGGGGGTGAACCACTCCTCCTCGAAACTGCCGAAGAGATGGGTCTTGCGGTAATTGGCGAGTGGCGCACCGTCAGGGCCGATGAGCTGCGCCGCGTTGAAGACCGCCCCGCCGGCCCGCTCCGGGTAGCCGTAGTGGACGGCGAGGCCGTGGCGTACGCAGATGCCGGCGACCGTCTGCGCGGCGGGCCCGTCCGCAGGCTCTGCCAGCTCGGCGACTGCGTCACCAATAGCGTACCCGGTGAGGAACATTTCCGGACAGACGAGTAGCCGGGCACCTGCGGCAGCGGCCCGCGCGGCGGCGTCGTCGAGCATGGCGAGGTTGTCGTCGACGGAGCCGGCCCGTCCGGAGCTCTGGAGCAGGGCGGTACGCAACGGCGGCATGGCTGACCTCGGGCGGGGCGGGCGGGGCGGGGAGACGTATTGAAGGTACGGGGCGGAGATCACGGCCGACAAGGTGCGATTGTTGCGCGTTCACCGTTGATCCGTTGCGCGCTGAGCCGCTTCGTCGGCGATTTGTTGCGTGAGGTGTCTTCGCAGGTCAGACGAGTGATTTCGGTCTCCCCGGCGCTCACCCGCCCGGCCCGGGAGCCTGGCCTGCGGGACGTCCGCCGGCGCGGGGCGGATGTCCGCCGGCGCTCAGGCCGGCGGGCCCGCCGAGTACCGGCGCAGCAGGGGGGAGAGGACGAGGACCGACTTGGTCCGCTCGACGTACGGCTCGCCGGCGATCCGTTCCAGCACCTGTTCGAAATGCCGCATGTCGGCGGCGAAGACCTGCACGATCGCGTCGGCCTCGCCCGTCACCGTGGACGCCGACGCGACCTCCGGATAGGCGGACAGGCCCCGTTTGATGGCGTCGGGCGCGGTGTTGCGGCTGCAGTAGATCTCGATGAACCCCTCGGTCTCCCAGCCGAGTGCCGCCGGGTCGACCCGCACGGTGAAGCCCGTGATCGCCCCCTCGGCGCGCAGCCGGTCCACACGGCGTTTCACCGCGGGCGCGGAGAGGCCGATCAGGGCGCCGATGTCCGCGTAGGAACGACGGGCGTCTTCGGCGAGGGCGTGGACGATGCGTTCGTCGAGGTCGTTGAGGCGCACTTCGGGCGGGTCACTTTTCTGCGGCATGCGGATTCGGGAGCGGCACGGGCCGCCCTCGAAGTAGACCATGGGCGCCCCCGGCAGGGCGCCCTCGACGCAGGAAACAGCTGGTCAGAAGGGGAACTGCGAGCGGCCGTGCTGGACCGAGATCCACTTCTGCGTGGTGAACGCCTCGAGCATCGACTCGCCGTTCAGCCGCCCCAGGCCTGAGTTCCCCTCCCCGCCGAACGGGACGATGGGCTCGTCGTGGACCGTACCGTCGTTGATGTGGATCATGCCGGTGCGGATCCGCTGCCCCACCCGTACGCCACGCTCGATGTTCCCGGTGTGGACCGCGCCGCTCAGCCCGTAGGGGGTGTCGTTGGCGATCCGTACGGCCTCGTCCTCACCGTCGAAGGGGAGGAGCAGGGCGACCGGCCCGAATATCTCCTGTCGCAGGACAGGTGAATCGTCGGCGAGACCGGTCAGCACGGAAGGGCTCACCATGTTTCCTTCGGCCCGTCCGTGCAGCAGTGCGGTGGCGCCGGCTGCGACGGTCTCGTCGACGAGCTTCGCCACCGCGTCGGCCTGTGAGGAGCTGATCAGCGGGCCGATGTGGGTCGCGGGGTCCGCCGGGTCGCCGACGCGCAGGGAGGCGACCTTGGCGACGAACTTCTCGGTGAACTCCCGCTCCACCGAGCGGTCCACCAGGATGCGGTTGGCCGCCATGCAGACCTGGCCCTGGTGGATGTACCGGCTGAAGACGGCCGCGTCGACGGCGTAGTCCACATCGGCGTCGTCCAGGACGATCAGCGCGCTGTTGCCGCCCAGTTCGAGCACCGTGCGCTTGAGTCGGGCCGCGCAGACCGTCGCGACGTGGCGGCCGATCCTGTCCGAACCGGTGAAGGAGATGACCTGCGGGACGGGGTGCTCCAGCAGGCTGTCACCGATCTCGGCGATGTCGGTGACCACGACGTTCAGCAGCCCGGCGGGCAGCCCCGCCTCTTCGAAGACCTTGGCGATCAGCGTGCCGCCGCAGACCGGGGTGCTCTGGTGCGGCTTCAGGACCACGGCGTTGCCGAGGGCCAGCGCGGGCGCGACCGACTTGAGCGACAGCAGGAAGGGGAAGTTGAAGGGACTGATGACCCCGACGACGCCGACGGGGAGCCGGTGGACGCGGTTCTCCTTGCCCTCGGTCGGCGAGGGGAGGATCTGTCCGCTGGGCCCCAGGGTGAGCCGGCCCGCCTCGCGCAGGAATTCCTTGGCGAGGTGCAGCTCGAAGCCCGCCTTCAGCCGGGTGCCGCCGAGCTCCGTGACGATCGCCTCGGCGATCTCGGCTTCACGCTCCTCGACGACGCGCAGTGCCTTCTCCAGCACGGTCCGCCTGGCGTACGGAGTCGTGTCCGCCCACTCCGGCTGGGCCCGTTCGGCGGCCCGGTAGGCCTGGTCGACCTCAAGGGCCGTCGCGACGGTGATCGAGGCGAGCTTCTCCCCGCTGTACGGGTTGAAGTCGATGATGTCCCAGGATCCCTTCCCCGGCCTCCACTCGCCGTCGATGTACTGCTGGGCCAGGTCGGTGAAGAAGGAAGTCATGAAATCCCTTACCGCAGAGGGACGGACAGCCGATTGCGGCTCATATTACTTATCCTTCAACCATGTTGGAGGGAAAGACTGCTGCGCCTCAGGTGAGAACGATCCGTCGCACATGGTCCCGGGCGCACGCAGAAAAGCGCCCCTCCCCGGTGCGGACACCGGGGAGGGGCACCCGTGCCGTGGGGCCGCCGGCCCCGCGGTATCAGCTCCAGCTGGCGTGGAGGGGCTTGCCCTCCGCGTAACCGGCGGCGCTCTGCACGCCCACGATCGCCTTCTCGGCGAACTCCTCGAGCGAGGACGCCCCCGCGTAGGTGCAGGAGGAGCGGACACCGGCGATGATCGAGTCGACCAGGTCCTCCACACCGGGGCGGGCGGGGTCGAGGAACATCCGCGAGGTGGAGATGCCTTCCTCGAACAGCGCCTTGCGGGCCCGGTCGTAGGCGGACTCCTCCGAGGTGCGGTTCTTGACCGCGCGCGCCGAGGCCATGCCGAACGACTCCTTGTAGTACCGCCCGTCGGCGGACTGCTGGAGGTCGCCGGGCGACTCGTACGTACCGGCGAACCAGGAGCCGATCATGACGTTGGAGGCACCGGCGGCGAGCGCCATCGCCACGTCACGCGGGTGCCGGACACCGCCGTCGGCCCAGACGTGCTTGCCGTGCTTCTTCGCCTCGGCGGCGCACTCCAGTACGGCGGAGAACTGCGGCCGGCCGACTCCGGTCATCATCCGGGTGGTGCACATCGCGCCGGGCCCCACACCGACCTTGACGATGTCGGCGCCCGCCTCGATCAGGTCGCGCACGCCATCGGCCGACACGACGTTGCCCGCGACGACCGGTACGCCCGGGCCGAGCGCCCGGACGGCGGTGACCGCACTGATCATGGATTCCTGGTGGCCGTGCGCGGTGTCCACCACGAGGGTGTCGACACCGGCGCCGAGAAGCTGCTCGGCCTTGCCCGCGACGTCGCCGTTGATACCGACGGCCGCCGCGATCCGCAGCCTGCCGTCCGCGTCCGTCGCGGGGGTGTAGAGCGTCGCCCGCAGCGCGGCCTTGCGGGTGAGGATGCCGACGAGCCGGCCGTCCGCGTCGACCGCCGGAGCGAGCTTGCGGTTGGCCCCGTCGAGCCTGGTGAAGGCCACGCGCGGGTCGATGTCCGCGTCGAGCACCATCAGGTCCTTGGACATGACCTCGGACAGCTGGGTGAAACGGTCCACGCCGGTCAGGTCGTGTTCGGTGACGACACCGACCGGCCGGTCCCCGGCGTCGACGACGACGCCCGCGCCGTGGGCCCGCTTGTGCAGGAGGGACAGCGCGTCGCCGACGGTCTGGCCGGGGGCCAGCACGATCGGTGTGTCGAGTACGAGGTGACGCTTCTTGACCCAGCCGACGACCTCGGTGACGACCTCGATCGGGATGTCCTGGGGGATCACCACCAGGCCACCGCGGCGGGCGATGGTCTCAGCCATCCGGCGGCCCGCGATGGCGGTCATGTTCGCGACGACGAGCGGGATCGTGGTGCCGCTGCCGTCCGGCGAGGAGAGATCCACGGCCTGCCGGGACCCGACCGCGGAGCGGCCCGGGACCATGAAGACATCGTCGTACGTGAGGTCGTAGGGGACCGAGGGAGAGGCCGTGTGACGGCCGGTGCCGGGTTCAAGAAAACGCATAACACCCATTTTTTCATACGAAACAGTGCAGGTCGTTTCCACGAAGACACAGCAATAAACCCCCGTGTTCGTCAGTTCCTCCAAGAGGGCTGTCCGGGGGCCGGGCAAGTGGAAGCCTGCCTTACCCGTGGACCCTACCCGAACAGGAATCGCACCTTCGTGATCAGGATCCCTGGACCAGGTGACAGCGTGTCAGGTAGCTTCCGAACCGCAGGTCCTTACGGTGGGCGCAGTGCCGCCATGAGCCCGGAACACCTGTCACGCGTTCGGCCGGAAGGATGGGGACCCGCCTGTGGAAAGCGAACTGCCTTACATCTACTGCCCGTTCCCCCAGCGGAGCAATCCGCATGTGAATCACACCCGTGAGCACCTCGACGCCTGGACGCGGCGCACCGGTCTGGTGCACCGGGAATCGGCCAGGCTGCGCTTCGAGCAGGCCGACTTCGGCGCCTTCGTGGGCATGGTCTACCCGACGGCGGACAGCGAGCACCTCGACCTGGTCGCCGACTGGTTCGTCTGGCTCTTCCTCGTCGACGACCAGCTGGACGACGGCCACCTCGGCCGCAGCCCCGACCGTGTGCGCGACGTGGTGGAGCGGATGCGTGCCGTGGTCGAGGGCAGGACTCCCGGCCCCCTGCCGGGCGAGGAGGCCCCTGCCGCGCTCGTCGCCCTGGCGGACCTGTGGGAACGTACAGTTCCGCAGGCCGCGCCCCACTGGCGCGCCCGCTTCACCTGGCACCTCATGATGTATCTGACGACCGCCACCACCTGGGAGGCGGGAAACCGCGCCGGTGGTGTCGTGCCGTCGGAGGCCGTGTACATCGCCAAGCGCCGGCACACCGGGGCGATCCACGTGTGCATGGACCTGATCGAGATCGTCGTCGGCATCGGGGCGCCCGAATCGATCCACAACGACGCCCGGTTCATCACGGCCCTGGAAGCCTCCTGCAACGTCGTGTGCTGGGCGAACGACGTCTACTCCTACGAGAAGGAACAGGTCCTGGGCGAGATCCACAACCTCGTCCACCTGGTCCGCCACCACCGCGGCTACGGGAAGCGCCAAGCGCTCGAACACGTGTGCACGGAGATCGCCGCTGAGACGCAACGTTTCCTCGCCGCCGAGAGCGAGCTGCTCGATATGCATCCGGAACTGGCGGGCCTGCTCGTGCCCTACCTCGACGGGATGCGGAGCTGGATGCGCGGGAATCTGGACTGGTCGCGGCAGACCCCCCGCTACGCCCCGGCGGATGTCAGCCAGTACGCGGAGCCCGGGGCGTATCTGGAGGAGTCCGTCCTCGGCGTGAGCGCCGACCACGCGCCGCTGGGGGCGGGCGACAACCGCTGAACCCGGTCACGGCGGAGGCCGGGCACCACGCGGGTGCCCGGCCTCCGTCATGGCCAGGGGGGCGTGACCGCGGTCAGTCGTCCGGGTCGGCCCGCTCCAGCGCGGGCCGCTGACCGGCGGCGGACTCCGTCAGGAGGTAGTCGGCCGCAGCCGTGTCCGTGACCAGGCTGGTCACCAGCCCCGAGCGCAGCACCGCGCCGATCGCCGCCGCCTTGCGCTGTCCTCCGGCGATGGCCACCACCTCGGGGATCCGGCGCAGCCGGTCCGCCTCCACGGTGATGCAGCGCTCACCGAGGTCCCGGCCGACCCGGCGCCCGTCCGCGTCGAAGAGATGGGCGGACATCTCCGCCGCCACA
This sequence comes from Streptomyces sp., assembly GCF_035563135.1. Classification (GTDB taxonomy): domain Bacteria; phylum Actinomycetota; class Actinomycetes; order Streptomycetales; family Streptomycetaceae; genus Streptomyces. The sequence goes on from NZ_DATMVN010000425.1 coordinate 9,836, forward strand.
CCGAGCGAGGCGTAGTGGCCCCGCTCCTCGTCCGAGAGCATGTCGTGGACGGTGGAGATGCCCGGCTCCCAGGATCCGATGGAGACCGCGGCGACCGTCACCTTGTCGAAGTACTCGAAAGCACGGGCGATACCCGTCTGGTGCCGCAGCGCGGCCGCTGTCGCCGGGTCCGGCAGAAGCATCGGCGCGTAGATGGGGTGCGCCTCACCGCCGGACACCTGTGCGGCGCGCCGGACCGCCTCGACCGAGCCGCGCTCGGCCGTACCCGCGTCGTAGACGCCGGTCAGCTGCACGACCGTGCACGGGGGCAGCCGGTCGAGAGCCGCCGCCATGTGGATGGTGGAGCGGCCCCAGGCCAGCCCCAGCACATCGCCCTCGTTGACCAGCTCACCGAGCAGATCGGCCGCCACCTCACCCAGATTCTCCGGATCGGCGGCATCGTCCTGCTCCTCCGCCGGGGACTCGACCACGACAGCGTGCCGCAGGCCGTAGCGTGCCCGGAGCGCGTCGGAGCGCTCCGCGTCCAGCTCCGCCGGTACCCGGATCTCGATCCGTACGAGATCACGCTCCAGGGCCGTCTCCAGGACCCGGGCCACCTTGAAGCGGCTGACGCCGAACTCCTCGGCGATCTGGATCTTCGACTTGCCCTCCAGATAGAACCGGCGAGCCATGGCCGCCGCCTGCACCAGCTCCGCGGGTCCCATCCGCATGGCTGACCGACCCGCCGAGATGCCAGACACCGCGATCTCCTCACTGCTGTTCACACGCCCGATACACCGTTCATCCTGTCAGATGCGGCGATCCTTGATCAGGCCCGTCGGGCCCCGTTCATCTGAGCTTGGTTCAGTGGCCGCATGCCCAGGACGCGGAAGCCGTGGCCGTGTCCGCCTGTGCGCGCAGCGCCCGCACCGCCTCGGCCGGGTCCTCGGCTCCGTAGACCGCCGAGCCGGCGACGAACACGTCCGCGCCGGCCTCGGCGCACCGCTCGATGGTGGTGGCCGAGACCCCGCCGTCGACCTGGAGCCACAGTTCGAGGCCGTGCTTCGAGATCAGCTCCCGGGTACGGCGGATCTTCGGCAGCATGATGTCCAGGAAGGCCTGGCCCCCGAAGCCCGGCTCGACCGTCATGATCAGCAGCATGTCGAGCTCGGGGAGCAGGTCCTCGTACGGCTCGACGGGCGTGGCGGGCTTGAGCGCCATGGAGGCACGGGCACCCTTCGCCCTGATCTCCCGGGCCAGCCTCACGGGCGCGGCCGCGGCCTCCGCGTGGAAGGTGACCGAGCCCGCACCGGCCTCGACGTACTGCGGCGCCCAGCGGTCCGCGTCCTCGATCATGAGATGACAGTCCAGCGGGGTGTCCGCGGCCTTGCTCAGCGCCTCCACCACGGGCACGCCGAGGGTCAGGTTGGGCACGAAATGGTTGTCCATGACATCGACATGGAGCCAGTCGGCGCCTTCCACGGCCTTCGCCTCCTCGGCGAGACGGGCGAAGTCGGCGGACAGGATGCTGGGGTTGATCTGGGCCATGCCCCAAGCCTGCCATGCTCCGCGCCACTTCCCCGCCCCGGTGCGCCTCAAAGCCTCACGGGATCATTACGGTTCGCCCCGCACCGCCGGGCGGCCGGCCGTTTCGCCGTCGCGGCCGCCGTCCGCTCCGGCGTCCGCCGCGCGGGTTCCGGCACCGCCGGGTCAGCCCGTGCGGCGCAGCAGGGCGAGATACATCGCGTCCGTGCCGTGCAGGTGCGGCCACAGCTGGACGTCGGGCCCCTCACCCAGCGCGGGCACGCCCGGGAGCAGCGGACGGGCGTCGATCCACTCCGCCTCGGCCGGTGCGCCGCCGCGCCCCTTGAGCACGTCCTCGACGACCGTCCTGGTCTCCGCGAGATGCGGCGAACAGGTCGCGTAACCGACGACCCCGCCGATCCGTACGGCCTTCAACGCCTCGCGCAGCAGGCCGCGTTGCAGGGGGGCGAAGCTCTCCAGGTCCTCCGCGCGACGCCGCCAGCGGGATTCGGGCCGCCGGCGCAGCGCGCCGAGGCCGGAGCAGGGCACGTCCATGAGGACCCGGTCGAAGGAGCCGGGCCGCCACGGCGGCCGGGTGCCGTCGGCGGTGATCACCTGGTACGGCCCCGGGTTGCCGGCCAGCGAGCGCTCGACGAGCCGG
>NZ_DATMVN010000426.1:0-4070 GCF_035563135.1 Streptomyces sp.
CCCGGACCGTCTCGAAGACGCCGTCCCCCACGGTCAGCCCGTGGTCGAGCACGGACAGCCGGGCGTCATCGGCGTCGCGCAGTCCGCCGTTGACCCAGATCCTCATGACGCGGTCCTTCCTGTTTCCTCGTGGGCGCCCGACGCTACAGCGAGCAGCCTGGATGCCTTGAGCTCGGTCTCCGCCCATTCGCGCGCCGGGTCGGACCCCCAGGTGATGCCGGCCCCGGTACCGAAGCGCAGCAGCGGGGCGGGCCCGGTGCGGTCGATCCAGAAGGTCCGTATGCCGACGGCCAGTTCTGCGGTGCCCCGGTCGGCGTCCACCCAGCCGACCGCTCCGCAGTACGGACCGCGGGGTGCCGTCTCCAGGGCTTCGATGATCCGCAGCGCGCTGGACTTGGGCGCGCCGGTGACCGAGCCCGGCGGGAACGCCGCGGTGAGCAGCTCGGGCCACCCCGCACCGTCGGCGAGCTGTCCGCGCACGGTGGAGACGAGGTGGACGAGTCCCGGGTACTTCTCCACGGCACAGAGGTCGGGGACGCTGACGCTGCCGGGCACGCAGACACGGCCCAGGTCGTTGCGGACCAGGTCCACGATCATCACGTTCTCCGCGTGGTCCTTCTCCAGCAGATCGTCCTCGGTGCGCCCGGTGCCCTTGATCGGTCCGGATCCGACGGTGCGGCCGTCGCGGGCGAGGAAGAGTTCCGGGGACGCGGTGGCGATCTCCACACCGTGCTCCGGGAGCCTGATCGTGCCGGCGTACGGGGCCGGGTTGCCGCGGGCCAGCAGGGCGGTGAGGGCGTCGACGTCGGCCTGCGGGCCGGGCAGCGGCGCGGACAGCACCCGGCAGAGGTTGGCCTGGTAGACCTCACCGGCCGCGATGTGTTCACGGATCCGCCGTACGCCGGCCATGTAGGCGGCCTTGTCGAGTGAGGACGCCCAGTCCTGCGGGCCGGGCCCCCGCCAGGCCCCGGGCACGGGGAGGGGGACCTCCTCGGAGCGCACGGTGGCGAAGCGGGCGCAGACCGCACGGCCCTCGAAGTCCACGCACACCGCCCAGAAGCCGGATGATTCGAGAGCTGCGGGATCGCTGGTGACGTCCCGCAGCCCGGAGGCGACGAGGCCGCCGAAGCGGGCAAGAGGGGGGAGGTCGAGCACGTGACCGAGTCTAGAGCGGCACGCGGTGACCTGCGGCGGGCGGCGGTGGCGCAGCACGCTGCGCAAACGCGTTTTTGTGCTGGCCCGGGAATCCGCTAGAGTTCAACACGTCGCCGGAACGCGCAAGCGGGCCGGGAAAGACAAGCGGACGTAGCTCAGTTGGTAGAGCGCAACCTTGCCAAGGTTGAGGTCGCCAGTTCGAACCTGGTCGTCCGCTCGCAGAAGGTGGGGGATCTTCCCGAGCCCCCGCCCCTGGTGGAGTGGCCGAGAGGCGAGGCAACGGCCTGCAAAGCCGTCTACACGGGTTCAAATCCCGTCTCCACCTCCAAGGACGATTAGCTCAGCGGGAGAGCGCTTCCCTGACACGGAAGAGGTCACTGGTTCAATCCCAGTATCGCGCACCAGCCGAAGCCCCGGTCGTCTCGACGACCGGGGCTTCGTCATGGGCGGTGCGGGTCAGCCGGTGAAGAGCTGGGTCGCCTTGCGGACGAGCTCGTGGAGTCCGTACGCGAACGGCAGGGCGACCCAGAGCCAGACGAACACCATGAGCGGCTTACGACTGCTGGTGGACACGGGGGCTCCCTTCCGGTGCCTCGTGGAAGCGTGCGTGGACCGGGCGGATGCACTCGTTGGCGACGAAGCCGACGATCAGCAGCCCGATCATGACGGTCAGGGAGGTCGTGTAGAGGCTGGGGCCGCTGTGTCCCGCACGCTCCCCCGCGTCCGCCACCCGGTTGACGATCAGCGGGCCGAGCACTCCCGCCGTGGACCAGGCGGTCAGCAGGCGGCCGTGGATGGCTCCCACCTGGTACGTGCCGAAGAGGTCCCGCAGATAGGCGGGAGCGGTCGCGAATCCTCCGCCGTAGAAGGACAGGATCACGAGGGCACAGCAGATGAAGAGCGGCTTGGAGTCGTTGCCCAGCTGGGTGATGATCACGTACATCAGTGCGCCGACGCCGAGGTAGACGCGGTACATGTTCTTGCGGCCGATCAGGTCCGAGGTGGAGGACCACAGGAGGCGGCCGCCCATGTTGGCCAGCGAGAGCAGGGCGACGAAGCCCGCCGCGGCGGAGACCGAGACCGGGGTGGAGGTGTCCGCGAAGAAGTCCTGGATCATGGGCACGGCCTTCTCGAGGATGCCGATGCCCGCGGTGACGTTCGTGCAGAGGACCACCCACAGGCACCAGAACTGCGGTGTGCGCAGGGCGTTGCGGGCGGAGACCTGGGCGTCGGTGACGAGCCTGCGGGTCTCCTGCTTCGGTTCCCAGCCCTCGGGGAGCCAGCCGTCCGGCGGTACCCGCACGAGGAGGACCCCGAGCGTCATGAAGAGGGCGTAGACGACGCCGTGGAGCAGGAAGGCCGTGGCGATGCCGGAACGGTCCGTACCGAAGCTCTCCAGCATTCCGGTGGACCAGGGCGAGGCGATGAGCGCACCGCCGCCGAATCCCATGATGGCGATGCCGGTCGCCATGCCGGGGCGGTCGGGGAACCACTTGATGAGGGTGGAGACCGGCGAGATGTATCCGATGCCGAGGCCTATGCCGCCGATGAAGCCGTAGCCGAGGACGACGAGCCAGTACTGGCCGGTGGCGGCGCCGAGCGCGGCGACGAGGAAACCGGAGCAGAAGCAGACGAGGGAGACGGACATCGCCCAGCGGGGGCCGTTGCGCTCGACCAGGGTGCCGCCGAAGGCGGCCGAGAGGCCGAGCATGACGATGCCCAGCTGGAACGGGAGGGCGCTTGCGGTGCCCGAGAGGCCGAGAGCGGTTTCGAGCGGGGGCTTGAACACGCTCCAGGCGTAGGCCTGTCCGATGGAGAGGTGCACGGCGAGCGCGGCGGGCGGTACGAGCCAGCGGCTCCACCCCGGGGGCGCGACAGTCCGGGACCTGTCGAGGAAGTTCATGGACCCGCACTTTAGGCATCGGCCATGGTCATGACTAGATCATGGAACAGAAGTCCGTCGGCCGTACGCGCTGCGGGCCCGGGCGCCGGGCCCGGACCCGCCCTGCGGCAACACCCGCTCAGAAGGCCGGGTCAGGAGCTGAACAGCATCCGGCCGAAGCTCTTCTGACGGTGGTGACCGCCGTAGTGTCCGCCCTGGTGCGGCGCTCCCCAGGCGGGGGCCGGCGCAGCGGGGTAGGCCTGCGGGGCGGGCGGCGCGGGCGGCGCCTGCTGGGCCCACTGCGACTCCAGACGGGTCAGGGACTCCAGCTCGCCGTAGTCGAGGAATATCCCCCGGCAGCCGCTGCACTGCTCGATCTGGACACCGTTGCGGTTGTACGTGTTCATCGGGGCGTGACACTTGGGGCACTGGATCATCGAGTGGGCTCCTCAGTCGTGACGACGTCACCGGAACGCATGCCCGGTGGTGATCGCCTTACCCTACGACGCGCGTTCGGACACCAACTCGGGCGGGAGGGATGCAATTCGGACACATGCGTCGATCATCAGCTGTTCCACCTCATCCGGACTGCGGTCCTCCGCCACGGACTTGGCCAGGGCGAGGGCGGCCGTCTGCACGGTGAGCGCCCGCGCCACGACGTCGAGCTCGGGCCACGGGTCCCCTTCGGCTCGCACGGCCGGGCCGCCGGCCGCCCGGTAGGTGTCGAGGAACCGCAGCCAGGTTCCGGGCGGCAGCAGCCCGGCCGCGTACCAGGCGGCGGGCCGCGCCAGGTCCCAGGCGGGATCGCCCAGGCCCGCGTCGTCCAGGTCGATCAGCAGCCAGGGGCCGTGGTGCGCGGGGTGCCGCACGAGCTGGCCGAGGTGCAGGTCCCCGTGGCAGAGGAATCCGGCCCGGCGCCCGGGCGCCGGGTGCTCGGCGCGGGCCCAGCCGAGCAGCCCGCGCCAGGCGGCGAGCACGGGCGTGACAACCGGGTCACCGGGGCGGGCGTCGCACATCCGTGCCACGGCTCGGG
>NZ_DATMVN010000427.1:0-2701 GCF_035563135.1 Streptomyces sp.
CGTCCTCACCCGGCCCGTCCCCGGTCGTCGCGGCCGCCGCTCCCGGCGGCCTCGTGGACCGTCCCGGGCCGGGTCCCGAGGCGTATGTTCCGGGCCGACCGGCCCTGCCGGGGCAGCGCAGCGCCCCGTAGGGTGGGGCTCATGAACGACCGCATGGTGTGGATCGACTGCGAGATGACCGGGCTCTCGCTGACGGACGACGCACTCATCGAGGTGGCCGCGCTGGTCACCGACTCGGAACTGAACGTGCTCGGTGAAGGGGTGGACATCGTGATCCGCCCGCCGGACGCGGCCCTGGAGACCATGCCCGAGGTGGTGCGGCAGATGCACACCGCCTCGGGCCTGCTCGACGAGCTGGCCGGGGGCACGACCCTGGCCGACGCGGAGGAGCGGGTCATGGCGTACATCCGCGAGCACGTGAAGGAGCCGGGCAGGGCCCCGCTGTGCGGGAACTCGGTCGGCACCGACCGGGGCTTCCTGGCGCGTGACATGCCGGCTCTGGAGGGTTACCTCCACTACCGGATCGTCGATGTGTCCTCGGTCAAGGAGCTGGCGCGCCGCTGGTACCCGAGGGCGTACTTCAACAGTCCGGACAAGAACGGCAACCACCGGGCACTGGCCGACATCCGCGACTCCATCACGGAGCTGCGCTACTACCGGGACGCGGTCTTCGTGCCGCAGCCCGGCCCGGACTCGGCCCGCGCCAAGGAGATCGCGGCGCGCCACACGCCGGCCGCCGGACAGTAGACGCACCACCCCACTGGTCACGGGCCCTCCGGGGCCCGTGGGGCCTTCCTCGCATACGCGGGCGCGAGCACCCCCTCGGACCCTGTACACTTTTTCTCGGCCGGTCAGTGAAGGACCGGACGACATGGTGGGTATAGCTCAGATGGTAGAGCACCTGGTTGTGGTCCAGGATGTCGCGGGTTCAAGTCCCGTTACTCACCCTTGAAGAGGAAGCCCCTGACCTGCGGAAACGCAGGTCAGGGGCTTTTTCGTCCCCCAGGCCGGCCACACCACGGCCGCACACGGCCGGATTTCCGACCTGACGTGCGCCCCATGGCAACGATCAGGAAGCGGGCCGGCAGGACGCGAAGGCAGGGCGGTGGGTCCGTCGGCCGGCCTCGCCGGAGTCCACAGCCGATCGGCACGGTCTGCTGTGGTGCACCGTGCAGGCGGCGATCGACGCCGATCCCCCGCTGCGCACCAAGAACCGCTGCGCGCACACCCGTCTTCCGCGTGTCGACGAGGGGACGTCCGGGGAGAGGGTCTTCCTGGAACAGCAGGAGTACCGGTTCCTCCGCAGGCACCTCCCTGACGCCGCAGCGCGAGACCTCGCCGACTGAAGCTTCACCGCACCCCGTCGATCACGTAGTCGATGCGACCGGCAGCTTCGAGAGCCTTGTCGTACGAGTCCTCGCGGGTCTCGCCCACGGCATGCACATAGCCGATGTACTGACTGTTGGACTCGATCTCGGAGCTGACGTCGTCGCCGAGCGCGACATACAGCCCCGCGCCCTGGCACCCGTCGGAGGCGACGGCCGCTTCCAGTCCGCGCGCCTCGCGCAGTACACCGGTGGCGGGAGCGGTGAGGTACAGCTCGGTCACGGCACCGGTGATGTCCGGAACAGGCATCCCACCGCCGATGATTCCGGAGATGAGCAGGGCGGCCGGTGGTGCGGCCATGACGTGGGACATGGCGTGCTGGACGCCGGCACCGACCAGGCGCGGGTTGAGCTCCACCAGTCGCGGACCGTCGGTGGTCAGGATGAATTCGAGGTGAAAGGCGCCGAAGTCGTAGTCCAGCGCCCGCAGAGTGGTGGCGACATAGGCATCGGCCTCGGGAAAGGGACATTCGGTGGAGAAACGCACAGCGAGTTCCACGAAATGCGGTGGTGCCGACATCACGCGATCGGAATAGCCGATGATCTTTACACCGCTCTCGTCAACGAAACCTTCCGCGCTGAGGAGCGGCCCCTCCAGGACCTCCTCGAACAGCAATCGGCGCTGCGGCTGGACCCGGCGACCGTAGGCACGGCCCAGATGCCGGGCTGCCAGTTCACGGACCGCCTGTTCGTCCCGCACCAGTGCGACATCCCAACTGGCGGCCCCGTCCACTGGTTTGACGACACAGGGATAGCCGATCGGAGAGTTCAGGTCCTCGTCCAGAGCGGACTTCACGCCCCAGCGGATGTCGGGCACTCCGGCTTCTGCCAGGGCTGCCCGGGCTGTCGCCTTGTCCCGGGCGATACCGGCTCCCAGAGGATCGGGGCCGCGGAGCTGGAGTTTGGCAGCCACCTCCGCTGCGATGCGCACAAAACTGTCCACCGAGTTGTAGACAGAGGTGATCTCACCATGGAGGGATTTGAGGACGTGCACGATGGTCGCGGCGTCCTGAGTATTGGTGATCAACCAGGCATCGACCACGTCGTCGTACTGGGATCCGTAGCTCTCGCGTTCCGAGACCACTACTGCTGTCAGATACCCCAGGCGCCGGGCTGCTTCCAGCTGGGCACGGCACGGTGCCTGCACCGCTCTGCCCGCGCGCGTGGTTCCCCGGCCTCCGCCGGGAAGGGTGTGCATTTCAATGGAGACGATCCAGTTTTGGCTCACTGCCGTGCTTCCCTTGCAGAATCGAAATTCACATCGGCCGTTCGAGAAGAGGAGAAGTGACCCGCTCAGCGGCGGCGCCCATCTCCTC
>NZ_DATMVN010000428.1:0-12780 GCF_035563135.1 Streptomyces sp.
GACGGGTCGATCGCTTGGTCGTCGTCCCAGAACAGGCGGATCAGGTGCTCGTCATCGACGTAGCCGGTGTGTTCGCCGTCCTGGCCGATCATGGGCAGGAAGCCGCACATCTTCACGGAGTCGGACATGAGCCGTTCCGGCTGTCGGGCGAATGCGACGCTGCGGGTCAGTCCTCGCCACCGCAGAGGCAGGACAAGCCTGCCGCCAGGCGTGAGCTGGTTCTGCATGGCGGGGGAGGGGTCCCAGACCCCGACCGTTGCGATGATGCGGTCGAACGGGGCGAGTTCCTCCGCGCCCAGCGCTCCGTCCCGAGTGATGACCTCGACGTCGCGGAACCCGGTCGCGTCGAGCGTCTTGCGGGCGTACGCGGTGACTTCGCTGTCGATGTCCCCGGTGACGACGAGCCCGGAGGACCCGACCAGGCGCCGCATATACGCGGCATTCACGCCCGTGCCCGAGCCGATCTCGAACACGCGATGGCCGGCTTCGAGCTGGAGCTGGACGAGCATGAAGAAGACCACGTCGGGCTTCGACGCGCAGCTGAACGGCAGCGCGTCCTCGGCTGGATTGTCCTTGATGGACACGGACTGATTCGCGTACGCGGTCTTGACGCTGACAGCCGGGAGGAACTCGTGTCGTGGCACCGTCCGCATGGCCTCCTCGACCCGCGGGTCGTAGAGCCCGGCGACCCGTTCCTCCACGATCTCGTCGAGCAGCCGGTTGCGCAGAACCTCGGTCGAGGAGTGGGCGGTGGTGTTCAAGGGGCGTTCCTTCCACGACGTGCCCGGCGGTGACGAGGGGCACGAGCCTAGTGGTGCGATGTCGGTGTGCTGGGGGTTGTCGGGGGCGGGTCACCCGTCCAGGAGCAGGCAGGCGTCCCAGCGCTGTACCGAGGCGGTGTTGACCGAGTCGAGTTGCGTGAGATGGACGCCGTCCATGCCTTCCATCAGGCCTGGGGGAGGTGAGCCCGTCTGCTCGAGGTAGTCGTACATCTGGTCGTGCAGTCTGGGCAGGCGCGAGCTCAGGGTGCTGTCGGGGCCTGCGTCTGCGGCTGCTCGTTGCACGGTGCGTACGAGGCCGGCCCAGCCGTGGCAGAGCGAGGCATCGGTGAGTTGGGCGAGCTGTTGTTCATCGATGGCACAGGCGGCGAGCGCCGCCTCGGCGTGGTGCTGCAGCGGGGCATCGCCGAGGGCCAGCGCGGCGAGCTGCCGGGCGCGGGCGATGCCTGGGGTTCCGTAGCACCAGGAGGGGCGGCCGGGGCGGTGCCCCCGACGGGGCATACGGGTATCCCACTCGCCTCGGGAGAGCGTCTCGGGCCACCAGGGGCGTTCTCCGCTGCCGAGGCACCACTGATCGAACGTGGTGCAGATGGAGCGGATCGCTTCGGACTGCCCGGTAACCGTAATTCCCCGACGCATGCAGATCGACATGAAGGCGAGCGGCCCGCAGATGCCGTGCGCCATGCCGAGATTGCCGTGGCCGCCCGGCCACCGAGGGCTGGGCCGGAGCTCGGGACCGTCACCGGTCCACCAGCCTGGCAGGAGGTCATGACCGGCCGCGACCGGTTCCGTCAGCCGTACCAGGTAGCAGAGGGTCTCGAGCAGTAGCGTCTCGTGGTTGCCGCGGGTGAGGAGGTGGACGCCCAGCCCGGTCAGGCCGCTGATGAGGTCGTATTCGCGCAGCTGCGGCAGTTCTCCGCGGTCGATTCGTCTGTGGGCAGCCTGCAGCCGGAGACGCGTCATGGTGGTGATGTGGTGGTCGAGCGTCAGGAGAGCGGAGGCGTACGACGGTCGGTCTGCGAGATGGAGGGCGTAGGCAACGGCGGGTGCTCCCTCGAAGAGGCCGCACGCGTCGGGGTCGGCGTTCACCGGATGCCGGACCATGGCAGTCACCCATGCGTGGACGGTCTCCCATTCCCTTCGGCCCGACTGTGCGTCGACGATGTGACGAAGGGTGACTCCGGGCACACCGGAGTAGAGGGATTGTTCCTGCTGCATCGACGCCGCGGTCATCGATGGGCCTGCCGAGCGCGGGCCGCCTGCCGTGCCACGCGGCGGCAGATCAGTTCTCCTGGCCGGTCGAGGCCGAGCATCCGGTTGTGATGCATGTGGAACAGCGACTCCAGAATCGCGTCGAGGCTCATATTGTCGGAGAGCTGACTGCGATAGCGGGTCAGGGCTGTGGTTCTGTCCTGCCAGGCGTCGGTCACCTCGGCGTTCCAGCCGGGCAGGTCGAGAGGCGTCCGAAACCGGGCGAGGCGTACGGCCTGCTCGGAGACGGCGCGCTCTGCGGTCGCAGGGGTGACGGGCCGGTCGGCGAGCCACTCCGTCCCCGCCTCATGGCCGAGGAAGCTGCGCGCGATGTCCACCATGCCTACCGCGACGAGCGCCGTCGGGTGCAGGAGGGGAGCGTGGACATGGCGCAGGGTGACGGCGACGGCACGGGAATCGGCCGCGAACACGGCCTCCGCCGCAGCCAGCGTCTCGCCTTGCCCGTACCGGCCGATTTCGGGGCTGTACGTCTCCAGGACGAGTCGGCCCGCGAGGGACCGGTTACGGAGCTGTGTGGCCCATTGCCCTACTGCTGCGGCGAACGTCGCGTACTGGTCGGCGCTCGGGACACCGAGGCGCAGCCGTAGGTGATGACCTTCGTGTGGGCCCCGGTAGCGCAGGAACCACCACTCCGTCCTGTCGGGCAGGGCAGCGAGAAGTCGGGGGAGATGCTCTGTGATGATTTCGTTCATCTGCTCGGGGTGGGTGTGGATCTTCGCGTGCAGCCATGGAGCATCCGGTGAGCCGGGCATGTGGCCCAGCGAGCTGTTGCGCAGCGTGGGCAGCCGACCGGGCAGGAGCGAAGGGGCTGGTGTGCCGGTAGCGACGAGAGGTACGGCGACCTCGTGGGCATGCCCGCCGATCCAGCCGAAGGCGCCGACGGGGGCGGCTTCGGTCAGGATCGCTTCGTCGCTGCGGTCGAGATGGGCGCGCAGGATCGCCGCGTGCAGAGGCTCGCTCAGGGTCAGGCGCAGCGTGCGGTCGTCGTCCCGCAGCTCCACTGCCTCGGGGCAGTGCCAGCGCTGCCGCCACCGGGCAAGGGCCTCTGTCTCGGCGGTAGGCAGATCGGCGCTCGTGAGGCGCCACCGAGCGGGGGACAGGATGGCGCGCCGGTAGCGGACCCTTGGCAGGTAGGAGAGCTGGAAGGCTTCGGGGCCCCAGTCGAACCCGGTCCATGCAGCTGTGAAGGCGCGGGGCAGGTGGGCGAGGAAGCGGGCCAGGGGCGGCGGTTGCTTCTCGAGTGCCATGGCGTGGAAGACCTGGGGCTCGATGATGCGGCGGCGGGAGATGCTCACCAGGTGCAGACAGTTGTGTGTCGCAGTGATGGCGAGATCGTCCAGAGGGATCGTGGTCACCTCCTCCTCCGGCCTGCGGTGCTCGCCCAGTGAGATGACGTGCGGCAGGTAGGCGGGGATGCGGCAGACGTTCTCCGTGTGGGGGTACAGCGGTGGGAACGACAGTTGGGCGGGCAGGGCCCCCGCGACGCCCGGAGGGATGGCCCGGTAGGTCTCCTGCAGCCCGGATCCGCCGGCGGTCGGGGTGAAGCGGGAAGTAAGCGTGCCCGCGGAGCGCGCAGGCGTGACGGTGAGGGTGAAGCCGCCCCGGCCCAGAGCCGCGACGTCCTCGGCGTGGATCCGGGCGCACATCTCCACGTGCGGCGGGCCGGCCATCGGCCCGTCCCCGGTGATCGCGTCGATCACCTCGTCGGTGAGGACGATTTCGCGACTGCCGTCGGCCACGGCCTGCCAGGCGAGCGCGAGCAGCCGTCGGTCTCGTGCGGAGGCCGGCGTCGCAGGAGCGGACATCATGCTGCCTGGGTACTCGGCAGGGAATCCGAGTCCGGCCGCCGGATCCAGGACCTCGCTCAACGGGACGAGTGTGCCCGTGCCGTACCGCTCCCAGAACGCGGTCTGGAAGTCGTGCCAGATCGCGTGACCGGTGGGCCGACGGGTCAGACGCAACAAGGCACCGGCCGCAGCCTCCATTTCACGCACCACGCTGAGCGGGACCTGTACGGTCGCGTCGAGCAGCAGATCAACAGCGAGTGGTGCTCGGCCGGCATCCGACAGGGTGCGCAGCTCCCGGACCAACGTCTCCCGCATCCGCGTCTGCCCTGTACCGGGGGCACGGTTGTGGTGGTGCAGAGCGGCCGCCACGTCCTCGAGGCCGTGCAGGATCGGAGCTGCGGCTTCGATCGCGTGGGCCTCGACCCCTTGCAGGCACTCGATGAGATGGCCGAGCGGGTCGGTCACCGTGAGCGGAGCTCGCAGACTCGTCACTAGGAATCCCTGCCGGACGAGATCAGTCAGCATGCTGCGGATCTGCGCCGGGTCGGCTCCGGGAAAGGCCTCCGAAAGGCCCTCGAGTGCGGCGCTGAACCGGATCGGCGTAGACGCGCAGGACTCGAGTACTCGCACCGCGCTCGTGTACTTGACGCTGGCGCCGTGGGGGCCGCCGTGCGGAACCTGGAGGCGACCGCCCCGCCGGGCGGCGAGGTTGTTCAGTACGACGTCGAGACGATCGAGCAGCTCCGCGCAGTTCTCCAGGCGTTCGATGATGCTGCTGAGCCACTGCGTGTCGATGCGGGCAACGGCCCGGTGGCTGCTTCCCCAGCGCACCTCGGCCGTTGGCCCGAGTGCGGCCGGGGCGACGCCGGCGAAAAGACCGAAGGGGGTGGGCCGACCGGCAGCGCGCAGGAGGTAGCGTGCCGTCGACAGCGCTGCCCGTCGTACCTTCTTGCTGGTGGCCGTCCGGCCGTCACACATGGTGTCGATGCTGAGCCCGAGTTCGCGGTTCGCCTGCCGGATCGGTCCGACGAGATCCTGGCTGGACCAGACGTGGTCCAGCCACTTCATGCACTCGTCGCTGTCCGCCGGGTCGGGCCACCAGTCAGGTAACCGACTTCGCGGCGCGGCCGCGGCCCGTAGCAGAGCCGTGCCCGTGTGCTCGTACAGAGACTTGCTGCTCATGCGCGATGTCTCCTTCGCTGTGCAGACCGAGGCGGAGGGCCGGGACGCCCCGGCCCTCCTGGGAAGCGGTGTGTCAGACCGCGCTTGCGCAGGACGAAGCGCAGGACGCGGCACAGCCGTCACCGGTGCCGCATGCAGCCGGCATGCCGAGGCCACCGAGGTCCGTGGTCACGGTCAGGTCCAGTGCGAACGGGTCTTCGGCGGCGTCGGCCATGGTCTTCGGCAGGACGGTCTGCTCGGGCATGACGGCAGTCATGAATGCTCCTTTGTCGATCGATGGACGTGCTCTTGTGTGCCTCGCAGTGGGGCTGAGGTGACCCGCAACGAGGGGTTGTTTCCGTGCGCGTCGGCGTCTCAGGGGTGGAACCGCCGGTGAGCACGGAGTCAGGGGGGAGCTCGGTAATGCAGTGCTGGGCAGCTTTGGCCAGCGGGCTGTGGTCTGCCCGGGAAGTTCTGCCAAGTCCCGCATCGCCTGGCTCACGGTAAGGACGCGGAATCTGGCCATACGGCGAACGAGCTGCGAGGCAAGGAGAACGGGGAAGTTCGGGTGCCCGTAGAGGAGAGGCTCCTTGGGCTGTGCCACAACCTCGGCTCTGCCGTCGACCAGGTCGTATATCGCGCACAGAACTTCGTACACGGGTGTGCTCGTGACCAGGAACACGACGGAGTCTTCCCGGAGGTGCGGGAAGAGAGCCGCGGCGGTTGCGACATGCCTTGTGTACACAGAGGGCTGGTTGGTGAGAAGCGGCGCCTCGTGGCTCCGGTAGTCCGCGGAACCGGCGAAGAAGATGCTCCCCGGAGGGGCACCGCCGAGGCAGCGCAGATCTGGCAGCGCATGCGCTCCATCGTTGCCCACTGCCGGAAGGGGAGCGTGAGCTTCCACTCCGGTTCCCCCGTGGGCTGCTGCCGCTGGACATACAAGTTGAACGACACCCGAGCCCACAGAACCTGCCGAAGGTCGCGGTCGAGATGAGCCTCCTTGCCCGCGTGGAACAGGCGGTAGCGCCCGCGGCCGCGACTGCCTCTCGTCGGCAGCAGGACCAGGCTGTCCGACGTTGTCCGTCCTCCCGCTCGTTGCGTGACGTAGGAAACGATTGCTGGCGTAGGGGCGGGGCGCACAGGGCGATTCATCACTTTTGTCTGTATCTCGGTGAGGTGTCCCCGGTGCGGACTCATGCCGCGTCCGCATTCATGACCTGCCTGGTCGTCGGCAGTCGCTCGAGGAGTTCGTCTGTCTCCCCGTTCAGGACAGGGCGTGATGGCAGCAGGGAGCGGGGGTTCGGGTCTACCTGAGCGTCTGCCCTCATGGCTGCTCCTGCGACACGGTCAGGCGGCACCAGGTGCATGTGCCGTCGTCGGCGACGCCCCACGATTCCGCGACGGCGTCGACCAGAGCCAGGCCGCGGCCACTCTCCTCGTCAGGGCCGGCGGTGCCGAGGACGGGCCTGTCGGGCGAGCCGTCTGTCACCTCGATGACGAGGTACGAGGAGGCCTGGTACAGCCGTACGCCTACGAGGGGTCCTCGGCCGTATCTCATGGCATTGGTGACCAATTCGCTCATGCACAGCTCGACAGGCTCGCGCAGGATGTCCAGCCCCCACCTACGGAGTTGTTCCCGGCCCATTCGGCGGACGCGTGCCGGCCAGAGCCTGTCCTTCTCGGACATCTCGCCGGTGCTGCCGGGGCCCGGGGGAGAGGAGCGGGGGATGCAGAGGTCCATGCCTCGGTTGCCGCTCCCGAGCCGTCGGACAGGAGATGTGTTGTTGAGGCACTGCTGCGCTGTGGCCGCACTGCTGGTCGCGGTCATACCCAGTCCTTCCGCAGGTCATAAGGCGGCGTCGCATGCGCTTCGTCGTCCGGTCACCCGGTTTGTCCCGTACGGGGCCGACGGGACGAACCGAACCGTCAAGCCCATCCGAGAACTTCCATCGAACGGCCGGTAATCACTCAACTCCCCGACGCGCCAGTGGGTAAGGGAGCACAGTGGAGACACGGTTGAACTGGTTGAACGCACCAGGGGGTCATCGATGGCACGTCGCCCGCGAACACCGAATGCAGCTCTTGCCGCCCTGATGCGGTCAGGAGGAATCGGAAACGCGCAGCTTGCACGTCGGGTGAACGCCGCGGGCCGTGAGCTCGGCGTCCGTCTGCACTACGACAAGACCAGCGTGTCGCACTGGCTCGCCGGATCCGTGCCGAAGCCCGAAGCGCGCCCTGCCCTGATCGAAGCGCTCTCGCGGCTGCTGGGGCGGCCCGTAACGTGCGCGGAGATCGGCTGGCAGAGCGAGGAGGAACCGGTCGCGAAGCACGACATGGTGGCAGGGGTGATCGACCTGAGCAGGGCAGACATGGACCCCACGCGCAGGGGGGTGCTGAAGACCGGGATGTACGCCGCGGTCCTGGCCGTGCCGCGGTACGAGGACCTGACTGAGCGTCTGGAGGCGGCGTCGGCCGGGCGGACGGTGCACGTGGGCCGGTCCGACGTGGAGACCGTCCGCACCATGACCGACAAGGTCGCCGACATTTTGGACCAGGTGGGGGCCGGGCACGCCCGCCCGATGGCGGCGGCCTTCCTCGTCAACACAGCAGGGCCCTACCTTCGCGCCAGCGGTACGGACGAGGTCACCCGTGCCATGCGGGCCGCGGTCGCCGACTTCGTATACCTCACGGGGTGGATGGCCATGTACGAGGACCAGCAGGGCCTGGGGCAGAAGTACTACCTCCGCGCTCTCGACCTCGCCGGCGCCGCGGAGGACCATCTCACCTACTGCCGCACCCTGCGCGGAATGAGCCTGCAGGCAACGCACCTGGGCCACGGCAGGAAGGGCCTGGAACTGGCCGAGGCCGCCGCCGAGGCAGCCCCCTCCGCCGGCCCGCGCCTGGTGGCTTTCCTGCGCGGCCAACAGGCCGCCGCCGCGGCGATGACCGACGCCCGCCACACCGCCCTGGGCTGGCTCAAAGAAGCGGAGAACGCACTGTCACGCGCCGACGACCGGCGCGATGCCGTCGGCGGATACGACCAGGCCGCCTACTTCTTCCACGAAGCTCACGTGCGCTGGCATCTGGGCGACCACGAAGCCTCAATCGCATCCCTGCACCGGTCAAACGCTGCTCGGTCCCCACTGGAGCGGCAAGGACGCCTGCACTGCACAGGAGTGATCGCCGAACGGCAGTTCCGTATGCGCCATATCGAAGCCGCCTGCCAGACCTGGGGAACCTTCCTCGACGAGCACAAGACCATCTCATCCGCCCGCGGAGACAAACACGTGAAGACCATGCTCAAGGCCCTTCCCGCCTACCGTCGCGTCCCAGGAGTCCAGGAGCTGGAAGAACGCGCCCGCCAGGTCGCCGCCCTCAAGGCGGCGTAGAGGACCACTGCCCCACTGCGCGAAGGTGTTGGGCATCGGACTTGGGCGCTGGTGACCCCTTCGGGAATGCTCCATCAGCGGGGCGGGGCGGGGCCCCGACCTGGCGATTGCGCGGCTGACACGCGGGAGCCTCGATGTGCAGCCCAGGCCCTGACGCGAAGCGGCCATCTGCACAACTGCATTTCTGGAAACGTGAGTTGCAACGAAAATCGGGGGTTCGTGCGGGGAGACTGACCTTCCTCTCGTAGCGTGGAGCCGTAGCTGTAGGGGAAGTCGGGGGTCATGGCGGAGAAGCGATGGAAGTTCGATGCGGAGTTCCGTGAGAAAGCTGTGCGGACCGTGACCGAGACGGGTCGGCCGATCGAGCTGTCGGAGGCGGTTGAATTCTGGTTCTGGATCGCTTCAGTGCCGGAGCCACGGAGGAGCACCAAAGCCGCGATCATGAATGGTCTCGCGTGGTGAGTAGGGCCCGTTTGTGGAGCAGGTCGAAATTGGCGAGGCCGAACATCTGCCGCTTCAACATCTTGATCTTGCTGTTCTCGCCCTCGACGGCACCGGAGTTGTAGCGGAGGCTGAGCCAGGCGATGACGGTGTCGAGGGCCTTTTCAGGCCCGTGACGAAGATGTGCAGGGCGGGTGGGCCGTCGGCCTGGGCCCGGGTGATCTACTGATCGAGGTGCTTGCCCTGCCATTGAGCAGGGTCTGAAGAAGGGCTGGAGCGACGCGGCGAAGTGTCGTCGCTTCGGGTGAAGGCAAGGGAAGAGATGGCCTCTTCAGGCGTTATGTCTGCTTCGATGAAACTACTTCAAAACAGCAGTCAGGCTTAGCAACAGTGCAGGTCACAAAGAGTGCTCCCCGCGCCCGCGGGGATGGTCCGTACGAGGGGACCACACTCGGCCGCCAGGAGCTGTGCTCCCCGCGCCCGCGGGGATGGTCCCTACCGGTGGGACCACCGGCCCGACGGTGAGGCGTGCTCCCCGCGCCCGCGGGGATGGTCCCGAGTAACGAACCGCAGCGGCCCTGTGGGGATGGTGCTCCCCGCGCCCGCGGGGATGGTCCCGGTGACCGTGTCACCGTCCGTGCTGGTATCAGGTGCTCCCCGCGCCCGCGGGGATGGTCCCGGCATCACCATGCCCGTGCTCATCGGTTCGGAGTGCTCCCCGCGCCCGCGGGGATGGTCCCCGGGACAGCGTCGAGAACACCGACGTCACCTGGTGCTCCCCGCGCCTGCGGGGATGGTCCCCCGCAACGCAACACCAAGATCATGGTGAAGACGTGCTCCCCGCGCCTGCGGGGATGGTCCCGGTCATACGTCATCGGTAAGTCCCTCCCGGCGGTGCTCCCCGCGCCTGCGGGGATGGTCCCGTGGACAACGGACGGAGGATCGTGGCCAGACGGTGCTCCCCGCGCCTGCGGGGATGGTCCCGGGGAGGGGTGCCGTATGGCACAGCACCACCGGTGCTCCCCGCGCCTGCGGGGATGGTCCCTCTCCTGTGTGAGTGCACATGAGGGTCCACCCGTGCTCCCCGCGCCTGCGGGGATGGTCCCCCGGCCGCCATGTCCTCGGCCTCGATCGCCGGGTGCTCCCCGCGCCTGCGGGGATGGTCCCGCGAAGACCATCGACAAGGTCGCGGCAGAGGGGTGCTCCCCGCGCCTGCGGGGATGGTCCCTGCCCCCCGGCTCCGGAGGGGTGCACTACTCCGTGCTCCCCGCGCCTGCGGGGATGGTCCCGGGTGAGCCGCCCCATGCGGACGGCACGTCGGGTGCTCCCCGCGCCTGCGGGGATGGTCCCGCGAGGGACGCCGAGTTCGAGGACCTGTCGTGGTGCTCCCCGCGCCTGCGGGGATGGTCCCTCGTGAGGCTCTCGGCGTCAGCGCGCTTCAACGTGCTCCCCGCGCCCGCGGGGATGGTCCCAGGCAGGACCGCCCCACCCGCCCAGTGTCCACGTGCTCCCCGCGCCCGCGGGGATGGTCCCCCGGACCCGGCGATGCCGTTGCCCGAGGCGATGTGCTCCCCGCGCCCGCGGGGGTGGTCCCCTCACTCCGCCTAGCGGTAGGGCGCCGGTTGCCGTGCTCCCCGCGCCCGCGGGGATAGTCCCGGCCATGACACTCGATCGGCTGGTGGTTCCGCCCCGGACCCGCCGCACGGCACGCGAGTTCGGGTGCGGGGCCCGGCTCTGCCGACAGCAGATCCGCCCGGCGCGGAAGGTTTTCCCCTCCCGCGCCGGGCGGACCGCTCCTAGGCTGGGGCGATGAGCAGCCACGCGCCGAACCGCGCCCGCGTCATCCCCTTGCGTCCCGCCCCCGCCCCCAAGGAGCCGCTCTGGCGGGACCTCGTCGGCGACGTCCTGCGCCGCGAGCGCATCGCCCAGCAGCGGACGCTCAAGGACGTGGCCGAGGCCGCCCGGATCTCCATGCCGTACCTCTCCGAAGTCGAGCGAGGACGCAAGGAGGCCTCGTCCGAGGTGCTCGCCGCAGCGGCGCGCTCACTCGGACTCCGACTGGCCGATGTGCTGTCCCTCGCCCAGCAGGAGCTGGCGGACCGAGGCCGGGCCGGTACACCGGTCCGTGCCCCGATGGGCGAGGTGCGTCTGGCCGCCTGAGCCCCTCACCCGCCGCCCGAGCCGGCCCGGTCCGGTCACTCCGCGATACCCCGGCTCACGCCTCGGGCGCCGGGGCGATGCCCGTCGGGCAGGCGCGGCCCCAGTTCGTCTCCGAGGGGGACTCCAGCGTGGCCCCCGTACCGCCGATGCCGCAGTAACCGTCGGGGTTCTTGTCGAGGTACTGCTGGTGGTACGCCTCCGCCGGCCAGAAGGTGCGGCCCTCCGCCGGGAGGATCTCCGTGGTGATCGTGCCGAAGCCGGCGCCCGTCAGCACCTGCTGGTAGGCCTCGCGGGACGCCTCCGCGGCCTCCGCCTGCTCCGGGGAGTGGGTGTAGAGCGCCGAGCGGTACTGCGTGCCCACGTCATTGCCCTGGCGGAAGCCCTGGGTCGGGTTGTGGGACTCCCAGAACAGCTTCAGCAGATCCGCGTAGCTCACGGTCTTCGGGTCGAAGACGACGCGGACCGCCTCCGTGTGGCCGGTCAGGCCCGAGCAGGTCTCCTCGTACGACGGGTTCTCCGTGTAACCGCCCTGGTAGCCGACGAGTGTCGTCCAGACGCCCTCCGTCTGCCAGAACTTGCGCTCGGCGCCCCAGAAACAGCCCAGCGCGAAGTCGGCGACCTCCAGACCCTGCGGGTACGGGCCGGTCAGCGGGTTGCCGAGGACCGTGTGGCGGGAGGGCACCGGGAATTCGGGGGTGGGGCGGCCGCGCAGGGCCTCCTCCGGGGTGGGGAGCTGCGGGGTGCGGTGGGTCAGGAACATGCGGGGCTCCTCCGGGGGTCGGGGTTCGGTCCGTACAACGCCGCGGGGGCGCCGGGGATTCCGTGGCCCCAGGCCGCGGGGGCCGGGGCCTTCGTGGTCCCGGTCGCGGAGACCGGGGACTCCGTGGTCTCAGGCCGCGGGGGCCGGGGGGTCGCGGCGCTCGCCGTCCTCACGGACGGTGCCGCCCGGGTGCTCGTAGGAGGCCATGTACGCGGCGGTCTTCCGCCGCGCCCGCACCCAGAACCAGACGGCGAGGGCGATCAGGATCAACGGGATCAGTCGTGCCATGGGTGTGCCGGTCCAATCAGGGGGAGCGGGGTGGTGCCAGGTCAGTGGAGCAGGGTCGCGGGGCTGCCGCCGTTCGCCTCGTAACCGGCGACGGCCAGCGCCCGGTACACCGTGTACTCGGCGGCCGGGTCCGGATTCTGGGTCCAGGGCAGCGCGCCCACGTGGCCGTCGATGTGGACGAGCTGGTGCATCGCCTCCGCCCAGCGCTCCATACGCACCAGGAAGAGGACCAGCAGGTGCCGGACATGGGCGAGCATCGGGTCGTCCGCACGGGCCGAGTGCACCGCGAACATCGCACCCTCGACCGCCTTCGTCACGACGGCTCCGCGGTAGAAGCCCTGCACCAGGTTGACCTCGGGCAGGTGCTCGTACACCGCGAACAGCGGCAGCGCCGCGAGCAGCGAGCCCTGCGGCGCGCGGGCGGCGGCCGCCGTCGCGAAGCGGTCGGCCTCCTCACGGGAGCCGTGCCACTTCTCGCACCAGAAGTGCAGGGCCGCGATGTGCGCGCCCATGTGCGAGGGCGCGCGGTCGATGATCTTCAACCAGAGCCGGTCGAACTCCTCGTGGGAGTACCCCAGCCCGCGGGCGACGGCCAGCTCCACGATGTACGGGACGGGGTCGCCCGGAGCCAGCAGGGCCGCCTCACCGCAGACCGTACGGGCCTCCTCCAGGATGATCCGGAAGTCGTCGGTGCCCACGGTGCCCGTACGCCAGGCCTGCTGCACCAGGAACTCCGCGTGCAC
>NZ_DATMVN010000429.1:0-7950 GCF_035563135.1 Streptomyces sp.
GACGCGGCCCCGGTGACGCCCGGTACGAGCGCGGCGAAGCGGGAGTTGAGCACGGCTCCGAGCACGGCGACCCCGAGGCCGTTGCCGAACTCGGCCAGGGTGCCGTTCACCCCGGCGCCCACACCTGCCTTCTCGGGCGGGATGGCGCTCATGATCGCGTTCGCCATCGCGGGCATGGCGAGCGCGACCCCCGCCCCCATGACGATCAGGCCGAACAGCATGCCGCTGTAGTCCCGCCCGCCCAGCAGCGCGATCGCTCCGAGACCCGCGGCCAGCAGGCTCATCCCGATGGCGATGGCGGCGGGGGTGCCCGTCTTCCCCACGAGCCGGGCGCCGAGCCCCGGGAGGTTGAGCGCGACGACGGTGAGGGCGAGCGGAGCCGTACGCAGCCCGGCCTCCAGCGGCTCGTAGCCGAGGACGAACTGCAGGTGCTGGGTGAGCAGGAAGAGCGAGCCCGTCATCCCGAAGGCGACCAGGATCGCGCCGGCGACCGCGCCGGTGAACCTCTGGTTGCGGAAGAAGTGCATGTCCAGCATGGGGTGGGGGACATGGATCTCCCACAGGACGAACCCGGTGAGGACGGCGGCCCCGGCGAAGGCGGTCAGCAGGACGGGGCCGGAACCCCAGCCGTGCTCCGGGCCGGAGATGATCGCGTACACCACGGACGCCATCCCGGCGGTGGAGAGCACCGCTCCGACGAGGTCGGGGCGCTCTCCCCGGGGATTCCTGGACTCCGGGACGAGCCGGACGACCGCGATCATGCCGACGGCCGCCACGGGGATGTTGACCAGGAAGATCGCACCCCACCAGAAGTGGTTCAGCATCGCCCCGCCGATCAGCGGACCGGACGCGAAACCCAGGGAGCTGACGGTGGACCAGATGCCGATCGCCTTGACGCGTTCGGTCTCGTCGAAGATCTGCACCACGACGGCGAGGGTGGTCGTCATCAGGAGCGCGCCTCCGACCCCCATCCCCGCACGGGCGGCGATCAGCTGCCCGGAGGACTGCGCGAGCCCCGCCGCCAGCGAGCCCAGACCGAACAGCACGAGACCCGTGACCAGCATCTTCTTGCGGCCGTAGCGGTCGGCGGCGCTGCCCGCCGTGAGCACCAGTCCGGACTGGACGAGCGCGTAGGCGTTGATCATCCACTGCACATCGGCGGTGGAGGCGTGGAGATCCGCGGTGAGCGAGGGGATCGCCACGTTCAGGACGGTGTTGTCGAGCAGCACGGTGAGCTGGGCGAGGCAGATGACCCCGAGGATCAGCCAGCGCCGCGCATGGGCGCCCGGAGGCGTGAGGCCGTGCTGCTCGGCGGCGGTCGCCGTCATGCGTACTCCTGTTCCAATGCACTTGTACGGTGTAAGGGAGATGCACCCATACACCGTAAGGCACTTCCTGTACGCCGTACAACACTTAAGGCGGTCAGCGCCGGAACACGGCAGGGCGGCGGCCCCGGAGCCTGTGCTCCGGGGCCGCCGCCCTGCCCTCGCCGCTCTGCCGGGGCCGCGCTGCCGGGGCCGTGCTGTCAGCGCTGTCCCGTCGGCGCCGGGCTCAGCTCTTCGGCTGGGTGAGGTCGTAGAAGGTCGCGCTTCCCGCCGTGACCTCCTTGAAGTTCTCCTCCACCCACGTCGAGATCTGGGACGAGGAACCTTCGCCACCCATGCCGCCGCCCATGCCGCCGCCCGGGACGAAGTAGTGGATCCTGCCGTCCTGGACGTACTCCTTGAACTGGGCGAGCGTCGGTGACGGGTCGCTGCCGTTGAATCCGCCGATCGCCATCACCGGGTCGCCGGTGGCGAGCTGGTAACTCGCGGCGTTCTGCGAACCGATGGCAGCGGCGGCCCAGGTGTAGGCGTCGGCGTCCTGTTTCAGGAGCGTCGTGGCCCCGGAGCTGACGGATGCGCCGTTGAGCAGTCCGCCCATGCCGCCACCGCCCATGCCGCCTTCACCCGTACTGCCGCCGGGCATGCCGCCCTGCTGCCCGCCGGGAGCCTGCCCCGGTCCCTGTCCCTGCCCGTTCCGGCCCGGCATTCCCCCGCCGGGGAAGCCTCCGCCGCCGCCCTGCTGCGTGCCCTGGGCGTTGCCCGGGGCCTGTCCGCCCTGCTGCGTGCCCTGTCCGGGGGGCTGCATGCCGCCGGGTCGCTCACCGCCACCGGGACCACCGCCCCGGCCGCCGCCCGGACCGCCCATGCTCGCGCCCGCCGGGCCCGCGGTGACGATCGAACCCTGGTGCCCGGTGTTCAGCGTGCTGATCGTGTACGCCGTCGGCCCGGCCAGCGACGCCGCGAGGCCCAGACCCGTCACCCCCAGCGCGAACACCCGGCCCAGCCGCGCCGCGAGAAGCAGCCCGACGGCCCCCGCCAGACCGCCGACGAGGACGGCCCAGCGCAGCCACGGGTGGTAGTCCGGGGTGCGCCCCAGCAGGACGTACGACCACACGGCCGTCGCCGCGACGGTCACGCCGAGCGCGGCACCCGCCCACCACCTGCTCCGTTCCTCCCAGAGGACCGTGGCGCCCATGCCGGCCAGCGCCGCGATGTAAGGGGCCAGCGCCACCGTGTAGTACTGGTGGAAGATGCCGGCCATGAAGCTGAAGACGAAAGCCGTCATCAGCAGCGAACCGCCCCAGGCGAGGAACGCCGCACGGGCCGTGTCGGTCCGCTTCGCCCGCCAGGTCAGCCAGAGGCCCGCGACCAGCAGGATCAGCGCGGCGGGCAGCAGCCACGAGATCTGGCCGCCGATCTCGGAGTTGAACATCCGGCCGATGCCGGTCTCGCCCCATCCGCCGCCCTGGCCGCCACCGCCACCGACGCTGCCGGTCTCCTCGCCGTTGATCCTGCCGAGTCCGTTGTAGCCGAAGGTGAGCTCCAGGAAGGAGTTGTTCTGCGAGCCGCCGATGTACGGCCGCGAGGAGGCGGGCCACAGCTCGACGATCGCCACCCACCAGCCGCCGGAGACGACCACCGCCAGCGCCGCCAGGCCGAGCTGGCCGAACCGCTTCCGCACGGACACCGGCGCGCACACCGCGTACAGCACGGCCAGGGGCGGCAGGATCAGGAAGGCCTGCAGGGTCTTCGACAGGAACGCGAGTCCCACGGCGACACCCGCCCAGACCAGCCACTTCGTCCGGCCGCCCTCCAGGGCGCGCAGCACGCAGCAGACGGTGACGGTCATCAGCAGCGCGAGCAGCGCGTCCGGGTTGTTGAAGCGGAACATCAGCGCGGCGACCGGGGTCAGCGCGAGGACCGCCATCGCGATCAGCCCGGCCGCGGCGCTGAAGCGGCGCCGTACGGCCGCGTGGAGGACACCGGCCATGGCCACGCCCATCAGCACCTGGGGCGCGAGGATCGCCCAGGAGCTCAGGCCGAAGATCCGCACCGACAGGGCCATCGGCCAGAGCGTGGCCGGGGGCTTGTCGACGGTGATGGCGTTCGCGGAGTCCAGCGAACCGAAGAAGAAGGCCTTCCAGCTCTGGCTGCCGGCCTGTACGGCGGCGGAGTAGAAGGAGTTGGCGTAACCGGAGGCACTGAGATTCCACAGGTACGCGAGCCCGATGACCAGCAGCATGCCGAGGAAGGCGGGCCTCGCCCAGCGCGGGTCCTCGGGCCGGCCCCGCAGGAGGCGCCGTGACAGCGGCTCCCGCGTGCCCGCGGCGTGCGCGGATGCCCCTGGGGGGCCGGGCGGTGCCTGGAGGTGGCCGGAGTGTGCGGCGGCGGTCATCGGACGTTCCTCAGTTCGTGTGCGGACCCCTTGCGGGCGTCCTGGTGGCCGGTGCGCCGGTCGGGGAAGACCCAGGCGCGGAAGAGCAGGAACCGCAGCACCGTTGCCGCG
Organism: Streptomyces sp.; assembly: GCF_035563135.1. Lineage (GTDB taxonomy): Bacteria > Actinomycetota > Actinomycetes > Streptomycetales > Streptomycetaceae > Streptomyces. The sequence continues at coordinate 3,832 of NZ_DATMVN010000429.1, forward strand.
AGGTTGGCCGCGATCAGCACGGCGAGTTCCGTACCGTGCGACGCGGATGCGGACGCCGTGCCCAGGGCCGCGAGCGAACCGCTCGTGAGGGCGAGCCCGATCGCGAAGACGACGAGCCCCTGTGCCTGATGGCGCACGGCACCGCCCCGGCCGCGCACCCCGAAGGTGAGCCTCCGGTTCGCCGCCGTGTTGGCGACGGCGGACACGAGGAGCGCCCCGGCGTTGGCGAACTGCGGCCCGACGCCCAGCCGGAAGAGCGAGTACAGGACGAGGTAGACCAGGGTGGAGAGCACGCCCACGGCACAGAAACCGGCCAGCTGCCTGGCGAGTCCGCGCGGCACCCCGGGCACGGCCCGGTCGCGCGGGTCGTCCCCGAAGGGACGCGCCAGCCGGTCCAGCGGCAGGGCGCCGGTGGCCAGGGCCCGGCCCACCCGCCAGACACCCTTGAGGTCCTCGGTCGCGGTCTTCACGATGTGCACGGTGGAGTCCGGGTCGTCGACCCAGTCGACCGGCACCTCGTGGATGCGCAGCCCGGCCCGCTCGGCGAGCACCAGCATCTCGGTGTCGAAGAACCATCCGGTGTCCTCGACCATCGGCAGCAGCCGCTGCGCGACTTCGCGCCGTATGGCCTTGAAGCCGCACTGGGCGTCGCTGAAGCCGGCGGCCAGCGAGGAGCGCAGGATGAGGTTGTAGGCCCGCGAGATGAACTCCCGCTTAGAACCCCGCACCACCCGCGAACTGCGGGCCAGACGCGAACCGATGGCCAGGTCGGAATGACCGGAGATCAGCGGCGCGACCAGGGGGAGCAGCGCGTTCAGGTCGGTCGAGAGGTCCACGTCCATGTAAGCGAGGACCGGCGAGTCCGACCAGGACCAGACGGTGCGCAGCGCCCGCCCCCGGCCCTTCTCCTCCAGCCGGTACGACCGCACCTCGGGAATGAGGTCCGCGAGCCGGGCCGCCACCTGCGGCGTACGGTCGGTGCTCGCGTTGTCCGCCACGGTGATCCGGAAGCCGTAGGGGAACGTCCGCGCCAGATGGTCGTGCAGGCGCAGCACGCACGTTTCGAGGTCCTTCTCCTCGTTGTACACGGGGATCACCACGTCGAGCACGGGTGCGGGAGCGGGAGCGCCGGCCGCGCCGACCGCTGTGGCCAGGAGGTGTTCCCGGGCCGGCAGGGTGCTCCAAGGAGTGTCGGTTCGCATGGCACGACACTCGCCAACCGCGCTGTCATCTCTGTGTGCTGAGCCTGTGGCCCGCCTGTGAGTACGCCGCAGAAGCGTGACCGGGACGCTCGTCCGGGTACGCCGCAGAAGCGTGACCGGGACGCTCGTCCGAGTACGCCGCAGAGGCGTGGGCGGGACGCTCGTCCGAGTACGCCGCAGAGGCGTGGGCGGAGTTGCCGTCCATGGTCACAGGGCCGTCGGCGGAAGTCCCGGCGGAGCTGTCCGCATGCTCCCCGTACACCGCGTCCGCCGGCAGATGGACGGCGAACACCGTGTCGCCCGGCACCGACCGCACCTCGGCCGATCCGCCGTGCGCCGTCACGACGGCCTGCACGATGGCGAGACCGAGCCCCGTCGACCCGGCGTGCCGGGAGCGTGAGGCATCGCCGCGCGCGAACCGTTCGAAGACACGGGGCTGCAGCTCCGCCGGGATGCCGGGCCCGTCGTCCTGGACCTCCAGGGTCACCCAGGGCTGCTCCCTGCTCGCCCGGCGCACGCGCACCGTGACGGTGGTTCCCGGCGGGGTGTGTGTGCGGGCGTTCGCGAGCAGGTTGACCAGCACCTGCTGGATGCGCGTCGGATCGGCGAGCACCGTCGCGGGCACCTCGGGCAGCTCCAGCCGCCAGTGATGAGCGGCCCCGGAACCGCCGACGGAGCTACCGCCGGGGGCGCGGTCCGCGACACGTGCGTCGCTCACCGCGTCGATGACGAGCGGCGAGAGATCGGTGCTCCCGTACGAGAGCGGCCGTCCCGCGTCGAGACGTGCCAGGAGGAGCAGGTCCTCGACCATGCCCGTCATCCGCTCCGCCTCGGACTCGATCCGCCCCAGGGCGTGCCGGGTGTCGGGCCCGGTGGATTCCCGTCCGCGCCGGGTCAGTTCGGCGTAACCACGGATCGAGGCGAGCGGGGTGCGCAGCTCATGGCTGGCGTCCGCGACGAACTGCCGTACCCGCGTCTCGCTCTTCTGCCGCGCGTCCAGGGCCGAACCGACGTGCCCCAGCATCCGGTTGAGGGCCGCGCCGACCTGGCCGACCTCGGTGCGCGGATCGGCCTCGGCGTCCGGGACCCGCTCGAACAGGGCGACCTCGCCGCTGTGCAGGGGGAGTTCGGAGACCCGGGTCGCCGTGGCGGCCACCCTGCGCAGCGGACGCAGCGCGACACCGACCATCGCCGCACCGGCGATACCGGCGGCGATGAGCCCGGCGCCGGTGACACAGACCTCGACGAGGATCAGCGTGGTGACGGCCTTGTCGACCTCGGCCGTGGGGATGCCGACCAGGACGGACGTCCCCTCGCTCGACGGGACGACCTGGACGCGGTAGCTGCCCAGCCCGGGGAGTTCGACGTCATGGGGCCCGCCGTCCGGGGTCACCCCCGAGGTTTCGAGGGCGTCCTCCTGCGCACCGGTCAGCTCCTCGGTGCTCTGCGGGGCGTCCGGGCCGTTCATCACCTTCGAGACGGTGACGGAACCATCGGCGACCACGGCACCGACCGTGTCGGGGCCGCCCCTGCCGACGAAGTCCAGCGGGTCCCCGCTCCCCGGGCCGCCCGGGGTGATCGTGCCGCCGCCCGGCGGACGCGCCTCGGCCAGCCTGGTGATGTCGTGCAGCTGGCCGTCCAGCTTCCCGTACATGTAGCTCCGGAAGGCGATGGCGGTGACCGAGCCGATCACCGCCGCGACGACCGCGATGAGCGTCACCGCGTACACGACGAGCCGGGTGCGCAGCGTCCAGGGGCGGCGCGCGCTCCTCCCGCTCACGGGGTCAGTCACCGGGCTTGATCAGATACCCGGCCCCGCGCCGGGTGTGGATCATCGGGGTCCGCCCCGCGTCGATCTTCTTGCGCAGGTAGGAGATGTACAGCTCGACGACGTTGGCCTGGCCCCCGAAGTCGTAGTTCCACACCCGGTCCAGGATCTGCGCCTTGCTCAGCACCCGGCGCGGATTGCGCATCAGGAAGCGCAGCAGCTCGAACTCGGTCGCCGTGAGATGGATCGAGTCGTCGCCCCGGCTCACCTCGTGGCTGTCCTCGTCCAGCACCAGGTCACCGACGACGAGCGTCGACTCGCTGCGCACGGACGCCGTGCCGGAGCGCCGGATGAGTCCGCGCAGCCGCGCCACGACCTCCTCCAGGCTGAACGGCTTGGTGACGTAGTCGTCGCCGCCCGCGGTGAGCCCGGCGATCCGGTCCTCCACCGCGTCCCGCGCGGTCAGGAACAGCACGGGCACATCGTTGAGCTCACGCCGCAGCCTGCCGAGCACGGCGAGCCCGTCCATGTCGGGGAGCATCACGTCGAGGATCACCGCGTCGGGACGGAAGTCGCGCGCCGTGCGGACGGCCCCCGCGCCGTCCCCGGCGCTGCGCACCTCCCACCCCTCGTAGCGCAGGGCCATGGAGAGCAGCTCGGCCAGCGGAGCCTCGTCGTCCACGACCAGGACGCGTACGGGATTGCGGTCGGACCTCAGCAGTTCTGTACGCCCCTGGGGCGAGATCGTCGTCATGGCTCAAGCCTGTGAGACGGCCGTGAGAGAGAGCTTTCGCCTAGCTGTGAATTCCCTGAGAAACCCGCCGCCGGGCCGCTCGCGCCACGGGCGTACGCGTACGGGACCGACCGGTACGGCGCCGTACCGGTCGTCGTTCTCAGAACAGCCCGTCCTGCACACCACCGCTCCCCACGGCCATGACCGGCACGCTGATCCCCGCCCGCGCTCCGGCGCCCACCAGGTCCCAGCCGGTGACGAGCCGCGTGTCCAGCACGACGATCCCGGCGTCCACGGTCTCCAGATGCAGATCGGGCCCGGCCGCCGCCACCAGCCGCCCGGCCACCGCACCGCCGTCCACCAGCCCGGTCACCACCCGCGCCGCCGGTCCCGCAGCGGCGAGCCCGAACACCCCC
>NZ_DATMVN010000430.1:0-3413 GCF_035563135.1 Streptomyces sp.
GGGCCACCCCCAGCGTCCAGAGGTTGGCGTCGCGGTAGGCCCGCTCCACATGCATCACCTGCGTGGGATCGGTCCCGGCCCCAGCGCGCACGAGGTGTTCGTGGAAGATCGGCGGGCCGGCCAGGGAAGCGACGACCACCGCGGCGAGGATGCTGACGGCCGCCACGATGGCCTGGGCCAGGAAGAACCGCCAGGCCAGCCCCCGGGGACGTCGTTGCGGGCTCATCGGGCCACCATCCGGTAGCCGATCCCGCGCACGGTGTCGATGTAGCGGCTCGGGTCCTTGCCGAGCTTGCGGCGCAGGTGCCCGATGTGCACGTCCACCAGCCGCTCATCGCCCACCCAGGCGGGGTCCCAGACGATGTCGATGAGCTGACGGCGGGTCAGCGCCTGGTGCGGGTGGGTCGACAGGGCGACCAGCAGGTCGAACTCGGTGCGGGTCAGCCCCACCGGCTCTTCACCCAGTCGCGCTTCGTGGGCGGTGAGGTCGACGGTCAGGTCCCCGAACACCCGGGCCTGCTCGGCAGCCGCCACGGTGGTGCGGGGTCGGCGCATCACCGCGGCCACCCGGGCGACGAGTTCGCGGACGCTGAAGGGCTTGGTGATGTAGTCGTCGGCCCCCGCCGCCAGCCCGGTCAGCTTGTCCTCCTCGTCGCCGCGGGCGGTGAGCATCAGCACGTAGCACTCGGAGGATTCCCGCAGCTTCCGGCAGACCTCGATTCCGTCCATCCCGGGTAGCCCCAGGTCCAGGACGACGACGTCCGGCTCCTGGGCGCGGGCGGCGTCCACGGCGTCGGGGCCGGTGTGGGCCTGGGCGACGTCGTAGCCGGCTCGGGTGAGGTAGGTGGCGACCATCTGCGCCAGAGGTTTTTCGTCGTCAACCACCAGCACCCGCCCGGGCGCCGCATCGATGCCAGGGTTCATGACTTCAGTGTCGCCCCGGTCCCTGCCGCCTCCGGCCCGAAGGCGGGTGGGGGGTGGAATCTTCGCCAAACCTTCAAGGAAAGCGCCGCAGGTTCCCAGGCTGACCGATCGAGAATGGTGGGTGGTCCTCGCGGTGTGGTGCGAGGCGGAAAGGACCCATGAATCCCCTGACCCGCAGACGTCTGCTCGCCGGTGGCCTCGGCCTGCTCGGTACAAGTGCCCTAGTGGCTTGCTCTCCGCAGTCGGAGTCCACCGCCCCTGCACCCTCAGGCGGCGGTACTGATACGGCGATCACCCACGTGCACGCCATCACCCGCGATACAGGCACGGGCACGATCCTGCTGGCCACCCACGAGGGCCTGTTCCGCCTGAAGGAACGGAAACTGAACCCAGTGGGACCGGTCGTGGACCTCATGGGCTTCATCACCATGGACGGGCGGTATCTGGCCTCGGGCCACCCCGGGGATGGGACCGACCTGCCCGAACCGGTCGGGCTAGTTGTACTGACCCGCAGCGTTGGTGATGCGGTCGATCGGGCACAGGCCGCCGATGCCGGTGTGGGGTCTGTCTAGGTTGTAGTGCTCCAGCCATTGCGGCAAGGCCTGGGCACGGTCTTCGTTGCTGGTGTAGGCGCGGGCGTAGGCCCACTCGGTGGTCAGGGTGCGGTTGAGCCGTTCGGCCTTGCCGTTGGTCCACGGGCAGTGCGGTTTGATGAACTTTTGTCGTGCGCCTAGGGCCGCCACCGCGGCGCGGAATGCCGTGGACTTGCGGTAACCGAAGGCGTTGTCGGTGAGCACCCGCTCGATTCTGGGGATGCCGTGGCCGGCGAAGTAAGCCGCGGCCCGGGCCAGGAACCCCGCGCAGGTCGCGCCCCTCTCGTCGGCATGGATCTCGGCGTAGGCCAGACGGGAGTGGTCGTCGATGGCGGTGTGCACGAAGTCGTAGCCGAGCCTGTCGTGGCTGGTGCGGTGCACGGCCGCGCTCTGGGCCGGATCGGCCCGCCAGCCACCGCCGTCGGGAATCCGGCCGAGTTTCTTCACATCCAGGTGCACCAACGACCCCGGATGAGGGTGCTCGTAACGCCGGGACGTGGCCCGGCTGGTGCGGATCACCGTGCCGGTGAGCGGATCCACCGCCGACAGCGAGGGGGTGGCGTAGCGGGCGAGGACCCGGCCCACCGTGGCCGCCGGCACCCCGGTGGCCCGGGCGATGACCAGAGGCCCTCGCCGCAGCAGGAACCGGGTGATGCGGATCCGGGTCTCGACACACGGGCGGGTGCGGTGCGGGCAGGAGTGTGGCCTCGATGGTCGGTCGATCAGTCCGGCCGGGCCCTCCTCCTGGAAACGGCGCCACCATCGCCAGGCCGTGGTGGCCGAGATCCCCATCTCGGCGGCCACGTGCGCCACCGGGCGCCCGGTCGTGATGCGATCGATCAGGATGCGCCGTCCCGCCGGAGTCAGGCGGGCGTTAGCGTGTGACATGGGAGACCTCCGTGGTCGGGCCGGAATCTAGACAACTCCACACTCGACCCGGAGGTCTCTCCTGTCATCAACAACCTGGTGGGTCAGTACAGCTAGAGCGCGGAGGCCTCCGGGGCCCCGCGCCCGGCGGCCGCTACGGCCGCGGCCGCCGGGCGCAGGCCCAGGGCCTGGAGCATGGGCCGCAGCTTCGCCCAGGTCTCGGCGAGCTCCGCCTCGGGATCGGACGCGGCCACGAGGCCGCAGCCGGCGAAGAGCCGCACGGTGTGCTCGTCCTCCTGCACCGCGCCGCGCAGGGCGATGCCCCAGTCGCCGTTGCCGGCGGCGTCGAGCCAGCCCACGGGGCCCGCGTACAGGCCCCGGTCCATCTGCTCGAGCTCGGGGATCGTGGCGGCGGCCACGGCGGTGGGCGTCCCGCACACGGCGGCCGTGGGGTGCAGGGCCTCCGCTAGCTCCAGGGAGGACGGCGGGTCCCCCGCGGGCCCGGGCCGCAGCACGGCGGTGACGTCCGAGGCGAGGTGCCACACGTTGGGCAGCTCGAGGATGAACGGCTCCGGCGAGGTCGTCACGACCTCCGTGTACGGGGCGAGGGACGCCACCAAGGAGTCGATCGCGAAGCCGTGCTCGTGCTGCTGCTTCTCGGACTCGCCGAGCACGCGGGCCGCGAAGGCCTGCGGGTCCTCGGCGGCCGGCACCGCGTCCCGGTCCAGCGTGCCCGCGAGCACCCGGGCGTGGGCCACGCCGTCGAACACCTGCACGAGCATCTCCGGGGTCGCCCCCACCAGCCGGCCCGTCCCCGTCCCGGCGTCGTCGCCGAAGCCGACGCAGTACGTCCAGCACTGCTCGTAGCGGTGGGCGAGGTCGCGGACCACGGCCACGGGGTCGAGGGGCGCGTCCAGCCGGGCCACGACGTCCCGGGCCAGCACCAGCTTCTCCAGCCGTCCTTCGCGGATCCGCCCGACGCCCTCGCGCACGGCCTCGGTCCACTCCCGCTCGTCGAGGGCCCCGGGG
>NZ_DATMVN010000431.1:0-11940 GCF_035563135.1 Streptomyces sp.
CGGACGGGAGGCGCCCGGATTCAGAACTCCAGGACGACCTGGAGGGCATCGGCCGGGGTCTCGTCGAGCAGCACGTACGCGTCGTCGGCCTCCGCCACCGGGACGACATGGCTGACCAGAGACTTCACGTCGACCAGGCCTTCGGCCACCAGGGAGAGGAACGTCCGCTGGAGCCGTTCGACGGTCCAGCGTCCCGCCAGCTGCGGGGGGACCCCGCCTATCTGCGAGCAGATCAGCTGCACCCGGTTGTGGTGGAACTCGTCGCCGAGGCGCAGACCGGCGCCGTCGCCCTGGTAGAAGCCGGACGCCACGACCCGGCCGCCGACGGTGACGGAGCGCACGGCCTCGTGCAGGGCCGGGTACACGCCGCTGATCTCGATGGCGACGTCGGCGCCCGCCCCGCCGGTGGCCTCACGGATGCGTTCGGCGACGCTGTCGGTACGGGCGTTGAGGGTGCGCCGCGCGCCGTACTCACGGGCCGTGGCGAGCCGGCCGTCGAGCGCGTCGACCGCGGTGACCCGCGCGCCGTTGAGCTGGGCGAGGCGGGTGGTGAGCAGCCCGATGACACCCTGGCCGAACACGGCCACGTCCTCGCCCAGGTGGATGTCGGCGGCGAGGATCGCGTTGTGAGCGATGGCACCGACCCGGGCGAAGGCCCCGGCGAGCGGTTCGAGACCGGCCGGCAGGGTGTGGCCGACCATGCGCCCGGCCGGGACGACGCCCTCGCTGCGATGGCCCCAGATGCCCCAGACCAGGTCGCCCGTGACCGGCATACCGGGCGTGCCGACGAGCTCGGGCGAGACCTCGGTGACCTCGCCGACCTCGGAGTAGCCCCAGCCGGCCACCGGGTACTCGATCCCGGCCGCTCCGTCACGGAAGATCCGGGCCTCGGCGTCCCAGGTGCGCGTCAGGTAGGGGTTCGTGCCCCGGTAGGCGGTGAGTTCGGTTCCTGCCGAAATACCGGAGTAGCGGGTGCGGACCCGGAGGTGCCCGGCGGGGAGCGGAGCGCTCTCGTGCTCGGCGACTTCGACCTGACGGGGGCCGGTGAACTGGACGACGCGTTCCACGGGGGCTCCGGTAGCGCTTGGAGGGGGTGTTGCTCGCTGACTTCCGTCGAAGATATCTCAGAGTTATGTCTTGTCAACAAACAAAAGTGGTGCTGAGATGCATCAGGAAAATGCGTAAGTAGCGTGAGGACACAGCATGGTGATGAAGACCCGACGGTCGAGGGCGACCCTGTTCGGGCTCGCCGCGACCCTGGCGGCCGGCTTGCTGGCCGGCTGCTCGGGCAGCTCCGGCGCGGAGCGGCCCGACAACAGGATCACGGTGTGGTCGCAGGAGAACCTGCCGCCGCGGATGGCGGCGACCGAGAAGGTCATCAGCCGTTTCGAGAAGGAGAGCGGCGTCCAGGTCGATCTCGTCGGTGTGGACGAGGCCCAGCTGCCGCAGCTGATCATGTCCGCGGCGGCGGCCGGTGATCTGCCGGACGTGATCGGAGCGGTCCCGATGGGGCAGATCTGGCAGATGTACGGCAACGGCCTGCTCGATACCGAGGTCGCGGACCGCATCGTGAAGGAGCTGCGGCCGGGCACCTTCAACAGCAACGCGCTCGCGCTCACCTCCGACCGCGGCACCAGGCTCGGCGTCCCTTCCGACGCCTGGCTCCAGATCCTCGTCTACCGCAAGGACCTCTTCGCCGAGGCCGGGCTCGACGCACCGGACGACTACGCGAGCGCCCTCAAGGCCGCCGCCGTGCTCGACAAGGGGGGCCGGGACGGGATCTCGCTGGCCACCGACCCCTCGGACGTCTTCACCCAGCAGAGCTTCGAGGACCTCGCCCTCGCCAACGGCTGCCAGCTGGTCGACGAGGCGGGCGAGCCCGCTCTCGACTCCCGGGCGTGCCGCAACGCCTTCGCGGCGTACGACCGTCTCGCCCGCGAGCACGGAGCACCCGGTACCCAGAGCGTGGACAGCACCCGCGCCACCTACTTCGCCGGGAAGTCGTCGATGATGGTCTGGTCCTCCTTCCTCCTGGACGAGCTGGCGGGCCTGCGGTCGGACGCGCTGCCCAGCTGCCCGGAGTGCGGGAAGGACCCGAAGTTCCTGGCGCGCAACACCGGTGTCGTCACCTCCCTGAAGGGCCCCGACGGCGAGGAACCCGCCCAGTTCGGCGAGATCACGTCATGGGCCGTCACCCGGACCGCCGAGACGGACGCCTCCAGGAAGTTCATCGAGTACATGATGGGCAAGGGGTACGCCGACTGGTTCGGCATGGCGCCGGAGGGCAAGATCCCCGTCCGCACCGGCACGGTGGAGGAGCCCGGCGTCTTCGCGCAGGGCTGGCGCGCCAGCGTCATGGGCGTCGACCGCCGCGAGTCCATGCAGAAGGCCTACCCTCCGGCGCTCCTGGACCAGCTCGTCATCGGTGTCGGCGGTATGAAGCGATGGGGCCTCACCCAGGGCCAGGGCACCCTCGTCGGCGCCACGAACGGCGAACTCCCCGTCGCCAAGGCGATCGGGGCGATGACCAGCGGCCAGCTCTCGCCCGACGAGGCGGCCGAAGAGGCCGACGACGAAGTGACCGCCCTCCAGAAGTCCCTCCAGTAGCCGCACGCCGCTCCCTCACGAGGTAACCGACCCATGAGCACAACCCGGAGCGGCGCGAAGAAGCGCCGCGTCCCGACACAGAGTTCGAGCAGCAGGGAGAACCGCGCAGGCCTCGCCTTCGTGACCCCCACCTTCCTGGTGGTCCTGGTCGTGGTGATCCTGCCGATCCTGTGGACCGTCCTGCTCGCCTTCCAGAACGCCAGACTGGTCGACATCCAGGTCAACGGCCTCTTCGGCCGCTGGACCCTGGACAACTTCTCCCAGGTCTTCGGCTCACCCGGTTTCTGGAGCAGCCTCGGCACCACACTCCTCTACACCGTCGGCTCCACCGCAGGTTCCGTCGTCCTCGGGCTGATCGCCGCCCTCGCCCTGCGCAGGCCCTTCCGGGGCCGGGGCGCGCTGCGGGCCGCCATGCTCCTGCCGTACGTCGCTCCCGTGGTCGCCGTCTCCTTCGTCTGGGAGGTCGCGCTCAGCCCGCAGTACGGCATCGTGAACGAATGGGGCCACAAGCTCTTCGGGTGGGAGGACCCGATCGCCTTCCTGTCCACCAGGTCCTACGAAGTGGGCCTGTTCGGAATCCACTTCGACATCCCGCTGGCACTGCTCACGGTCATCGCCTTCGAGACCTGGCGCTACTTCCCGTTCGCCTTCCTCTTCATGCTCGCCCGCCTGCAGGCGGTACCGGCCGGCCTGGAGGAGGCCGCGGAGGTCGACGGTGCCACGCTGACCCAGCGCTTCCGGCACATCCTGCTGCCGCAGCTGATGCCCGTCATCGCCCTGCTGTCCGTCCTGCGCTTCATCATGACGTTCAACAAGTTCGACGACGTCTATCTGCTCACCGGCGGCGGCTCCGGCACGGACGTCGTGGCCGTCCGCGTCTACGACTTCCTCACCTCGCGTTTCGACGTCGGAGCCGCCTCCGCCCAGGCGCTCGTCCTCGCTGTCGTGCTCATGGCCCTCCTGGGCGTCTACTTCAAGTTCTTCGGCAGGAAGATGCAGGAGGAAGCGGCATGACCCCCGCCCCGACCACGACGCGCGAACAGGCGAAGGGCACGGCCGGCCCGCTGCCCGGAGCGCGGCGCCCCCGGCCGCGGCTGACCCGCGCCCAGTTCGAGGAACGGTTCTTCGGAGTCCTGCGGTGGGTGGTGATCGCCTTCCTCGCGGCGATCACGATCGTGCCCTTCTCCTACATGCTGATGCTGTCGGTGAAACCGATCGACGCACTGCTCCTCGACCCGGGCAGCCTCTGGGTCTCGGCCAAGGACTTCACGCTCGACACGTACCGGAGCGTCCTCAGGTCCTCGGCCGAGGGCGGCCAGGGCTTCCTCGGCATGCTGCTCAACTCGGCACTGGTCGCCGTCGCCACGGTCCTGCTCACGCTGGCCGCCGCCGTACCGGGCGCGTACGCCGTCAGCCGGCTGAAGTTCTTCGGCAACCGGCAGGTCAGCGCGGTCTTCCTGGCCGTCTACCTCTTCCCGGCCACACTGCTGGCCGTGCCGCTCTTCGTCATGTTCGCGAAGATGGGGCTGTCCGGCAGCCTCGTCGGGCTCGCCGTCGTCTACATCGCGCAGACCGTCCCCGTCTCGATCTACATGCTGAAGAACTACTTCGTCACCATCCCCTTCAGCATCGAGGAAGCGGCGGCGATCGACGGCGCGTCGCGGCTGCAGACCGTGCGCAGGATCATCCTGCCGCTCGCCCTGCCGACCCTCATGGCCACCGGGCTGTACGTGTTCATGATCGCCTGGAACGAGTTCCTGTTCGCCCTCCTCTTCCTGGCGGCCGACCCCGAGCGGTGGACCGTCTCCCTGGGGCTCCAGCAACTGGCCAACGGCATAGAGGTGTCCAAGACGGTGCTGATGGCCGGGTCGGTCGTCCTCACCATCCCTGTGGTACTCCTGTTCTTCTCCGCCGAGCGGCTCCTCACCGAGGGTCTGACCAGCGGTGCGGACAAGGGCTGACGACGGAAGCCGGGACGGCCGGCGGCCAGGAACCCGACAGCCCCCGGGCTGGTACGGACGCGACAGACAGGGCGAGGACGACGGGGATGGCAGGAAACCAGGCCAGCGCGGGACATCTGCTGCAGCTCATCCGCAGCGGTGAGGCCACCACGCGCGGAGAGCTCCAGCAGGCGACCGGCCTGTCCCGCTCCACCGTGGGGCACCGGCTCGACCAGCTCTTCGGAGCGGGCTGGCTGCGCGGCGCCGGCGGCACCTCCACCGGTGGACGCCCCTCCGCCCGGCTGGAGTTCGACCCGTCGCATGCCGTGGTGCTCGTCGCGGACCTGGAGACCCGGCATGCCCGCGTCGCCGTGCTCGACCTCTCCGGAACCGTCCTGGCCGAGCACACCGGGGACCTCGTCATCGCCGACGGCCCCGACCGCGCCCTGGACCGGCTGGCACGCGGGTTCGGCCCCCTGCTCGCCGAGGCCGGGGCAGGTCCCGAGCGGGTCTGCGGCATCGGGCTCTCCGTGCCGGGCCCGGTGGACTGGGAGTCGGCCCGCATCGTGCAGCCGCCCATCATGCCCGGCTGGGACCGCTTCCCCGTGCGGGAGCGACTGCGCGAGGCCTGGGCCGAGCACGTCGGTGCGATGCCGGCCGCCGGGCCCCTGCCCGTGTTCGTCGACAACGACGCCAACCTGATGGCCCTGGCGGAGCAGCGGGCCGGTCACCCGGACTGCAGTGCGTTCGTCCTGGTCAAGGCCTCCACAGGGATCGGCGCCGGAGTCGTCGTCGGAGGTGAGATCTACCGGGGCATCGACGGGGGCGCGGGCGACATCGGCCACATCCGCCTGCACGACCGCCCCGACGCGCTGTGCATGTGCGGTTCCTACGGATGCCTCGCCGCGGTCGCCAGCGGCCGGTCCATCGCCGGACAGCTCACCGCCGCCGGTGTGCCCACCGCGTCGGGATCCGATGTGCGCGAGCACCTCGCCGCGGGGCAGCCGGATGCCGTCAGGCTCGCCCGCGAGGCGGGGCGGCGCGTCGGTGAGGTCCTGGTCACGGTCGTCACCCTGCTCAACCCCGGCGTGCTGATGCTGAGCGGCGATCTGGCAGGCACCCCGTTCCTCACCGGAGTCCGCGAACTCATCTACCAGCGCGCCATGCCGCGCACCACCGCCAACCTCCAGGTCGTCACCTCCGAACTGGGAGACCGGGCCGCCCTGGTGGGCGCCGCCCGCATGGTCATCGACCACCTGTACGCCCCCGACCGCGCCGACTCCCGCCTCGCGGCACTGGCCCGTACCGGCGACGGCGTCTGAGCGCACCGCACCCGCAGCACAACGACGGAGAGCACCATGTCCACCACCCCCCTCCCGGACACCTGGCCCTACGAACCGGTCCGCGTCGGTCTCGTGGGCGCCGGCCCCTGGGCGCGCGCCATGCACGCCCGCATGCTCGCTGCCGGGCCGGAGACGGCGCTGACGGCGGTCTGGGCGCGCCGTCCGGAGGCCGCGGCCGAAGCCGCCGCACCGTACGGGGCGCCGGTCGTCGCCTCCTTCGAGGAACTGCTGGACCGGTGTGAGGCGGTCGCCTTCGCCGTGCCGCCCGCCGTCCAGGCCGCTCTCGCCCCGCGCGCCGCGGCAGCGGGCCGCGCCCTCCTCCTGGAGAAGCCGCTCGGTGCCGGCCTCGACGCGGCGCGTGCCGTGGCGGAGTCCGTCGGTGAGCACGGAGTGATCTCCCAGCTCGTCCTCACGAAGCGCTACCACCCGGCCACCCGCGCCTTCCTCGCCGAAGCGGCCACGCGTCAGGTGACGGGGGCCCGCTCCTGCTATCTGCACGGGGCCTTCCTCGGCGGGGAGTTCGCCACCTCCTGGCGGCTGGAACACGGAGCGCTGCTCGACCTCGGCCCGCACCTCCTGGACATCCTGGACAGCGCGGTCGCGCCGATCGTCTCCGTACGGGCCACGGGGGACCCGCGCCGCTGGATCGAGCTGACCTGCGAGCACGAGAACGGTGCGGTCAGTCAGGCATCCCTCTCGGGCGCCGTGCAGCTCCCACGGGCCAGGACCCGGGTCGAACTGTTCGGCCCGGGGGAGGAGCTGGTCTACGACACGGCGGACATCGACCACGAGGAATGCTGGCCCGTCCTGCGACGCGAGTTCGCCACCGCCGTACGGACCGGCGAGGGGACCGGCATCGACGCGGCCCACGGACTGCACATACAAAGGCTGCTCGATCAGGCCGCGCGGACCTGACGACGCGTCACGGCGCGCCCCCGGCCGAGCCGGGGCACAGCCGTCCTCCCCCGGAGCCGTGGTCCGCGTCGGGTGGGGGCCGCCGGGTGTGTCAGGCCGGTTCGGAGGTGTCCCTGACAGGCGTGTCCTCGATGCGGGAGCCGGGTGCTCCGCGGTCGGAGGCGGCAGGGCTGTGCGCGTGCTGCGGCGGCGCCTCGTCGTCACCGGCACCGACGCCGGCAGGCGGGATGCGCAGGACCAGCAGGGCGACGTCGTCACCGCTGGGGTCGATGCGGTTCAGGAGCTCGTCGAGGAAGTCCTCGACGTCCCGGCGGGCCAGGGCCGCGGCATGCCGCCGCAGCGTGGCGAGACCGGCCTCGATGTCACGGGAGCGGCTCTCGACGAGTCCGTCGGTGTAGAGCAGGAGAGTCGACCCGGGCGGAAGGTCCGCGCGGGCGTCGGGCCACCCCAGCCCCATGTGCAGGGCCGAGCTGAGACCGAGGAGCGGGCCGTGGCCGGCTTCGAGGAAGCGGGTCTGCCCGCCGGCCGTGATCAGGAGGGGCGGCGGATGGCCGGCGTTGACCCAGTGGAGCTGCCAGGGGCCGCCCTCCGCGCCCTCGACGCGAGCGAAGACGCAGGTCGCCATGGGGGCGTCGCTGGTATGGGTCATGGCCTCGTCCAGCCGGCGCATGATCAGGCTGGGGGGCTCCGTCCGGTCCCAGGCCAGGGCGCGCAGCATGTTGCGGACCTCGGCCATGTGGGCGGCGGCCTTGAGGTCGTGGCCGACGACATCCCCGATGACCATGGTCAGGACTCCGTCGCCCAGGAGGAAGGAGTCGTACCAGTCCCCGCCGATCTCGGCGGCACTCTCCGCGGGCCGGTAGCGGGCCGCCAGCGCGAGGTGGTCGACCTGCGGCAGGGGGGTGAGGAGCTGGCGCTGCATGGTCTCGGCTACGTGACGCTGCTGCTCGAAGAGCTCTGCGGCCTCCATGACGAGGCCGGCGCGGCGCGCGATGTCCGAGAGCACGAACACCTCGGCCTCGGTGTAGGAGGACCCCGGGGCGACACGCGCCACGGTCAGCGCGCCGAAGACCTTCCGCCGGGTGTGCAGGGGGACCACGACGGCGCAGGTTCCTCCCAGCCGGTCGAAGAGATCCCGGTGGGCGGCCGCGAGCGGACTGTCGGGCTGCTCCGCGAGGCGCTCCGCGTCCAGGGGGACGGGCTCGGCGCTCCGCAGTGCCTGGACCACTGCCGAACGGGTGGATTCGGGCAAGGGCGGCAACGGGCCGGTGAGCGCATGCGCCGTGCCGTGGTCGCCGGGGGTGCGGACGGCGGCGCGCTGCATCTCACCGGTCTGCCCGGCCGTGCGGACGTCGATCGCCGCCCAGTCACCCATGTCCGGTACGAGCAGTCCGGCCAGTCTGTTCAGCATCTCCGGCGTGTCCAAGGTGGAGATGAGGACCGTGGAGACCTCGGCCACCATCGTCAGCCGGGCGGTGAGGCCCTCCAGCGCGGCGAGGTAGGCCGCGGTCTGCTCGGCGGCGTCACGGTGGAGGCTGAAATCGTGGAAGACGACCACCGCGCCTTCCGCCCGCCCCTTGTGCCGCAACGGGGTGGCCGCCCAGATGACCGGCACCAGGCTGCCGTCCCCGCGGAGGAAGGATTCCTCGCTCCCCTCGGCCGGCCGGCCGGTGTCCAGCACTTTCAGCAGACCGCACTCGCTCCGCGGGACCGCGCCGCCGTCCTTCCCGCGGTGCAGCAGATCATGCATGTCGTGCCCGAGCATCTGCTCCTGCGGACGGCCCAGAAGCCGCTGGGCACGTGGATTGCAGGCGATGAGGAGGCCGGTGGTGTCGGTGACGAACACTCCCGCCCCCAGGCTGTCGAACACCGTGCGCATGAAGCCGATCTCCAGCAGCCCGTCCGTGGATCTCATCGGGCGGCCCTCGCCGGCACCGGGCAGGCCTCTCCGTCCGCGCCCGGCGTCGTCACGTCTTCCGGTCCGCCCGGCGAGGAGGCCGGACGGCGCCCGCAGCACCACAGCATCTGTTCATCATTCATCCGGCCCGCCCGTTTCGCCGCTCGGGAGAGGCCCGCCGCGGTGCACGCACGCCGAAGCCTTCAGCCCATGCTGCCGCGCGCCGGAGCCTTCAGCGGCCGGGGAACGGGCCGGCCGGACGATGCCGGGCCGGCTGCGGGGTCTACCGCTCCAGCACCAGCGCGGATCCCTGGCCCACCCCGATGCACAGGGACGCCACGCCGACCCCGGACCCGGCGGCCTTGAGCTGGTGGGCGACGGCCCCCGCGAGGCGGGCCCCCGAGGCGCCGAGGGGGTGGCCGATCGCGATCGCCCCGCCGCGCGGATTGAGCACGGACGGGTCGAGGCCGGGCCACTGGGCGACGCAGCCCAGCACCTGGGCGGCGAAGGCCTCGTTGAGTTCGAGGACCGTGAGGTCGGCGAAGTTCCTGTCCGCCCGGTCCAGCGCCCTGTTCACGGCCTCGACGGGGGCGAGCCCGAAGTAGTGCGGCTCGTTGGCGGACACGGCGGATGCCGTGATCCGTGCCAGAGGTTCGCGGCCGGTGGCCCGCAGCCCCTCCTCGTCGGCCAGCAGCAGGGCCGCCGCACCGTCGTTGAGCGGGAAGGAATTGCCCGCGGTGACGGTGCCGCCCTCCGTGCGGAAGGACGGGCGGAGCTTGGCCATGGCCTCCAGCGACGCGTCCTGCCTGATGCACTCGTCCCGGTCCACCACGAGAGGATCGCCCTTGCGCCGGGGGAGTGTCAGCGGTGCGATCTCTCCGTCGAACAGCCCCGCGGCCCGGGCGGCCGACGCCTTCCGGTGGGAGGCGAGTGCGAATTCGTCCTGCTGTTCACGGCTGATGGAGTGCTTTTCGGCGATCAGTTCCGCGCTCTCGCCGAGCGGCACCGTCCACTGCGGATCCATCCGGGGGTTGACCATGCGCCAGCCCAGGGTGGTCGAGTACATCTCGGTGTGCCCGGCCGGGAAGGCCCGGTCGCTCTTGGGCAGCACGTACGGGGCGCGGGTCATGGACTCGACGCCGCCGGCCACGACGAGCGAGTGGTCTCCCAGCGCCACGGCGCGGGCCGCGTGCACGACGGCTTCGAGACCGGAGGCGCAGAGCCGGTTGACGGTCACGCCGGGGACGGAGACCGGCAGACCCGCGAGGAGCGCGGCCATCCTGCCGACGTTGCGGTTCTCCTCACCCGCGCCGTTGGCGTTGCCGAGCACCACGTCGCCGATGCGCGACGGGTCGAGGTCCGGGGTGCGTCCGAGCAGCGCGCGGATGGTGTGGGCGGCGAGGTCGTCGGGCCGTACCTGCGCGAGCGCGCCGCTGTACCTGCCGATCGGGGTGCGGACGGCGTCGACGACGTACACGTCGCGGGGGCGGAAGCTCATGACGTGATCCCTTCGGGCGTACGGACCGGAGCGGCCGTCCTGTCCAGGACCTCGACGGTGCTCACCCCGGGGGCGGTCTCCACCAGGACCAGGCCGTCCTCCGTCACGTCGAGCACGGCGAGATCCGTGATGACGCGATGGACGCACGCCTTGCCCGTCAGCGACAGGGTGCACTCCTCGTCGATCTTCGGGCTGCCGTCCTTGGCGGTGTGCGTCATGGTCACGATGACGCGGCGGGCCCCGTGCACCAGGTCCATGGCTCCGCCGATACCGGTCACCATCTTCCCCGGCACCGCCCAGTTGGCGAGGTCGCCGCGGGCCGAGACCTCCATCGCCCCGAGCACCGCGGTGTCGATGTGTCCGCCTCGGATCATGCTGAAGGAGAGCGCCGAGTCGAAGAAGGAGGCGCCCGGCCGGACGGTCACCGTCTCCTTGCCGGCGTTGATCAGATCGGGGTCCACGTCCTCGTCGTACGGGAAGGCACCGGTGCCCAGGATGCCGTTCTCGGACTCCAGGACGACGTGCACACCCTCGGGCAGGTGGTTCGGGATCAGCGTGGGAAGCCCGATGCCGAGGTTGACGTACTCCCCGTCGCGCAGCTCCGCGGCCGCCCTCGCGGCCATCTCGTTCCGGTTCCAGGCCATCAGTCCCGTGCCTTCCGCTCCGTGATCGTCCGCTTCTCCACCTTTTTGTCCACGGCCTGCTCAGGGGTCAGCGCGACCACCCGCTGCACGAAGATGCCCGGCAGGTGCACGTGGTCCGGGTCGATCTCGCCCGGCTCGACCAGCTCCTCGACCTCCGCGACGGTGATGCGGCCGGCCATGGCGGCGAGCGGGTTGAAGTTGCGTGCGGACTTGTTGAAGACCAGGTTGCCGTGCCGGTCGCCCCTCGCCGCCCTGACGAGGGCGAAGTCGGTGCGGATGCTGTGCTCCAGGACGTACTCGGTGCCGTCGAAGTCGCGTACTTCCTTGGCCGGTGAGGCCAGGGCCACCCCGCCCTCACCGTCGTAGCGCCAGGGGAGCCCGCCGTCGGCGACCTGCGTCCCGACCCCGGCGGGGGTGTAGAACGCGGGTATCCCCGCCCCGCCGGCACGGAGCCGCTCCGCCAGCGTGCCCTGCGGGATCAGTTCGAGTTCGAGCTCACCTCCGAGGTACTGCCGGGCGAACTCCTTGTTCCCGCCGATGTACGAGCCGGTCACCCGGCTGATCCGGCCGGCGGAGAGCAGCACCGCAAGACCGGAGTCCATCGCTCCGCAGTTGTTGGATACGACACCGAGCCCGCTGACGCCGCTCGCGTGCAGGGCATCGATCAACACGTTCGGTACACCGCTGAGGCCGAAGCCCCCCACTGCCACCGACGCGCCGTCCGGCACGTCGGCGACGGCCAGCGCCGCTGACGCGACCACCTTGTCCATGGGACCGTCCATCCGTTTAGTTCGCGTAGTGAAGTTTCCTTCACTACGATGTCAGGAGTTTGCCGCCCGGGTCGGAGCCCTGTCGATGGTCCCGGCTCCTGCCCGACACATCCGGACACACATCCGGCGGCCGGGGCGCGGCACGCGCCGCACGCCTGCCGCCGTACCGTGTCTCTCCGGCACGGACGCACCCGACGGAGAGACAGATGCCACCGACCCGGACCACCCAGCCCGGCGCCCAGGCGCCCGCGGAGGCCGTCGCACCGCTCATGCGCGGCATCGCCGTCCTGCGCCGGCTGACCGACGCGGACGGCTCCCTGAGCCTC
>NZ_DATMVN010000432.1:0-2301 GCF_035563135.1 Streptomyces sp.
GATCCGCTGGTCGGCCGCGTGCCGGGCCAGCGCCGCCCGCGCCCTGGCCTCCCCCGGACGCTGGACCGACGCGGGCCGGACCGCCGCCTCCTGGAGACGAACCGATACTTCCGCGAGTGCCTCCCCGGTGAGCCAGCGGGCGGCGGGGCCGGGCCGGGACCAGGCGAGGGAGGCGAGCGACGCGTCGGCCGGGGTGTCGAGGCCGGGAGCGTCCCGGTTCGCTTCGGGCAGCAGGGACGCCGCCGTTTCGAGCCCGGTGCGGTACGACGTACGGGCCAGCCGGCGGGCGGCCCGGTAGACGGCCAGGGGGACGAACAGGGAATGCGTGGAGGGCCCTTCGGCCCTGGCGAGCGCGGCGACGGGCCGCAGGAGGTGGCGTCTGCGCCGGTCCATGAGGAGGTCGGCCAGCCGCGCGGGGTGCGCGTCCAGGACCTGACGGGCGCCGTGGCCGACGAAGTGGTCGGCGCTGCCCGCGGCCAGCCGCCGGCGGTGGCGCTCGGCGACGACGAGGGAGGGGGCGGGCTCGTCGGTGAGCGGGCCGCTCTCCAGCGACGCGTACGGCAGGGCCTCCTCGCCCGCCGCCACGACCACATGGTGCAGGCGGGGGTTGGCCGCGATGACCCGGGCGCGCTCCAGCTCGTCCTCGTGGCCTTGCGCGGAGAGGTCGTTGAACGTGACGGCGAGGAGCCGTTCGCCCGCACCCGTGCCATGGCCGAGCACGGTGCCCGGCAGTCCGGGCAGTCCCGCCGCCAGCAGGGCGAGCGTGGCGGAGGCACTGCCGCCGGACAGGTCCGAACCGATGCCGGGGACGGGCGCCCCCCGGGCGGCGCGGCGTTCGGCGGGCCCCATGCCGGGGACGGGGCCGGGGTCGGGCGGGAGGGTTTCCGGGGCGTGGCGCGGGGCCGTGAGCCGGGCGCGTACGGCTTCGACGAGCGCGTCCCGCACCCCTTCGACCGCACTCACCGGATCGGTCTCGGCTGCCGCCACGGCGAGCGAGGCCACCGCCTCGTAGCCGGTGATCTCGCGTGAGCCCTCCCGGAGGATCAGCGCGTGCCCGGGCGGGATCCGCTTCACCCCGGCGTACGGTGTGCCGTCGCCCAGCGCCTCCGGGGTCTCGGGGCAGGCCAGCAGCGCGGCGAGGTGCCCGATGTCCAGCTGTGCCTCGATGAGGTCGGCGAGCGGCAGGGCGGCGGTGGCGTACGCGGTGCCGTTGGCCCAGGGCGTGTGGAAGACGGGGCGGGCTCCGGCGAGGTCCCCGGCGACGGTGATGCGGCGGCCGATCTGTACGACGGCCGTGTAGCTGCCGGGCCAGGCGGTGAGGTGGCGCAGCGCTCCGCCGCGGGCGGCCAGCAGCCCGAGGCGCAGCTGTTCGTCGGTGGCCCCGCAGCAGCCGAGGACGGCGAGGCGGGTGGTGGGCGCCCCGTCACGGGTCGCGACCGTGATGACGCGGATCTCGTCGGGGCGCCAGTCGCCCACGGCCCAGAGCGGGTCCGGGTCCCCCCACAGGAGCTGGGAGCCCACCGGATGGACGGTGCGCCCCTCCCCGTGGGGACCGACCGCGCCCACGGTGCCGAAGCTCGCGGCGATACTGCTCCACCCCACCAACCAACGCATCGCCGCCTCCACAGGCTGTGGACGAACCGGCGTACCAGGACACGGGAACGCCGTTGCGGGACATGCTGCCACGACAACGGCACCCGGGAGGGGGTACGGGCGGCGCACACCGGCTGTGCATGCGCCCCTGGCAAAGGCCTGACCACCGCTCCGTGGACTCCCCGGCAACGGAAGTGGGCCGTGCGGGAGTTGAGGCGTCCGCCCCCGGTGGCTGCCCCCGCCCCGGCGTGGCACCGGTACAGGCGTGATCTGGCCATGGTCGCGGGGCTTCACGGCGCTCTGTCCGACCGGCGCTATCCGGCCATTTTCCGATCGCGGTGGAACCGCGCGTTTCGCTCCCGGCGGCACGCCGGGGCCACCTTCGCGCGCCCGCCCCCGGACCACGGGCGACTCCCCCGCAGGGCCGCCGCAGCACCCCGGGCACCCGGCCCCGGGGCGATGACGTGCGGGCCGGCGCATCCCCCCGGTGCGCCGGTCCGCGCGTCCGCTTTTCCGGAACCCCACCCGTACGGCGCACAGTCCGGGAGGTGTTCGCCACCTCCCGGACCGGTTCGCCGCCCGCGGGGATTGGGGCGGCGGTGTCCCCCAGCCCACCGAGTCCAGTTCGGCGGGCCGACCCACGCAGGAACCATCGAAGCGCTTGCGTTCGGAGCGGGCCAGAGCGCACGGCCGGGCGCACGGCCACAC
>NZ_DATMVN010000433.1:0-8735 GCF_035563135.1 Streptomyces sp.
GCCCCCGGCGACGACCGGCCCGAGCAGGAGCGGCGCGCGGAAGCCGCGGAGATCATGGACCGGCGGGCCGCCGAGGACCTGCCGTACGTGTTCATCGGTCTGCCGAGCGCGATCACCGGCCCCTACGACGACGTGGTGCTCCCCGCATGGGTCGAGAAGCCCGACTGGGAGCTGGAGCTGGCGGTCGTGATCGGCAGGGCGGCCCACCAGGTGTCCGTGGAAGAAGCACTGGACCACGTCGCCGGATACACGATCGCCAACGACCTGACCGACCGCGCGACCGTCTTCCGCCGGGACATGCCGCAGATCGGCACCGACTGGCTCCGCAGCAAGAACGCGCCCGGCTTCACGCCGCTCGGCCCCTGGATCGTGCCCGCCTCGTCGATCACCGACCCGGACGATCTGCGGGTGACGCTGAAGCTGAACGGCGAGACCATGCAGGACGAGTCCACCAGGGACATGATCTTCGACGTCGCCCGTGTGGTCGCCTACGCCTCGCAGTCCGCCCGTCTGCTCCCCGGCGACCTGGTTCTCACCGGTTCCCCGGCCGGCAACGGCATGCACTGGGGCCGGCTGCTGCGTGACGGCGACGTCATGGACGGCTCGGTCACCGGTCTCGGTGCCCAGCGCACCCGATGCGTGACGGAGGCCTCATGACCCCCCTCGACCACAACGATCCCGAGGGTTCGATCGCGCGGGCCGCGCAGGTGTGCTCCAACTGGGGCCGCTGGGGTGAGAACGACGTGCTCGGCACGCTCAACTTCCTGGACGAGGCGAAGCGTCTCGAAGGCGCCGCTCTCGTACGGCGGGGCGTGAGCTTCTCGCTCTCCCAGCGCTTCGACATGGAAGGCCCTCAGAAGGGCTGGCGGCGGCGCACCAACCCGGTGCACACCATGCTCGACACCGGCACCGACGCGGCCCTGGGCCGCCAGGGGTTCCCGCACGGTCTCGGCGGCGCCGACGACGTCATCGCGATGCCGTTGCAGTGCTCCACGCAGTGGGACGGGCTCGGGCACATCTTCGACCACGGCAAGGCGTGGAACGGGCGCCCGGCCGAAGAGGTCGTCACCTCGGACGGCGACCTGGTCACCGGCATCGAGCACATGGCCCCGCACGTGGCCGGACGCGGCGTGCTCCTGGACGTCGGGCGGGCGATCGGCACGGACGGTGAGCTGCCGGACGGCTTCGCGATCACCGAGGAACACCTCACCGCGACCGCCGATGCCCAGGGCGTGACCGTGGGCCGTGGCGACATCGTGCTGGTGCGCACGGGCCAGCTGGCCCGGGCCCGCCGGGACGGTTGGGGTGACTACGCCGGCGGGCCCGCCCCCGGCCTGTCCTTCACCACAGCCGACTGGCTGCACGGCTCCGAGATCTCCGCGATCGCCACCGACACCTGGGGCTTCGAGGTGCGGCCCAACGAGTTCGAGCACGCCTTCCAGCCCCTGCACCAGGTCGCCATCCCGAACATCGGCCTGCTCATCGGCGAGATGTGGGACCTCGACGCCCTCGCCGAGGACTGCGCGGCCGACGGCCGGTACGCGTTCTGGCTCACCGCCGCGCCGCTGCCCATCACCGGCGCGGTCGGCTCGCCCGTCAACCCGATCGCCGTCAAGTAGACCGAGGGACGAAGGAGTTCCCCATGAGCAACGCCCGCACGATCCTCGTGATCGGTGGCGGCGCGGCCGGCAACGCCGTGACGGTCCTGCTGCGCCGCGCCGGTACGGCGGTGGACCTGGTCGAGGCCAAGGCCGACTGGAACGCCACCGCCGGCTCCGGCATCACCCTCCAGGGCAACGCCCTGCGCGTCCTGCGTGAACTCGGCGTCTGGGAGCAGGTGGAGGCGTCCGGCTTCGGCTTCAGCTCGGTCGGCATCACCGCCCCCGACGGCACGGTCCTGCACGTGCAGGACGACCTGCGCACCGGCGGCGACGACCTGCCCGCCACCTTCGGCATGCAGCGCCCCCAGCTCCAGCAGATCCTCATCGAAGCCGTGCGCGCGAGCGGCGCCACGGTCCGTCTCGGCACCACCGCCGAGATCCTCGGCCAGGACGCCGACGGGGTCTCGGTGCGCCTCAGCGACGGCACCGTGGGCCGCTACGACCTGGTGATCGCCGCCGACGGCCTCGGCTCCGCCACCCGTGCCGCGATCGGCATCACCGCCGAGCCCGAGCCCACCGGCATGGCCATCTGGCGCGTCGCCGCCCCGCGACCGGCCGGCGTCACCCGCACCGACCTCGCCTACGGGGACCCCGCCTACATCTCCGGCTACTGCCCCACCAGCGAGAACACCCTGTACGCCTACGTCGTCGAGGCGAACCGGGACCGGGCCTCCATACCGCCCGAGTCGTACGCCGACGAGATGCGCGGCCTCACCCGCCACTACGGGGGTTTCTGGCCCGAGATCACCGAGCACATCACCGACCCGGCGAAGGTCAACTACACCTGGTTCGACCGCATGCTGGTCGAGGGGTCCTGGCACCGTGGCAGGGTCGTCCTCGTCGGCGACGCCGCCCACTGCTGTCCGCCCACCCTCGCGCAGGGCGCCGCCCTGTCCCTTGAGGACGCCTGGGTGCTCGCGCAGCTGCTGACCGCCTCCGGCACCTGGGACGACGCCCTGTTCCAGGAGTACCACGAGCGGCGCATCGCCCGTGTCCGACCGGTCGTCGAGGCGTCCGTGCAGATCGGCCAGTGGCAGCTCGACGGAGTACGCGACGCCGACGTGCCCGGCCTGATGGCCCGCACCATGACCATGCTCCGGGAGCTGCCGTGACCACACCCACCGTGGACGTGCACGCGCACGTCCTGATACCCGAGGTCGAGGCGCTGGCCGAGGGGGAGCGGGGACTCGCCGAGGCACGGGCGCTGGACGCCCGCCGCAACGGCCCCGCCGCTCTCGCGGTCAGCGGGCCCATGGTGCGCGAGCGCATTCCGCGGCTGACCGACCCGGCCGTGCGCCTGGCCGCGATGGACGCGCAGGGCGTGGACGTACAGCTGGTCAGTCCCTCTCCCTCGCACTACCACTACTGGGCCGGTGAGGAGACCGCGGAGAAGCTGTACCGGCTCGCCAACGAGGCGACAGCCGCGCACTGCTCGGCCGCCCCCGGACGGCTGCGCGGCCTCGGACTCGTCCCGCTCCAGCATCCCGGCCGAACGGTGCCCGCTCTCGAACACGCCCTGGAGCAGGGTCTTTCCGGGGTGGAGATCTCCAGCCACGCACCGGGGCACGAACTGTCCGACCCGGCCTACGAACCCTTCTGGGCCCGGGTCGAGGAGACCGGCGCGATCGTCTTCCTCCACCCCTTCGGCTGCACTCTCGACGAACGTCTGGACCAGTGGTACCTGTCCAACACCGTCGGCCAGCCCACCGAGAACGCCGTCGCCCTCTCCCACCTCATCTTCTCCGGTGTACTCGACCGCCACCCCGGTCTGAAGCTGATCGCCGCCCACGGCGGGGGCTACCTGCCCACCCACATCGGCCGCTCCGACCACGCCTGGACCGCCCGCTCCGACGCGGGGGCCGGATGCGCCCACCTGCCCAGCAGCTACCTCAAGCGGCTCTACTTCGACTCGCTCGTCCACGACCCGCACGTCCTGCGGGAACTGATCCGCGCCGCCGGCGCCGACCGGGTGCTGCTCGGGTCCGACTTCCCCTTCGACATGGGGACCGAGGATCCGGTCGGCGCCCTGCGCGCCACGCACCTGTCCGAGGCCGACACCGACGCCGTACGCGGTGCGAACGCCGCTGCTCTGCTCGATCTCACCCTCGTCTGAGGAGGAAACCACCATGAGCGCACGTCTGCTCACCCACCTGCGGCACGTCGACCTGGCGGTGCCGGACTACGACAAGCAGCTCGACTTCTACGCCGGCGTCTGGGGCCTGAGCAAGGTCGCCGAGGACTCCGGGATCTCCTTCCTGGCCGCCGAGGGCTCCCCCGAGCAGTACGTCGTACGGCTGCGCGAGGCCGAGGAGAAGCGCCTCGACCTCGTCTCCTACGGTGCCGCGAGCCCTGCCGACGTCGACACCCTCGCCGAGCGGCTCCTCGCGGGCGGTGTGCAGCTGCTCACCCGTCCGGGCAAGGTCGACACCCCCGGAGGCGGCTACGGCTTCCGCTTCTTCGACGTCGACGGCCGCACCATCGAGGTCTCCGCCGACGTCGAGGTGCGCCGGCACCGCAAGATCGAGGAGAAGGAGGCCATCCCCGTCAAACTGTCGCACGTGGTCCTCAACTCCCCCGACCTGAACCGCACCCGCGAGTGGTACGAGCGCCACCTCGGCTTCGCGCTGTCCGACACGCTCAGCTCGCCGCACATGGGTGAGGTCATGCACTTCATGCGGATCAGCAACCAGCACCACTCCATGGCCATCGCCCAGGGCCCGCACACCGCCCTGCACCACGTCTCCTTCGAGATGCGCGGCATCGACGAGTACATGCGCGGCTCCGGCCGCGTCATCCGGGCCGGCTTCCGCAAGATCTGGGGCCCCGGCCGGCACATGGCGGGTGACAACACCTTCACGTACTTCCTCGACCCGCACGGCAACACCGTCGAGTACACGACCGAGCTGGAGAACCTCGACGAGGACACCTGGCACCCGCACGTCTACGACTTCTCCCGGCCCGAGGTCACCGACCAGTGGGGCACCGCCAACCCCATGAACGAACTCGTCGCCAAGGAGTCCTTCAACGACCCCGACCGCGGCGTCTTCATCGCCCCGCCGGTCTGATCCTCCACACCGGCACCGGGGGCGCGGCAGCCTGTCCATCACCCTGGCACGGCTCGCCGCGCCCCCGGACCCTCCTCCCACCAGGAGCCGCTCATGCGCTTCGCCGCTTACGAACACCGGCACCGGACCCATGCCGCCGTCCTCGGTGACGACGACGCCCTCCATCCGGTCCCCGGAGCCCGCTCACTGACCGAACTCATCGCCTCCGGGCAGGGCCTCCCCGCACTGCTGGACGCAGGTGCCTCCGCTCTGGACCTCCCACCGGGCCCCCACGTCTCCCAGGTCCGGCTGCTGCGCCCCCTCCAGCCGTCGTCCGTGCGGGACTTCGTCACCTTCGAGGAGCACGTCGAAGGTGTACGCCGCTCCGTCGACGGCGTGTCCGGCGTTCCCGAGCAGTGGTACGCGGCGCCGACCTTCTATTTCACCAACCCCCACGCCGTCTTCGGCCCCCACGACGACATCGCCGTTCCACCGGGGTCGAGCGTCCTCGACTTCGAACTGGAAGTCGGTGCCGTGATCGGCCGCGAGGGCCGTGATCTCACTCCTGAGCAGGCACGCGAGCACATCGTCGGCTACACGGTCTTCAACGACTGGTCCGCCCGTGATCTGCAGTCCGCCGAGATGAAGGTCGGCCTCGGCCCCTGCAAGGGCAAGGACACCGCCACCACGCTCGGCCCTTACCTGGTCACCGCCGACGAGCTGGAACCGTACCGGGACGGGGAGGGGTTCCTGCGTCTGGCACTGACCGCGGAGGTCAACGGCCAGGTGGTCGGCGAGGACCTGCTGTCCAACATGAGCTGGACCTTCGAGGAGATGACCGCCTACGCCTCCCGCGGCACCCGCGTGGTGCCGGGTGACGTCCTCGGCTCCGGCACCTGCGGCAACGGCGGCTGCCTCGCCGAACTCTGGGGTCTGCGCGGTGAACAGACGCCGCCACCGCTCAAGCCCGGCGACACCGTCTCCCTCACCGTCGAAGGCATCGGCACACTCACCAGCACCGTCGTCCCCGGTGTCGAGCCCGTGCCCCTGCCGGCCGGCCGGCGCCGCACCCGGGAGCGGCCGTGACCGGCCCGCACCCCAAGAGGCTGCTCGGCAAAGTCGTCGTCGTCACCGGCGCCGCCCGCGGCCAGGGCGCCGCCGGAGCCGAGGCGCTCACCCGTGAAGGCGCCCGTGTCATAGCCACCGACGTGTCGCCCGACCGGAACTGCCGTCTCCTCGACGTCAGCGACGACCAGCAGTGGGCCGAACTCGCCGCCGAACTGAAGAACGCGTACGGGCAGGTCCACGGCCTGGTGAACAACGCGGGCATCACCTGGCGCGCCCGCATCGGGGATGTCCGGGCCGAGGACTTCGAGCGGGTGCACTCGGTCAACGTCACCGGCCCGCTCCTGGGCATCCAGCACCTGAGCCCGTTGATGCCGCCCGGCTCCTCGATCGTCAACGTCGGCTCCTCGGCGGCACTCACCGCGCACTACCCGGTCGCCTACACCGCCAGCAAGTGGGGCCTGCGGGGCCTGTCGAAGGCTGCCGCACTCGAACTCGGCCCGCGCGGCATCCGCGTCAACACGATCCACCCCGGCTACATCGAGACCGGGATGACCGCCTCCGCCCCACCGGCCTTCCGCGAGGCCAACATCCGGGAGACCCCGCTCGGCCGCACCGGAACCGTGGACGAGATCGCCCCGCTGGTGGTCTTCCTGCTGTCCGGCGAGTCGTCGTTCATCACCGGCGCCGAGATCCCCGTGGACGGCGGAATGACCGCGCACGGCGGCGTCAAGTCCATCTCCGACGCACTTCACCCGGGGGCGGCGCGCCCACCGGAAGCAGCCCAGCCCGCGTCAGCGGGGGTTCAGCTCACGCCTTCGGACGCAGACGAGCCAGGAAACGCGCTCAACGACCTCGTGCGGAACATCGAGCACGGCACGGCAGGGGACCTATGACGCTCCTGTGTCGAGACGTTGGCGAATGAGATCACCAGCCGGAACCACCAGGAGTCCTGTCGTGTCATGCCGTCCCCGGCCACCAGGCGTCATCACCCGCTGACCACAGGGATGAGAAGCGTTCGGTTGCAGCCGGATTCGGACTGCGGTCGCGCTCCCTCGTCCCACGTCTTATCGTTTTCATTGGGATTCGACGGAAATGATCAAGCTGCTTCACGTACCAGAGGTTCATGATTTCATCATGATGGGTCAGTGGGTGTCATGAAGCGCATGGTGGCTCTTCTGGAGACACTGAAACGCACCGCTGGGGCACTGAAGAACGAGAGCGTGCCTTTCGCGTTGGCCGGCAGTCTCGCGGCCTATGCTCGCGGAGGCTGGTCGGATCCTCGGGATGTGGATCTCGTGGTGACGGAAGATTCGGTGCCGGCCGCCGAGAAAGCCCTGGGGCGCGTGGGCTTCCAGGTTTTCCACCCTCCGGAGGACTGGCTCGTCAAAGCCTCGTACGACGAGGGATCGTCCCACAGCATGGTGGACGTCCTCTTTCGACCGGCCGGGATACCCGTCACGCAGGAAATGCTTGACCGGGCCGATGAGATCATCGTTGAATCCGTCACGATGCCGGTACTCGCGTCGACCGACCTGGTGGTACTCAAACTGCTCTCCTTAACAGAGCAGCATTGCGACTTCGGCCCGCTTCTCCGGGTCTCCCGTCCACTGCGCGAGCAGGTCCACTGGCCGACCGTGGTGAAAAGCACCAGGGACTCCCCGTACGCGCGAGGATTTCTCAACCTGCTGACCGAATTGCAGGTGCTGGGCCACGACGCTGTCGGCCTGCCGACAAACAGGATCAGCCCGGCAGAGGGTTCCTCCGATCGGAAGGAATGATCCGTATGGGTAGCTCGTCGCCTCCCCCCGGGAAACTGGTGGCAGCCCGGATGCGCATGCCGCTGATGTCGAGGGAGCAGGAGGAGTGCGCCCGCGAACCCTTTCTGGCGGGCTGGCGAGTGGCTCTGACCACCCACATGATCGCCACGTCGGTAGGGCTGCCGCTCGCCCTGCGGGACGCGGGGGCCTCGGTGGTGGCGTGCGCGTCCAGTCCCGCCTCGACCGACGACGACATCGTCGACTGGTTGAACCTCCAGCCGCGCATCCGGGCGCTCGGGACGAGCAGTTCGACGGAGGAGGAAGGGGAGCGGGACCGCCTGGAGGCACTGGATACCCGGCCGCACCTCATCGTCGACGAGGCCGACATTCTCCTGGGGCTGCTGTACAGCACACGCCCGGAACACATTCCGGTCGTACGCGGTGCTTCCGTTCGCACCCTCACGGGTGTCCGGCGA
The DNA here is from genome assembly GCF_035563135.1 of Streptomyces sp. Taxonomy (GTDB): domain Bacteria; phylum Actinomycetota; class Actinomycetes; order Streptomycetales; family Streptomycetaceae; genus Streptomyces. The sequence goes on from NZ_DATMVN010000433.1 coordinate 8,007, forward strand.
ATGCGCAGCATGGCCCACCGGGGCCGTCTCCCCTTCCCCGCCATGGCCGTGGACGGCAGCCCGATCAAGCAGATCTTCGACAATGAGGTCGGAACGGGCCAGAGCACGGTGGACGCGCTGATGCGTACGGCGAACTTCTCCTTCCCGGGAAGCTGTGTGGTCGTCGCGGGATATGGGCTCTGCGGGCGCGGAGTGGCCGCGCGCGCCCGGGGCCTGGGTGCGGACGTCGTGGTGACCGAGGTCGACCCCTTGCGCGCACTGCAGGCCCGCATGGCGGGATATCGCGTGATGCCCATGGCCGAGGCATCGTTGCGCGGCGACGCGTTCATCACCGCGACCGGCACCGTGCACGTCATCAGGGAGGACGACATCCACAGGATGAAGGACGGGGTGTTCCTCCTCAACGCCGGGCACAGTTCCCAGGAGATCGATACCGCGGCACTGGAGAAGAATGCGGAGTCGAGCACGGAGCTGGTGCCGCACGTCACCGCGTATCGCATGTCCGACAGGAAGCTGCGTTACCTGCTGGCCGGCGGAAGTCCGCTCAATACCAGCGCCGGGGCCGGTCATCCGCCGGAGCTGATGGACATCAGCTTCGCCGCCCAGATGGCCGGCATCCGATATCTGGTACGGAATCTGGGTGGCCTCGATGCGGCGGTCCATGATCTGCCGATGGACGCTCAGAAGGAACTGGCTCGGAGGAAGCTCGAACTGTCCGATGTCAGGATC
>NZ_DATMVN010000434.1:0-3280 GCF_035563135.1 Streptomyces sp.
CGACGAGGCCAAGCTCGACCCGATCTTCCACCGCAGCGGCGGCGCGCGCGCCGGCCGCGACGGCTGCCGCGTGCCCATGCCGTGGAACGCCTTGCCCGGCGTCGGCTTCTCCCCCGACGGCGCGGCCGAGCCGTGGCTGCCGGTGCCGGCGGAGTGGGAGCAGTACGCGGTGTCCCGGCAGGCCCGGGACGGCAGCTCGATGCTGACCCTCTACCGGCGGGCGCTGGCCCTGCGGTCGGCGCACTCGGCGCTCGGCTCGGGCGAGGCGACGGTCGACGTCCAGGGCGACGTGCTGACCGTGCGCTGCGTCGGGGCCGACGAGACGGTGCGCTGCGTGGTCAACATGGGCGCCTCGACAGTGCTGGTGCCGACGTCCGGGCCGGTGCTGCTCGCGTCGTCCACGCACGTGCGCTCCTCGGTCGGCAGCGTCGCCCTGCCGCCGGACGCCGCGGTCTGGGTCGCCGAGGACTGACCGCTCGTGCACCGCGAGCTCCGAGCGGTGTGTGACACCGCCATTCCGGCCATGATCGCAAGTCGAGGCAGGTAAACAATTCCGAGCCACCGCTTGATGCCGCGCACATCGCTCGGAAACACGTGGCTCCTACTTTTCCCTGGCACGCGAAGAACGCCACATCGTCGCTCTCTCGCCTACCCCAGGAGACCAGATGGCTCAGAGCGAGGCTGTTCACAGTCCACCCCAGGACGGCCCATCGGCACCGCACTACGCCACTGGCCGCAGCGTCGACGCCGCCACCCGGGAGACGCTGGAGGACTACACCCTCCGCTTCGCACCCCGCCATTACCGGAAGTGGACGCCGGCGGTGGTCGGCATCTCGGCGCTCGGCGGCATCGCCTACCTCGCCGACTTCGCGATCGGCGCCAACATCGGCATCTCCTACGGCACCACGAGCGCGCTCTGGGGCATCGCCATCTTCGCCGTCGTCGTCGTGCTGACCGGATTCCCGCTGGCCTACTACGCGGCCCGGTACAACCTGGACCTCGACCTGATCACCCGGGGCAGCGGCTTCGGTTACTACGGCTCTGTCGTCACCAACGTCATCTTCGCGACGTTCACCTTCATCTTCTTCGCGCTCGAGGGCGCGATCATGGCCCAGGGGCTGGAACTCGGGCTGGGCATCCCGCTGTGGTTGGGCTACGCCCTGTCCACGGTGCTCATCTTCCCGCTGGTCATCTATGGGATGAAGGTCCTCAGCAAACTCCAGCTGTGGACGACGCCGCTGTGGCTGATCCTCATGGTGTTGCCGTTCGCCTACCTGGTGATCAGCCATCCGGAGTCGGTGGGTGCGTTCTTCGAGTACCGCGGTGAGGACGACCAGTCGGCCAGCGTCGGCTCGGCGCTGCTGGCCGCCGGCGTCTGCCTGTCGCTGATCGCGCAGATCGCCGAGCAGATCGACTACCTGCGCTTCATGCCACCACGGACGCCGGAGAACGCCCGCAAGTGGTGGACCTGGATGGTGCTGGCCGGCCCTGGATGGGTGCTGTTCGGCGCAGCCAAGCAGGTCATCGGGCTGTTCCTCGCGGTCTACATCATCGCCAACATCAGCGACGGCGCGACGATCGCCAACCAGCCGGTGCACCAGTTCCTGGAGATCTACAGCGACATCATGCCGGGCTGGCTGGCGCTGACCCTCGCAGTCGTCCTCGTGGTCATCAGCCAGGTGAAGATCAACGTCACGAACGCGTACTCCGGGTCGCTGGCGTGGACCAACTCCTACACCCGGGTCACCCGGCACTACCCGGGTCGGCTGGTGTTCCTGGGCATCAACCTCGTCATCGCGCTGGTGCTGATGGAAGCCAACATGTTCGACTTCCTCAACACGATCCTGGGCTTCTACGCCAACTGCGGCATCGCCTGGATCGTGGTGGTGGCCAGCGACATCGCGATCAACAAGTACCTGCTGAAGATCTCGCCGAAGGAGCCGGAGTTCCGCCGCGGGATGCTCTACGCGGTCAACCCGGTCGGCTTCGGTTCGATGCTCATCTCGGCCGGCGTCTCGATCCTGGTGTTCTTCGGCGGACTCGGAGAAGGCCTCAAGCCGTACTCCCCACTGGTCGCCATCGTGCTGGCACTGGTGTTCCCGCCGATCCTCGCCATCGCCACCAAGGGTCGCTGGTACCTCCGCCGCGTCGACGACGGCATCGACGCGCCGATGAACGACGAGCTCGGCAACCCCTCCGGCGAGACGATGACCTGCCACGTCTGCCGCCAGGACTACGAACGACCCGACATGGCGGCCTGTCAGACCCACGGTGCGCACATCTGCTCGCTGTGCCTGTCGACGGACCGGACCGGCGAGCACGTCCTGCCCGAGCAGCCGGTGCCCTGGTCCCAGCCGGTCACAACCGCCAGGTCCACTCGCTGACCGGTCCAGGTCGGCACCGGGGCGAGGGGCACGCCGGGCTGCCTGCTGATCCGTCGGCCCGCCGGCGCGAGAGTCGGCACGCCGGCTCGCTCCTCGATCCCATCCACCGCTGCAACGAAGGAGCACGTCCATGCCCGAGGTCATCTTCGAGGTCAACCGCGACCTGAGTGTGTCGATGCGCGACCAGGTGGTTCCCGGGCACAACCGCTGGCACCCGGACATCCCCCAGCAGCCACCGTCCGCCCGGGGAGCACGTACCGGATCGAGTGCAAGGACTGGACGGACGACCAGATCCGCAACAGCGACGACGCCGATGACATCCGGGTCTACATGCCCGCGTACGTCCCCGGCGCCAACTGCTCCATCGGCGACCTGCACTTCGCCCAGGGCGACGGCGACATCACGTTCTGTGGCGCCATCGAGATGCCCGGATTCATCGATCTGCACTTCGACCTGATCAAGGGCGGGATGGAACCGCTACAAGCAGTCGATGCCGTTCTTCAAGCCCGGCCGGGTCGGCCCCAACTACTCGGAGTTCATCACCTTCGAAGGGATCAGCGTCGAGGGCGGCCGGAACTACTACATGAACGCGACGGTCGCCTACCGCCAGGCCTGCCTCAACGCCATCAACTACCTGATGCCGGCCATGGACTGGACGTTCGCGCAGGCCTACATATTCCTCGGCGCTGCACCCATCGAGGGGCGCATCGGTGGCGTCGTGGACATCCCCAACAGTGCGGTCTCCCTCAGCATCCCGCTGTCCATCTTCGACCGGAACATCCTCCCCGGCGGCGCCGGCGGCGGCCGCGACCTGACCGCCGACTGACCCGCACCGGCGGTCCGGGCCGCCGGCCAACCCCTCCGACAGGAGCACCGTGCCGGCATACGAGTTCCGC